>NC_013204.1:3022500-3270000 GCF_000024265.1 Eggerthella lenta DSM 2243 | reverse complement strand
TACGCGGATGGGTCAGCCGCAAGGCGAAGCTCTGAAGCCAAGCCCCAGTAAACGGCGGCCGTAACTATAACGGTCCTAAGGTAGCGAAATTCCTTGTCGGGTAAGTTCCGACCTGCACGAATGGCGTAACGATTTGGGCGCTGTCTCAACCATGGACCCGGTGAAATTGTATTATTCGTGAAGATGCGAATTACCTGCGGAAGGACGGAAAGACCCCGTGAACCTTTACTGCAGCTTGACATTGATCGTTGGCTCGGCGCGTAGAGGATAGGCAGGAGGCTGCGAAGCCCGGGCGCCAGCCCGGGCGGAGCCGACCTTGGAATACTGCCCTCGTCGCGTCGGCGATCTAACCCCCGGCCGTGATCCGGCGGGGGGACCGTGTCAGGCGGGTAGTTTGACTGGGGCGGTCGCCTCCCAAAACGTAACGGAGGCGCGCAAAGGTCCGCTCAGAACGGTCGGCAACCGTTCGCAGAGCGCAAGAGTACAAGCGGGCTTGACTGCGAGGCCCACAAGCCGAGCAGAGACGAAAGTCGGTTCTAGTGATCCGGCGGCACAGAGTGGAATGGCCGTCGCTCAACGGATAAAAGGTACTCCGGGGATAACAGGCTGATCTTGCCCAAGAGTCCACATCGACGGCAAGGTTTGGCACCTCGATGTCGGCTCATCGCATCCTGGGGCTGAAGTCGGTCCCAAGGGTATGGCTGTTCGCCATTTAAAGCGGTACGCGAGCTGGGTTCAGAACGTCGTGAGACAGTTCGGTCCCTATCCTCCGCAGGCGCAAGAGGATTGAGGAGGTCTGCCCCTAGTACGAGAGGACCGGGGTGGACGGACCTCTGGTGCAGCAGTTGTCGACCAACGGCACGGCTGCCTAGCTACGTCCGGCACGGATAACCGCTGAAAGCATCTAAGTGGGAAGCCGTCTCCAAGATGAGTCCTCTTTCCGGTAAGGGCCCAGGCAGAACACCTGGTCGATAGGCCGCAGGTGCAAGGCGTGCGAGCGCCTCAGCCGAGCGGTACTAATAGCCCGAGCTCTTCTTCGCAAACACATTCTCGGTTTCGCGACCGTGAAGTCACGAGCGCTGTGCAACCGCCAGGGTGGCGCGGAGGTCCCGCGGCCGCCGGGCGGGGCCATATGAGGCCCGCGCGGGAACGCCCTGCGCGAGCGCGACCATGGAGGCGGGGATCACCCGGTCCCATTCCGAACCCGGAAGTTAAGCCCGCCATCGCCGAAAGTACTGCAGCGTCAGGCTGTGGGAGGATAGGGCGTCGCGCTCGCGGAGGGCGTTTCGGCATGCGGAGGCCCCGCCCCCCTCGGGAGGCGGGGCCTCCGCGCGTTCCGGGGGCGTGGGTCTCTTGGTGACCGTTCGGCGACGATGCTGTTACAGAACCTTGATTGGATTACAATACGTTGTTATGGAAGAAATCATGCATATAGCGTTTGACGTGCTGGCAGACGCGATCAAGGACACGCTTTACATCATTCCGTTTCTGTTCGTCACGTATCTGGCCATGGAGTGGCTTGAGCATAAGACGGGTGGGAAGGCCGAGGCTGCCATTCAGCGCGCCGGCGCGGCAGGGCCGTTCATCGGTGCCGTCGTTGGCGTAGTGCCCCAGTGCGGCTTCTCCGCGGCTGCCGCGACGCTGTGGGCTGGGCGCGTCATCACGTTGGGAACGCTGTTCGCGGTGTTCCTCTCTACGTCGGACGAGATGCTGCCCATCTTCATCGCCGAGCAGGTGCCGCCCGACGTCATTTTCAAAATCATCGGCGCGAAGATCATCATCGGCATGATCATGGGCTTCCTCGTGGATGCCGGCCTTCGCATCGCGCGCCGCATCGACATGCCGCTGCATATTCACGACTTATGTGAGCAGGAGCATTGCCATTGCCACGACGGCGAAGGCGGAATCCTGAGAAGCGCGCTCAAACATACGTTGCAGGTGACCCTGTTCATCTTCCTCATCACGCTAGCGCTGAACGGCCTGCTTGCCGTAGTGGGCGAGGACGTGCTGGCCGAGTTCCTCGGCGCGAACCCGGCGCTGTCGGTGTTCGGCTCGGCGTTGGTTGGTCTCGTGCCGAACTGCGCGGCCAGCATCGTCATCGCGCAGCTGTACGTGGAAGGCGTGCTGGGCTCGGGCGCCATGTTGGCCGGTTTGCTCGTGTCGGCGGGCGTGGGCCTGCTGGTGTTGGTTCGCACGAACCGCCATCTGAAAGAGAATATCGCCATCATCGTGGCGCTGTACGCGATGGGCGTCATCTGGGGTTTGTTGGCGAACGCGCTCGGCATCGTGTTCTAGGCGTGCGTTCGAACGGATTGCCATGCTGACTTCGCGCGCCCTATGGGGTAGCATAGCGAAGAGCATCCAATCGAAGACGAGAAGGAGAGCATCATGGCGACACTCGAGGCCGGCCTGACGCGCGACGAAGCGTTCGCGCTTTTGCAGGAGCACAACAAGGATCCGTTCCACATCGAGCACGGCGAGACGGTTGAGCAGACCATGCGTTATTTCGCGCGCGAGTTCGATCCTGAGAACGAGGAGTTCTGGGGTATCGTCGGGCTGCTGCACGATCTCGACTGGGAAGAGCACGACGACGAGCCCGAGCTGCACACCATCTACGCGGCGCCGCTCATCGAAGCCGCTGGCGGCTCGCCCGAGCTCATCCGCGCCATCCAGAGCCACACCTCCGACTTCAACCCGGAGCTGCCGAAGCCCGAGCTGCAGATGGAGAAGATCCTGTTCGCCTCCGAAGAACTGACCGGTCTCATCGGCGCGGCGGTAGTGATGCGCCCCTCGAAGAGCGTCATGGATTTCGAAGTGAAGTCGCTGAAGAAGAAGTTCAAGGACAAGCGCTTCGCCGCCGGTGTCAGCCGCGACGTCATCCGCTCCGGCGCCGAAATGCTGGGCTGGGAGCTGGACGAGCTGTTCGCCCGCACCATTGAGGCCATGCAGTCCTTCGCGCCCGATAAAGATACGTTCCAGCCTGCCGAGGGGTAGCTTCCAACAGGGCACCTGCCATCGGCTATCGAGAGCGAGGCCCCAGCGCATGCGCTGGGGCCTCGCTAATGGAAGGGCTCGAAAGGGAGGGAAGTTCGAGCCGCAGGATGTGCTAGGACAGATCGCCGACCATGTGGCGGACGGCGTGGCGTGCGAACGTGATGGTGCGTCCGCAGGCGCAGCCCACGATGTACTCGGGGTAGTTGTTCCCGAAGATGCTGCCTGAGCAGTCGCCCGCGGCGTAGAGACCCTCGATGGGCTGGCTCTCGGCGTTCAGCACCTGCATGTCCTCGTTGATGCGCAGACCGTCCACGGTGGTCAGCAGCGAGCCGCCGTACCAGATGCCGTAGAACGGCGCCGTGCGCAGCTCGGACAGACGGTAGGCCTCCTTGCCGAAATCGGGGTCTTCCTGAGCGTCGTAGAAGCCGTTGTACTTCTCCACCTCGGCCAGGAAGGCGTCCTTCGCCTCGCCTGAAAAGCCCAGCTTCACTGCCAGCTCCTCGATGGTGTCGGCCTTCACCATGGTGCCTTTCTCGAGCTGATCGGCGTAGATCTCGTCGAGCGGGGTATCGGCTTCTTTGGCCAGCAGCTGCTGGGTTTGCCGCGAGCAGCCGATGGTGTTGAAGCGTTTGACGTCTTCCTTAAGGTTCGAGTCGAACACCTGGCAGAATACGCCACCCTCGTGCTCGGCCGCTGCGAAGCAGCAGAAGTCGTAGGGAGTGGACTCGTTCACGAAGCGCTTGCCGTCGCGGGTGACTTTCATGAGCGGCTGCGAGCCGAGGTTGAACTGCTTGTCGGTGCCCACGAACGTAGCCGTCTCGCCGGGGCTGCTGATGATGCCCGCGTTCTCCCCCGGTTTCACGGTGCCGCGATCGAAGATCATCGGCGCGCCGATGCTGTCCTTTTGCGCGCCCGCCCACATGCCGGCCTTGATTCCCTCGCCCACGTTGTTCGGCGAGCCGTACTGCAGCGTGACGCAGCGGTCGACCATCGGGTTGCACGCGCGCAGCATCTCGGCGTTGCTCGTGTAGCCGCCCGTGGTGAGCAGCACGCCCTTCGCGGCGTCCACCTGGACGTATCCGCCGTCGGCCTCGAAGATGGCACCCGTCACCTTGCCGGCGTCGTCCTGCACCAGCTTCACCAGCTTGTGGTTGTAGGTGACGTCGTAGCCCTTGTCGTTGATGTAAGACAGCAGCACCTTGTTGCGCTCGAGCGCTTCGCCGGCGGCGTCCTTGCCCGAGTAGTAGTGCTCCATCGGGAACAGGGCGAAGCTCGTGCCGCCGGTCTCGTGGTCGATGTCGTTGTCGAAGGCGCACGTCATGCCGGCCTGCGTGAGGATGGGGTCGATCCAGTCGACCACGCTGGCGCTCTCCTTGATCCACACGCGGATGACGCGCTGGTCGCACTGGCCCGAGGCGTAGCGCGAGAACTCGTTGAGCAGGCGGCCTTCGTCCACGTGCGCGCCGGCGGTCTCGGTGTACTTCGTGTTGATGGCGCCGAACCAGTGGCGGCTGCGCTGGATAGAACCGGACTTCTCGCACAGCATGAAGTCGAGTCCCAGGTCGGCGGCCGTGGCGGCTGCGGCCATGCCGCCGTTGCCCGCGCCGATGATCAGCAGGTCGGTCTGCTTCGTCTCCTTAATGTCGCCGGCAGCGATGTCGGGCGCGCTGCCCAGCCAGTCGGTTTGGGCGGACGCGTCGGCCTTGGTTTCGGCGGCATCGGCTTTCGTCGCGTCGCCGGACGTCTCGGCTTTGGCTTGCGGGGCGCATCCGGCCAAGCCGAACGCGGCGAGCGCGCCCGTGGCTGCGGCGCCCGTCAGGAAGCTTCGACGCGAAAGACCCTGTTCTGCGATGTTCTTCATGATTGTTCCCTCCTGAGAAACGATTGGTGAACCCTGGGGCCATCATGCCGCGCCGCGCGGGCGCTGTCCTCACCGTCAGGGGACCAAGTTCGCGCATTCGTCGCGTCCGCTTCTCTCACCCCCGTGGTACCAGAACGGTGGTTTCCCCTTGTCAGGCGAGGGTGAAGTGCGGTAGGCTTGCCTGCATCGGGGAAGCGGGCGACGGCCGGGGGAGGCGTATGATCGAGGTACGGAACACCATCAACGCGACGTGGGTTCGCTGTCTCGTCGCGTTGATCGCCGAGCTGTTCGGCACATGGCTGACCAACGCGGCGCTGTATCCGCAGTACATCGGCGTCATGTCCGAGGCGCGCGACGCGTCGTCGCTCGTGGGCGTGGTAACGCTCGTGGCGCTGGCGGTGTGGGCGCTCAAGAAGCCCTCGTCCATCAACGAGACCACCCTGACGGCGGGCTCGTTCGTGCTGTACTCGGCGGGGTTCGCGCTCATCGTGCTGGGCATCGCGCAGCAATCGGCTCCCCTGCTGCTGGCGGGTGCGTGCGTGCGCTCGGTCGGGTCGCGCTGGGTGGTGGTGCTCATGGGCATCTCGCTGTGCAAGCTCGACAAACGCTCGTGCATGCTGTGCATCGCGTCGGCCCTGGTGGCAAGCTACCTGCTGCGACTTCCGTACATGGGCGCCGACGCGACGGTGAGCATGGCCACGCTGTTCCTGCTGCCGTTCATCATGTACGCCGCGTGCCGCCCGCTGGCGCTCGACATGCTCGCCGTCATCCGCGAGGCGGTGCC
The DNA here is from genome assembly GCF_000024265.1 of Eggerthella lenta DSM 2243. Taxonomy (NCBI): domain Bacteria; kingdom Bacillati; phylum Actinomycetota; class Coriobacteriia; order Eggerthellales; family Eggerthellaceae; genus Eggerthella; species Eggerthella lenta. Next base: position 3,264,361 of record NC_013204.1, on the reverse strand, counting down.
GCCGGCGGAGACGTCCATCACGCAGCCTGCGTCGTTCGTGCCGTTCGCGCACGGGCTGTTCGTGGCCATCTTCATCTTCCGCATCGCGTACGGGTTCGCGTTGACGTTCGGCTCGATCGACGGTAATCCCCAGCAGACGTTCTTCGGCTTGATGCCCATCGCCATCCTCTTGGTCATGGCCCTGCTGCCGAAGGTGCCGAAAGCGGATGTGTTGTACCAGGCCGCAGCGCTGTTCGTGGTGGGCGGATTCCTCGCGGTGGTGGTGCTCGTGGGCCGCGCGCCCGGCGACATGGCGTTCGCGAACGGGCTGCTGTACGCGGGCAGCGAGTGCTTCGATGCGCTCATGTGGTTCGTGCTGGCCTCCATCGGCGCGCGCAACAAGGTGAACGCGCTGGCCGTGTTCGCGTGGGGACGCGCGGCCTCGTCGGCGGGCCTGCTGTGCGGCGCGACGGTGGGGCATGCGGTGAACGCCACTCCCGACCCGCTGACGGTGTCGGTGGGCATCGCGGTGGTGCTGTTCCTGTTCGTGGCGATGAACTTCACGGTGCTCAAGCCGTTCGGCTTCCAGGCAACCATCGATGGCGTGCAGTCGGTTGAGCCCGTCGCGGCGGCGGCCTCGGTGGGGCTGCCGGAGAAAAGCGCCGCCGTGGCCGCGCGGTACCGGCTGACGCCGCGCGAGACCGAGCTGCTCGAGCTGCTGGCGCACGGGCGCAACGGGCCGTTCATCCAGGAGAGGCTCGTGCTGTCGCGCAACACGGTGAAGACGCACGTGGCGAACATCTACGGCAAGCTGGGGGTTCATTCGCAGCAGGAGCTCATCGATCTGGTGGAGGAGGCCGACGATCGATAGCGGAGCATGGGTCAGAGCGGGTCGTCAAGCCTTTCCTTTGCCTCTTTGAGCGGCATGCCGGCTGTTTACCGTTTCTCCGCTTCCTCAAGCTTGTGGCGCATGGCGCCCTTTTTGCGGCTCACTAGCAGGTAGGCTGCCAGCGCCACGATGGCGACTAGCGACATGGCCTCGAACAGGCCGCGATAGCCCCACAGTGGCTGTACGATGCCCAAAAGCAGCGGGCCTACGCCAACGCCGATGTCCAGCAGGATGTAGAATGTGGAGTTCGCCAGACTTAGTCGATCGTCGGGGGCGAGGCGCACCGCCAGAGCCAGGCCGCTTGCCTGAACCGTCCCTACGCCGAAGCCCAGCAACGCTGCCGCGATCAGCATGGCCGTCGGCTGGTAGACGGTGGCCAGCAGTCCCATGCCGACGATGAAGGCGATGAACGCGGGCACCATGACCACGCGGTCGCCTTTGCGGTCGAACAGCTTGCCGGTGAACGGCCGTGTGACGAACGTGGCGATGGCGTACACGACGAAGAAGAAGCTCGCGGGCGTTTCGAGCCCGTTTTCGGCCGCGAACGGCGTGAGGAACGCAAGCAGGCTGGAATAGCAGAAGAACAGCAGCGCGCATACGGCGCCGATGGGGATCACGCTGGATTCCAGGTAGTTCGTCAGGCTCGGACGAGGCACGCGGAACCCGCCCGCCTGCTCGATGCGTTCGTCGCGGGCGATGTCGCTCGCCTTCCGGGCCACGGTTTCGGCCGATACAGGGTTTTTCGGCACGCGCAGCTGCGTGGCGGCTAGCAAGCAAGCCAGAGCTACGGCGGCGGCTACGAGGAACAACGTTTGGAATCCGGCGTTCTGCGTGAGAAACATGCCCAGAAACGGCCCGATTGCCGCGCCGAGGGTGACGGACAGCATATAGTAGCCCACGCCTTCGCCTTTGCGGTTGTCCGGCACAAGAGCCGTGACGATGGTGCCGATGGCGGTGGAACACGTGCCGAACGCGATGCCGTGCAGCAGGCGCAGCGCGAACAGCAGCCATAATCCCAGGCCGGTAAGGTAAAGCGCCGAGAACGCCACTTCGAGCACGGCACCGATGATAAGCAAGCGCTTGCGACCGACGCGATCCATGATGCGCCCGCTGAAGAGGCGGGCTATCAGCGCGCCGATGACGAAGATACTGGCCGCGAGGCCGGCGGTGGCTGCGGGCGCATCGTAGGTTTTCATGGCGTAGTCGGCTACGACCACCATGAGCCCGTAGTAGTTCACCATGATCAGGAAGTTCACGGCGGTTCCGAATACGAAATCTCTCGTCCAGAGCTTTTCTCGTGCAATTGCAGGCATGCTAATCGGTCGCCCCGGCTTTCGTCGCTGCGGCGGGAGCGTCCTTCGCGATGAGCACGGCGATAGGCGATCCCTGCACCACGGCGTAGCTGACGCTGCCAAGGAAGCCTTTGACGCCGCCCTGGCCGCGGCTGCCCATGACGATGAGGTCGCAGCCCTCGTCTTGCGCGCATTTCAGCAGGAGATCGGCCGGCGAGCTGCCCTTCAGCAGGTGGGCGTGCGCCTTGTTCGGCACTTCGTCTGCAAGCTGCTCCATTTCGACCAGCACCTTCTTCGCCTCGTCGAGCAGCACGGTTTCGGCGCCGGTGCCCAGGCCGTACAGCTTCACCACATGGGCGAACACGAGCTCGACGCTCTCGTCCTGCGCGCCGATGGAACGCGCTAGATGGAGCGCTTTGGCGGAGGGAGCGGAGCCGTCGTAGGCAACCAGGACCTTGGAGCACCACATGAGGCATCACGGCCTTTCTACAGAGGGGTGGGCGTTCGGTTCCTCTTCGATTGTAGTACGAATTGTTTCGGTTTGAATAACGGTATGGTGGCAATGGATAGACGGTATTGCGTGCGGTTAGATGTATGACTGGTGTTCGTCAACATAATCATTGACCCGCCTTGCCCGCCCAGCTAAAATGAGTACTCGCGCATTGCTGCGAACGTGGGCCGTTAGCTCAGCTGGTAGAGCAGGGGACTTTTAATCCCAAGGTCGCGGGTTCGACTCCCTCACGGCCCACCATTTTTGTTTGCTCGGCATGCGATTGTTCTTAGCGCGCCGCATCGCGGGCGCTTCTGTTTCAGACTGGGCCATCGTCCAACGGCAGGACTCTGGTTTTTGGTACCAGCTATCCAGGTTCGAATCCTGGTGGCCCAGCCACTTTGCGCGCTTTTCGCATGCGTGCCGTGTTTTGCTATCCCAGCAGCTCGAACAGTACGCGATCACCGATGCCGGAGGTGGCCAGCACATCGCCCTCGGTGGTGACTAGCACGGCTTCGAGCGCCGGATGCTGCTCGGCGAACGCAAGTGCGCGATCGGCTCCCATCATGATAAGCGCGGTGGTGTACCCGTCGGCATCGAGCGAGCTCTGCGCGACCACCGTGGCGCTCAGCAGGTCGGTTTCGGCGGGGAAGCCCGTGCGCGGGTCAAGGATATGGTGGTACAGTTTCCCGTCCTGCTCGAAGGCGCGCTCGTAGATGCCGCTTGTCACGGCCGAGCCATCGCGCAGGGCCAGGACGGCGAACGAATCAAGCAGCGGCATCGAGCTGGAGGGAAGGGGACGGCGGACGCCCACGCGCCACGGTGCTCCATCGGGCTTGCCGCCCATGACGGCCACGTTGCCGCCGAGGTTGACCAGCGCGTGTTCCACGCCGCGTTCGCGCAGCAGCGCGAGGATGCCGTCGGCGATGTAGCCTTTCGCGATGCCGCCCAAATCGACGCAGGCCAGCGGGTCGCGCAGCGTCACGACGGCATCGTTCACGATGACGCCGCGATAATCCACGTGCCGCAGCGCCGCGGCCACGTCATCGCGCGCGGGAATCATGCAATCCTTGAAGTTCCACAGCTGCGTGGCGCTTCCCATAGTCACGTCGAATAACCCGTCGACTTCGCGGCAGTACGACAGCGCCGTCTCGATGAACGCGGCTAGCTCGGCATCCACCGCGGTGGGGCGCCCCTCGGCGCTGTTCAGCCGGAACAGCTCGCTTGCAGGGTCTACGCGCGAGAACAGCAGCTCGTAGCGGTCGCACCATTCCACCGCTTCGTCGAGGATGTCCTCGTTGTCGGTTTCTGCGCTGATGATGTTCGTGGTGTTGAAGCGGAAGAAATTCCGAGAAACCATGCCATTGCCTCCAAGTACATTACATTCGCAAATACGCTACTAAGACAGTATACTTTCTACGGGCGTTTGAGGGAGGGCAGTGTGCATGAGCGGCGCAGCGGGCGATCGGGACGTGCGGACGGTGGAGAGAAGGAACATGATACGACTCGAAAAACGAGGCATTATCAAACGGTTCGACCTGCTTGACACGCTTTCCTTTTTCGCATTCTGCATGAGCGTGCCGTTGTTCCTCCCCGTGCTGGAGCAGTGGCGCGGCATGACGTCGTCGGTTGCCGTTTCCTGGTCGTTTCTGCCTTCGGTGTCGTTTTCGGCCGCGTTGTCGCTGGCGGCCATGTTCACGGCGCTCGCGTTTTTGTTCATCTGCCTGCTGAAAACGGCGCATGCGCGTGTGAGCCGCACTATCATGCTGCTGGCGTTGGCGTGCTATGCGATCGGCTACGGCCTGCTTGACCTGTGGAGCTTCGGCGCGCTCGACGGCTCCGTCGTGGAAGCGGGCAGCGGTCTCATGATGGGTTTCGGCGCTGCCGTGATGTGCCTGGTGTGGATGAGCCGGCTGCATGTGCTCGAGTTCAGGCGCGCGCTCGTTGTGGCGTGGGTCGCCGGCTGCGTCCTGTTCGCAAGCGCGTCGCTGCTGCCCATGCTGGGCGCGACGCCTGCCCGGACGGTGCTCACCGTGGCGGCGGCGCTGTCCGTCGTAGGGTGCGCGCGGTTGTTCTTCCGCTCAGAGGGAGAGGACGAGCGTTCGGCGCAGGCAGGGGTGAACTGGCGGGACGTGTTCGGGCACCTCGATGTGTCGGTGGTGGAGGGGACGGGTGATTTCAAAACCCCACTCGCTCGCGCGCTGTTCTTCGCCGTTATGCCGTTCGCCATGCTGTTGCTGTTCGTGGCTGACAATAGCCTGGTGCGAACCATGGATTGGGGTGTCGCTCCGCTGGCTTTGGCGGGCGTGCTGGCCGTGGCGGTCATGGTGCCCCTCATTCGCATGAAGACCGATCAGGCGCTCATCAACTTCTCGTACCGTTTCTTCCTGCCGCTGGTGGCCTTCGCGGTGTTCGCGGCCACGGCGTTCGTCGAACCTCCGTTGCAACGCTCGGTGATGGCGGTTGGCTCTCTCTCGTTCTGCGCCATCTATGCGCTCGTGATGTCGGCGATGCTGGTAGCGATGGCGGGTCGCATGCGCTCGCTCGCTCTGCCGGCCGGAGGCATCATGATCATCGTCGGGTGCCTGGTGTGCCTGCTGTCGGACGCCAACATGAACACGGGCGTGCTAGCTGCATGCCAGTACCAGGTGCTGATCGTGCTGTTCGTGGTGATGGCGATCGCGCTCATGGTCACTCCCAGCTCGCGATTGTGGCGCGTTATGCTCGAGGGCATCGATGCCGTAGAGTCGAACGCGCTCGGAGCTCAGGAGGGCTACAACCGTCGTTGCGCCGATCTGTCCGACGAGTACCGCCTGACTGCGCGCGAGGCCGAAATACTGCTTCTGCTGGGTCGCGGCCACACGTCAAGCTTCGTCGCCGATGAGTTGACGGTGGCGGAATCCACGGTGCGAAGCCACCGCAAGAACATCTACCGCAAGCTCGGGGTCTCGTCGCGCGAGGAGCTGTTCAAGTTGCTCGATGATGAAGGCGACGGGCCCGACAAGGGCGTTTAGGGCTTCTCCCCCTTTTCGTTTAGAAGCGCAATCTCGGACGGAATGCAATTTCCTGCGTTTTGACGATGGATTTGCTTCGTGTTGATCCGTATGGTTTGCCCCGTTGTCTAGAGGGAATTCAAGGGAGGCCATTATGGAAACGAACGTCTCGCGTCGTGATTTTCTTAAGGGAAGCATCGTGGTCGCATTGGGCGCGGCCGGTGCTGCTACGCTCAGCTCGTGCGCAGGCGGCGATGCTGCAGCGAAAGCTGATTCTGCAGTTGCAACCGCGCCCGACACCGCTGCCAAAACTGCGACCTTGCATCGCGGCTACGGCGCCGCTCACGGAGACAAGTGCTTTACGAGCGTGGTTGTCGCCACGGCCCAAGACGGTACCATCCTCGCCGCCAGCGTGGATGACTATCAGTTCATGCCTGCTGATTCGGCGGGCATCACGCCCGTGCCGAACTCCGACGCTGGATTTGCGGACGGGTACGCCGAGGGCAAGGTGCTCATGTCGAAGACGGTGAACAACGATGCCTATTCGGCCAGCATGAAGGAGAAAGCCCAGTCCACCACGCCGTGGTTGACGTCGATGAAGGCGATAGAGGCGTACTGCGTGGGCAAGAAGGCCTCCGATCTGACGAAGACGAGCCTCGATGCCGTGACGGGAGCCACCCTCGTGGACGCGCCCAACTATCTGAAGCTCGTGTCCGAGGTCGCCGGGAGCGACGACATCACCACGACGGGTGCGTATGCCGGCGACGGTTCCGACCTCAAGATGGGATGCGCCACCGCGGCTGCTCACGGTGACAAGGCGTTCGCGGAAGCCGTTTCCCTTGTGCAGGGGGACGTGTTGGTTGCTTCGAGCATCGACGAGTTCCAGTTCGCCGACGCTTCGTCTGCCGGCCTGGTGCCCGTGCCCAATTCGGACGCCGCCTTCGCCGAAGGGTACGCCGAGGGCAAGGCGCTCATGTCCAAGTCGGTGAACTCCGATATGTACAGCGCCAGCATGAAGGAAAAGGCCCAGTCCACTACGCCGTGGATCGAATCCATGTCGGCTATCGAGTCCTTTGTGGCCGGACAGAAGATCGCCGACGTGAAGGCGAAGGGCCCGGACGCGGTTTCGGGCGCCACGCTCGTCGATACCGCCGGCTACGTCGACACCGCCGTTGCGGCTGCTAAGACGGCGTAGGCGAGCGTTTCGCCTATCGTATTTGTCCCCAAGCGAGCCGGTTGTTTTCCAGCCGGCTCGTTTTGTCGCTTGACCGCAAGGTCGCAAAGTGGCTCGCAGCGTATAATGTGCGAACTAAGGAGGTGTTATGGTCGCGGAGAGTTTGCCCTACGGATGGCAGGAGCGTTCGCCGAAGCAAGTCGCCGCCATCGTGCTGCTCATCCTCATGGCTATGGTGCTCAGCTTCGTCGAGCTGCCGGTGGTGCCCGGGGCCGAATGGTTGAAGTACGATCCATCGGGCATCGTCTCGCTGCTGGCTACGATCTTGTACGGATCTTGGATCGGCGTGGCCGTGGCCGTGACGTCATGGATACCGCACCTCGTCACCGATCCGCTCGGCGCGTTCATGAACATTATGGCCACCGTGTCGCTTATCCTTGTGGTGGGGACCGTGTACCGTCGGAAACCGTGCCTGATGCACGCCGTGCTGGGATGCGCTGCCGGCGTGGTGGTGTCCTCGGCGGTTTCCATTTGCCTGAACTTCGTGGTCACGCCGCTGTACATGGGCGCCACCTACGAACAGGTTGCTTCGCTGGTGTTGCCGGCATTGCTGCCGTTCAACGTGGTCAAGGCGCTGGCGAACTCCGTCGTAGCCATCGTATCGTACCGCAAGCTGGCTTCGTTGCTGGAGGAACAGGAAGGCAACCTTTCCAACTCCGACCAAAATCGCTCTTGACCCTTCGGCGTAATAGCCTAGAATAGAACGATACCGAAGACGCGGGCGCCTCAGTGCGCACGATCTGCGTCGAAGCCGACAAGGCGGCTGCGCTTCGCGCGAATACCTGGCGGCCCCGTTTCTGAGACGCGGGCTGCGCGGCACGACCGCACGCCTGGCAAGCAGGTAGCATTCGGACCAGAAGGTTTGTTGGAATTCTGCGTCCTCAAATTCTCGTGTACATAACCGAATACTTTTGGTATCATCTATGGTTGCTGCTTAACGACGATATGCTTAAAGGAGCACTTTTGACCAAAGAAGATGTTATCGAGCTCGAGGGGACCGTCCTCGAAGCGCTGCCAAACGCTATGTTTAGGGTGGAGCTCGAAAACGGGCACAAGATATTGGCCCATATTTCTGGCAAGATGCGTATGCATTACATCAAGATCCTGCCGGGAGACAAGGTGACGGTCGAGCTGTCCGTCTACGACTTGAACCGCGGACGCATCACGTACCGGTTCAAATAGCACCGTAAAAGCGTGCAGGTCGTGTCAACCTGTGCAGAATTTGTGTGCGAAGAGGGGCTTGCGCGCCTTGCGCAAGCAGCAAAAAGAGGAAAGCTATCACCAGCGGCTGGGTGTGACATATAGATACGAGAACGCATTAACCGAAAGGAAATGATTATGAAGGTACGTCCTTCGGTCAAGAAAATGTGCGACAAGTGCAAAATCATCCGACGCCATGGCAAGGTGCTCGTCATTTGCGAGAACCCCCGCCATAAGCAGCGTCAGGGCTAGGAAGAAAGAGGAGATATAACCTATGGCACGTCTTGTTGGTGTCGACCTTCCTCGCGACAAGCGCATTGAAGTCGGCTTGACCTACATCTACGGCATCGGTCTGACGACCTCCAAGAAGATCCTCGCTGAAACCGGCGTCGATCCCAGCGTCCGCGTGAAGGACCTCACGGAGGATGACCTTACCAAGCTGCGCGACTACATTCAGGCGAACATCAAGGTGGAGGGCGACCTGCACCGCGAGGTTTCCCAGAACGTCAAGCGCCTCATGGAGATCGGCTGCTATCGTGGACTCCGTCATCGTCGCGGCCTGCCCGTTCGCGGACAGCGCACGCACACGAATGCGCGCACGCGCAAGGGTCCTCGTAAGCAAATCGGCGGAAAGAAAAAGTGAGGTAGTCTCAAGTGGCAGCTAAGAAAAACGTGCGCACGCGCATCAAGCGCTCCGAGCGTAAGAACATCGCCGTCGGCGCTGCGCATATTAAGTCTACGTTCAACAACACGATCGTGAGCATCACTGATCCTCAGGGCAATGTGATCTCCTGGCAGTCCGCCGGCACGGTCGGTTTCAAGGGTTCGCGCAAGTCCACGCCGTTCGCTGCGCAGATGGCCGCCGAGGCCGCTGCGAAGACGGCTATGGAGCATGGCCTGCGCAAGGTTTCCGTGTTCGTGAAGGGCCCGGGCTCGGGTCGCGAAACGGCCATCCGCTCTCTGCAGGCCGCCGGCCTCGAGATCGCCAGCATCCAGGATTGCACACCCATTCCGCACAACGGTTGCCGTCCGCGCAAGCGTCGTCGCGTGTAACTGAAAGGATCTAAGAATTATGGCTCGTTATACTGGAGCGGACTGCCGTCTGTGCCGTCGTGAAGGGGCGAAGCTTTTCCTTAAGGGCGATCGCTGCTACACGGAGAAGTGCGCGATCGAGCGCCGCAACTACGCGCCGGGCGAGGCCGGCAAGAAGCGCATCAAGGAAAGCGAATATCGCAACCAGCTGCGCGAGAAGCAGAAGACCAAGCGCATCTACGGCGTCCTGGAGAAGCAGTTCCGTCATTACTACGATATGGCTAACCGCCAGAAGGGCGTGACGGGCGAGAACCTGCTGCGTATCCTGGAGAGCCGTCTCGACAACGTCGTGTACCGTCTCGGTTTCGCGAAGTCTCGCGCCGAGGCTCGTCAGCAGGTGCGTCACGGCCATATCACCGTGAACGGCCGTCGCGTCGACATCCCGTCGTTCCGCGTCAAGCCGGGCGACCTCGTGGCCGTCGCTCCGAAGGCTGCCGACCTGCTGGTCATCAAGAGCGCGCTCATCTCCAACGAGCGTGTTCAGGTGCCCTCATGGCTCGAGGTGGACATCGAGAAACTTCAGGGTAGTGTACTTGCTCTTCCGCAGCGCGATCAAATCGATCTGGACATTCGCGAGCAGCTCATCGTCGAACTTTACTCGAAATAATCGCGGCATAGTAAGGAGGCTTATCCCACATGACAGAGTTCATGAGGCCTACGGTAACAACGGAAGAAGTCAACGACACTGTCGCACGTTTCATAGTCGAGCCGCTCGAGCGTGGCTACGGCTACACGCTGGGCAACTGCATGCGCCGCGTTCTGCTCTCCTCGCTGGATGGTGCGAAAGCCACCGCCATCCAGATCGAGGGTGTGCAGCATGAGTTCACGACGGCCGAAGGCGTCATCGAGGATATCACCGATATCGTCCTGAATGTCAAGGGTCTTGTGTTCTCCGCACTGAACGATGATATCGAGGAAGCCACGGCGCATGTGTCGGCGGAGGGTCCTTGCACGGTGACGGGTGCCGATCTCGACATTCCCACCGAGTTCACGCTGGTCAACCCGGAGCACGTCATCGCTACGGTCGCCGACGGCGGTCAGCTGGACATGACGGTTCGCATCGGCGTGGGCCGCGGTTACGTGTCGGCCGAGCGCAACAAGCGCACGGAGGATCCCATCGGGGTCATCCATGTGGACTCGCTGTTCTCGCCGGTTCGCCGCTGCACGCTCAACGTCACCGACACCCGCGTGGGTCAGCGCACCGACTACGACAAGCTCGTGCTGGAAGTTGAGACTGACGGCAGCATCACGCCCACCGAGGCCGTGTGCCGCGCGTCCAACATCATCAACCAGTACATGGGCGCGTTTTTGAGCCTGTCCGACGTTGTCGACGAGGAGGAGGGCGAAATCCCGTCCATCTTCGCGCCGGAGGGCCAGGAGTCCAACGCCGAGCTGGACAAGCAGATCGAGGATCTCGACCTGTCCGTCCGCTCGTACAACTGCCTGAAGCGTGCCGGAATCCACTCGGTGCGCCAGCTCGTTGAGTTCTCCGAAAACGACCTGCTGAACATCAGAAACTTTGGTGCGAAGTCCATTGAAGAAGTGAAGGACAAGCTCATTTCCATGGACCTCAATTTGAAGCTATAGGAGATACGAATCATGCGACACAACTACAAGGGCCGCAAGCTGGGCACCGACTTCAGCCACACCAAGGCCATGAAGAAGAGCTTGGTGAACGCCCTGTTCCTGAACGACCGTATCAAGACGGTCGAGTCCCGCGCCAAGGAGATCCGTCCGAACGTGGATAAGATCATCACGTGGGCCAAGAAGGGCGACCTGCATTCCCGTCGTCTGGCCATCGCGGCTCTGGGCGACAAAGAACTCGTGCGCGAGATCTTCGAGAAGGTCGAGCAGGGCATGTTCGCCGACCGCCAGGGCGGCTACACCCGCATCATGAAGCTGGGCAACCGCAAGGGCGACAACGCTCCCATGGTTATCATGGAGCTCGTGACCGAGCCCGTGAAGAAGAAGGAAGAGCCGAAGCCCGCTGCCAAGAAGGCGACGAAGAAGGCCGCTCCGAAGAAGGTCGAGGCTGCGGAGGAGGCTCCGAAGGAGGAGGCCGCCGAGGCCAAGGCCGAGGAAGCCGCCGTCGAGGTTGCCGAGAAGGCCGAAGAGGCTGCCGCCGAGAACGCGGAAGCCGCCGAGGTCGAGACGGCCGATGCCAAGGAGGAAGAGGCTGCTAAGTAGCCTTTTCTTTTCAGATTGCTTTTCCGAACGGGGACCTGCGGGTCCCCGTTCTGCTTTTCAGAGGATGAAAATGAGACAAAGGGACAGGGTTAATGTCTCATCCATGCGCTGTCGCGCAGCCGTTTCAGTACCGTAGCGCTGCGGTGGTCGTGCGCGCAGGGCTTCCTCAGTACAATCGGGGTATGAACTCAGCACGCAAAGCGCGGTGCTTCGCGCCGTGCAAATGGAAAGGAGCCGACATGGATGGCACGACCACGAAGGAAGACGTCCGCATCGACAAGGATGATGCCGACGAGCTCAATCGGGAGGCGGCCGAAGACCTCGAGCGCATCGAAAACGAAGTGAAGCGCGAGGCCGAGCAGTACGTCGAGGCCGTCGACGGCGATGGCAACGAGAAGGAATCCGTGGAGGCGGCGGCTACGGCGTTCGATTTCGATCGCGCCGAAGCCGAGACGGAAGAGCTGCTTATCAAGACCACCGGCGAAGCCGACGAAGCGTAGCACGAAAACGATACCTCTATCTGAAAGGAACTATCATGGTTGATCGGGCTTACAAGACGGGCGACGCGTCCGTCGATATGAAGAACGGCGCGAAGGATATGGGCCACGACGTGAAGAACAACATGAAGGATGCCTACCACGAGGCCAAGGCCGGCATGAACGAGCGCAAGGCCGAGGATGCCGCCGCGAAGCGCGAGCACGAGGAAGCGCAGCGCACGGGCGACCCCGCGGCCGCTATGCGCGCGCAGCAGCACGAGCAGCGCAAGGATGAGAAGGGCGAAGGATTCATGGAGTCCGTCAAAGAGTCCATCGGCAAGGCCGGCGAGGCTATCAAAGATGCCGCCGTCGATGCCAAGGACAACGTAAAGCAGGGTGTCGAGAACATTCGCGAAGGCCGCTAGGCGCTCACGCGCTCGACCGTCAGCGGCGAGGGCGAAAGCGCTCTTACGCTGCTTTCGTCCTCGCCCCGGGCGCACTTGGAAACGAGCGCGCCCGGCATCCTCCGAAGCCCGTGGCCAGCGCCGCGGGCTTTTTCTTGCCGGTTGATTCACTCTTGAAAGGTCGTGCCATGGCTCCGTCTTCTTCCTCATCTGCTTCGTCCGCCTCGCGCGGACGCGGCAAGGGGTTCGCGCTTGTTGCGGCCGTGTATCTGCTGGGCCTGTTCATCGGGGCGCTCGATACCGGCATCGTCACGCCTGCCCGCACGGTCATCCAGAGCGATCTGGGCATCGGCGAGCAGATGGGCGTGTGGATCATCACCATCTATACGCTTGCCTACGCGGCCGCCATTCCGGTGATGGGCAAGCTGGCGGACCGTTCGGGACGCAAGTACGTGTACCTTGCGAGCATCCTGCTGTTCGGTGTCGGGTCGCTTCTATGCGGGTTGGCGCAGGACGTGGGGAGCTTTTGGATGCTGTTAGCCGCGCGCGCCGTGCAGGCGGTGGGCGGAGGCGGCATCGTGCCTGTTGCCACGGCCGAGTTCGGCACGACGTTTCCTCCCGAGAAGCGCGGGCTGGCGTTGGGTCTGGTAGGCGGCGTGTACGGCATTGCCAACATCTTCGGAGCGTCGGCCGGCAGCCTGATCCTATCGGTGTTCGGGCAGGCCAACTGGCAGTTCATCTTCTACGTGAACGTTCCCATCTGCGCCTTCATCGTGGTGGCGGGGCTGTTCGTGCTGCCGAACACGCGAGCCGAGCAGGTGAAGCCCATCGACGGGTGGGGCATTGCAGTGCTGGTGGCGATGGTGTTGTCGCTGCTGTACGGACTGAAGAACCTCGATTTCTTCGATCTGGGAGCATCTGCGACCTCGTCTGACGTGTGGCCGTTCTTGCTCGCGTTCGTCGTGCTGCTTCCGGTGTTCGTGCTGATCGAGCGCCGCGCGGCCGACCCGGTGCTCAACCTGTCGTACTTCCGCGACCGCGACATCGTGATCACGTTGGTGCTGTCGGTGATCACCGGCGTCATCCTGATGGGCATCATCTTCATCCCGCAGTTCGCCGAGAACGTGCTGAAACTGCCCTCGGGCAGCGGCGGCTACGTAGTCATCGTGCTGGCGGCGTTCGCCGGGGTGGGAGCGCCGGTGTCGGGCAAGCTCATCGATCGCTTCGGCGTGAAGGCGGTGCTCGCGTTCGGGCTGGCGGCTTCGGCTGCGGGAGCGATGTTCCTGGCGCTGGTGGCCACGCAGTTCGCGAATATGGCGACGCTCATCATCAGCCTCGTGGCCATCGGCATCGGGATGGGCTTCACGATTGGAACGCCGCTCAACTACATGATGCTGGCGAAGACGAAGGAGCGCGAGGCGAACTCGGCGCTGGCGACGCTGTCGCTGGTGCGCTCGGTGGGCACGGCGGTCGCGCCTGCCGTGCTGGTTGCGTTCATCGCGCATGCGGGCATGGCCATTCCCGATCGCATCATGGGCGTTCTGCCCGATGCGCCGGGCGGGCAATCGATTGCGCAGCTAGCGAGCGGGCAAGCGCAGGGAGGCGATGGCGCTGGGTTGCCCGACGATCTTCAACAGCTGATGAAGGGGTCGGATGTGACCACGATCGTCGCGAACGTGAAGACGCTGGCAAAAACCGAGATCGAACAGGAAGCTGCTTCGGCGGGCATGCCGGCCGAAGCCGTCGACGCGGCGGAGCAACAGTACCTCGCCGCCATCGACGATCGGGCAGGCGACATAGAAAGCACGTTCCAGAGCACGGTCGACGAAGGCTTTCGCGGTGCGTTTCTGCTGGTGGGGATTTGCTCGCTCGTGGGGTTGGCGCTGCTTGCGCTCTACCGGGAAGACAGGCCGCGGCCCGGGCAGGCGAAGGGGGAGCCGACGCGCTGATCGCGCGGAATTGTCACCCTGGTCGTCGCGCGGGAAACGCCGTTGTGGCATACTGCCAGCATGCGTATCAACGTCAGTTCGTACATCCCCGGAACCTCTGCTGTGCACGCGTGTGACGCACGCGTGAAAATCGTGCTGCTAGCGGCGTATTCCGTCACGCTGTTTTTGGTGCGTTCTTGGATGGGCTTAGGGCTGTGCGCTTTGCTGTTCGTCACGGTGGCGAAGGTGTCGCGCATTCCGGCGCGGCGGTTCTTCGGTTTGCTCGTGCCGGTGTACGTGATCGTGGCGTTCACCGTGCTGTTCAACGGGTTCTCGCTTGACGTGGGGCAGGCTGCGAGCGCGGCTCCGCCGGCCTTGGGCGATGTGTCGGCGGGAGTGCTCGCCGCATGGGAGCCGGTGGCGCTGATCGGGTCGTTCGGGCTGGTGCCGGCAGGGCTTGCGCGCGGCCTTTTCTTCGCGGTGCGCATCGTGCTGCTGGTGGTGGCCAGCCTTGCGGTCACGTACACGACGACTTCCACCGAGCTGACCGACGCGCTGGGCTTCTTCCTGAGGCCGCTCAAGCGTTTGGGCGTTCCCACCGACGACATCGCCATGGTGTTCTCGTTGGCGCTGCGGTTCATTCCGGTGACGGCCGAGGAGTTCGGTCGCGTGCACGACGCCCAATGGGCGCGAGGTGCTTCGTTTGCCGAGGGCAGCCTGTGGGAACGGCTGCGCGCGTGGCAGACGGTGCTGATTCCCCTGTTTGTCGGGTTGTTCCGGCGTGCCGATTCGCTGGCTGTCGCCATGGACGCGCGCTGCTACGGCGCCCCTGATGTCGAGCGCACCTCGCTTGCGCCGCGCGCGTTCTCGGGGCGCAGCGGCCTCGTGCTGGCGGTGGGCTTGCTGGCATGCGTCGTTCTGGCCGTGTGGCTGTAGTAGTGCAATCGCATCATTTGATGTCATTCGGCATGTTTTCATGGTATACTGATCACATCAAATGATGTGATGCGGGGTGAGCGATGGGGACGGTTGCAGAACGCTGGAAGATCGAAGCGGTGCTGGCGCTGGTGCGGCGAGCGCGCTTTGAATGCTTTCGTGTTGTAGGGTCTGGAGATCCGAGAAATAAGACGCGTGCTTTTATGAAGGCCATTGGCTATCGTGAAGCTGATGTGCATCGAGCTGTTCGAGATCTTGAAGTCGCTGACTATTCAAGCGGCCCCTTGCAAGACGACAAAGGACGGCCGCGTGATCTGTGGGTGTTTGGCAGATACCTTGAAGAATACGAAGTATATATAAAACTAACTGCATATCTTAAAGCGGACGATGTGCAGGCAGTCTGCGTCTCGTTCCATGAGGCTGAATGGCCGCTCGTCTATCCCTATAGGAAAGCGAGTTGATCCGGATGACCGTGAAACGGCTGTTGTGCGAAGAATGCTGGGAAGAGGTCGATGCGACATATGAGACTCGGCATCATGTTGAGGATGTCCGAGGCGTGACGGTTGAGGTGGATATCGAGCATTTGATATGTCCGAAATGCGGAAATTCCATCGGATGGGCTCCTCTCGTCGATGAAGGTTTCGACAAACTGTATCGAGCGTATCGCGAAAAGATGGGCATCATGCAGCCCGAGGAAATCGTGGCCTTGCGTAAGAAGTACGGGTTTTCGCAGCGGGTGTTTGCCGCTGCTCTCGATATCGGAATTGCGAGCTTGCAACGATACGAAAGCGGGAGCCTCGCTTCCGATTCCCATGCGCAGCTGCTAGCCAACGCGCGCGATCCGCGCTTCTTGCTGAAGTGCCTGGAACGGGGAGCACGTAAGCTTTCTGACGAAGAGCGCGCCAAAGCGTGCGATACGGTGCGGAAGCGCGGTCTCTCCCGGGTCGACTACGCGGTGGTTCGGCTCAACGTGCTGGACGAGATCGCGAAGGAAAAGACGCTGGATACGGGCATGCGCGCGTTCGATTCGGATCGCATGCGCGAGACCGTGGTCTACCTTGCCCGGCATGTTCGCGATCTGTATCGTACGAAGCTGAACAAGGTGCTGTTCTACCTGGATTTCGCCGCCTACCGCGACAGCGGGGAGGGGTTCACGGGTCTGCGCTATGCGAAGGCGCCGTTCGGTCCGGTTCCCGACCGGTTCGAGCTGCTGGTTGCCGGTCTCGTCGACGACGAGGCGCTCGCATTGCGCGAACAGGGCGACGGCCAGGTGATCGTTGCGGGACGCGCGGAGGATCCCACCTGTTTTTCTGCATCCGACCTGAGCCTGCTCGACGCGGTATGCTCGTTCGCCAACGGCTTCGCTTCAACGTCGGCGTTATCCGAGTTCTCCCATGGCGAGCGAGGCTGGCGCGAGACGGAGGTGGGGGGCATCATCTCGTACGGGTACGCCGCGCACCTTCTCTGGGCTTCGTGATCGGGCTAGCGCGTTGAAGAGGGAGGGCGTCATGTTGAAGATCGGGGAATTTTCACGGTATGCGTGGTTGTCTGATCGCATCGCTCATCCGCGCGTGCCTGCCCGGAGCTCAGGAGGCTTGACGGCGTAGAGACGTCCGGCGGCTTCGATGGGGGGCGCCGTCTTCCGGTCCTAACGCGCCGAAACAACGTGCAGCCCGGACGCGGAGGGAGGGCGTCCGGGCTGCGACGGGAAAAGGCGAAGCTATTCGGCGCCAGCCAGCTTGCGGCCGGTAACGTAGCCGAAGGTGAGGCACGTGCCGCCCAGGTTATGGCCGGGGAAGTGCGTGGAGTAGCAGTTGCAGTACATGTCGCCGACGGTGGATCCGAGGCAGTACAGACCCTCGATGACCTCGTTGTCCTCGTCCATCACCTGCATGTCGTCGTTGCAGCGGATGCCGCCGGTAGTTGTGAGGAACCAAGGCGTGCATTTGATTCCGTAGAACGGGCCGTTCTTGACAGGGAGCAGCAATTCTTTGCGCTTGCCGAACTCTTCGTCGACTCCCTTGTCGCAGTATCCGTTGTAAGCCTCAATGGTTTTGAGCGTCTCCTCCTTCGGCAGACCCAACTCCTCTACCAGCTTCTCGATGGTGTCGGCTTTGATCATCTTCACCTCGATGTCGCCCGAGCCGTTCATGTTGATGGTTCCAGGACCGTCGATGGTGGTCTGCCAGTAGGCGCGCACGTCGTCGGGCGTCTCGAACACTTTGGGGCCGTCCACGTAGCGGTGGTTCTGCCACTGCGGCTCGTTCGCATAATCATCGTCCCAGATGGCATATGCGTAGTGGCCCTTCTCGTGGGTTAACGCTAGGGCTCCGTGCGATATAACGTTGTCCTCGTTATCGTAGCGGCGGCCGTCGGAGTTCACCATGAGGCCTTGGAACGCGCGCACCTGGCGGGTGATGGAGCGCCATTGGAAGCAGAAGATCATGGGCGTGGGCGTCTCGTTCTTGTCCACGGCCGCGCCGGCCCAGTACGCCATCTTGTGGCCTGAGCCGTCCCAGATGCCGCCGAAGTCTGTTTGGTGCGCTGCCCAGGGGATGAACTTTTCCAGCATGTCCTTGTCTTGGCCGAAGTCGCCCGTAGCCATGACTACGCCTTTCTTGGCATTGAAGCGGGTGTAGCCGTCGCCGGTTTTCGCCACGACGCCCACGACCTTGTCGCCGTCCTTCACCAGCTGCTTCGCCTCGGTCTGGTAGCGGATGTCTACGCCTTCCTTTGCGCAGTACGCCGCCATGTTGTCGCATACGTCCTGTTGCGGGTTGTCGTCGGGACCTTTGCCGTTCGGGCCGTCCAAAAATTCGTGCGTACCGGGGAATTCGCCGTTGATCTCCTCCGGGTCCTCGTACCAGTGCTCCATGACAGGGGTGAGGTCGCTGCCGCCCACGGAGCTTGCCGTGGTCATGCGGTCGATGAGCCAGTCCATGGCTTCTCCTGAACGGTTGAAGTGCAGCATCCACTTGCGGCCATCCACCCGGTAGGAGTGGTATCCCATCATGCGCTTGTAGCGTCGAGCGATCTCTTCCACTGAGCACTCGTAGCCCTTCTCCTTCGTCAGCTTTGAGTTCATGGCGTAGATGGAACCGCCGCGTCCCACCACATGATCCATGCGCTCGAGCATCACGACGTTCAAGCCGTTCTCCGCGGCAGACAACGCGCAACATAGGCCTGAGAAGCCCGCGCCGACGATTACGACGTCGGCATCGACCGTCTCTTTGATATCGCTGTCGGCGATAGGCTCGGGTGCGGTTTCGAATTCGTACGTACCTGCCGTGCCCTTCGCGCTGGCTTTGGAGGCGCCCGCCGTGCCCTCCTTCGGTTGCGCGGCGCATCCTGCTAGCGTACCTACGCCAGCGACGGCGGCGGTAGCCACGGCGCTTGTGGCGAAGGCTCCTTTCAAGAAACTGCGTCGATCCATGCTGGGAATGCTTTCCTGCGTCATGTCGATCCCTTCCTCCCTTGACGATCGGCGGCCCGCGCAATACCGATGCCGCCTGCCCGTGCCCTCCGCACCGGGCGATGACCGTACCGTATCATGCGCCGGACAGCGCTTTCGTCGCCCGCCGCAGGGAAAAAAGCCGCATCGCGGGTTTTCACCCCGAGGGGTGAGGTGCGACGCGGTATCCTGGTTTTAGGGAGAAAAGGGGAGGGATATGCCGAACGAACATGTTCGCAATCTTTTTAACGCACCGAGCGAACGGCGCGGCGTCGTCGCGGGCGTGCTTCAGTCTGCGGCGGGTCGAGGGCGCATTGCGCTGACGAGCGCATGCTATATGGTTTGGATGGTTGCGTGCTGCATGGGTCCCGAGGTGACGATGCCGTTGGGCGGCGGAGCGATGGTGGCTATGCCGGCATGGGCGGGTTCGCTGCTGGGGATGGCCATGGCAAGTGCGGTGATTGCCATCTGGTTCAAACGCACGCGCAGCGTGCCGGACAGTCCGTCGTGGTTGGTGGCGATCGCTTCGATCATGACGCTTGCGGCGGCGCTTCACTTGGTGTGGGCGCTCGACCGGTCGCTGCCCGGTGCCGCCGATGCCGCTTTGTATGCGGTGATGAGCGCGCTGACAGGCGTCGGGGCTGCTCTGTTCCGCGTGGAGATCGATCGCGTGTTCGGATGGATAGGCACGCAGCAGACGCTGTATCAGGGCATGTTGGGAACGCTGGCGGCCCTCGTGCTGATGACGGCGTGCTTCTCCTGCTTGGCCGAAGCGACTCAAGCGCCGCTTGTGCTGTACGGCGTCGCGCTCGCGTTACCGTTCGCGGCGTTTCTGCTTCTGCGCCGTGTCGTGCACGGCTTTCCGCGAGTGCGTTATTTCCAGCATGGACGCGACGTGCCCCTGCCGTTTCCTGCCAAGTTCGTGGCCACCTCGGCGGTGCAGGGCATCGCCGCCGGCGTGTTCTACGCCAGCCTGTTCCTGTTCGGTGTCCCTGCTTCCGGCTCCTCGCATATGGCGATCGGGCAGCTCGCAGCTGTGGTGCTGTTGTTCGCCACGCTCGTGTTCCTGAGGCTCGATTTCAACCGGTTCATCTACAAGGTGGCGTTTTCGTTCGTAGCTGTGGGGTTCTTGCTGGCTGCGATGGCGCCAGGGTTGCCGCAGCTGGGTTTCGTGACGTTGGTCGCCGGGTTCTGCTACCTCGATTTGGTGCTGTGGAGCTTGGGCGCCTGCCTCATGAAGAACATGGGGCTTCCAGCCACGTGGGTTGCCAGCTGTCCGGGTGCGGCGCTGTTTTCCGGCGTTCTCGTGGGCGGCGCGGTGGCTTACGTGGTGTTGGGCGGACGTCCCTACGGGGAAGCGGCTATCCTCGCCAGCTTCGCCGCGTGCTTCCTGTTCGCCTGTGCGCTGTTCCTGTCGAGCGGTCGCAATTTGAAGTACGGTTGGGGCACGGTGCTGCCGGGCGAAGGCGGTCTTGAAGCTGGCGATCTCGCAGGGATCGTGCGGTTCGTGGCTACCGAGCGTGCGGTGACGCAGCGAGAGACCGAGGTGATGCTGCTGCTTGCTCAGGGGAAGACGCGGCGTGCCATCTGCGAAGAACTCACCGTGTCGCCCGATACGGTGAAAACCCACGTACGCGCCATCTATCGCAAGTTGGATGTGCACTCTCAACAAGAACTCATCGATCGAATCGTAGCCGAGCGTGAACATCTTGTGGACGATGGCGACGATATAGCGTTGGGGTAGGGCTCGCGTTTCGCCCTCTCGACCGCTTGTCGACAATGGCGGGAAAACGGCCAAAGGGACGAACGCTGCGCTTCCGACGTGCTATGATTACCGCGAAGTGCATCTTTGCCGTGGCGATGCGGCAAAGCGGGAAAACCTACTAGGAGGCATGCATGAGCGTCATCATCGATGTGTTCGGTCGCGAGATTCTGGACTCGCGCGGCAACCCGACCGTGGAAGTTGAAGTGGTGCTGGAAGACGGCGCGTTCGGCCGTGCCGCGGTGCCGTCGGGCGCTTCGACGGGCGCGTTCGAGGCCGTCGAGCTGCGCGACTGCGACAAGGGCCGCTATCTCGGCAAGGGCACACTGGATGCTGTCGCCCACGTGAACGAGGAGATCGCCGAGGCGCTCATCGGCATCGAGGCCGACGATCAGCGCTTCATCGACGACATCATGCTGCAGGTGGACGGCACCGACAACAAGGGTGCCTTGGGCGCGAACGCCATCCTCGGCGCGTCGCTGGCCTGCGCCAAGGCTGCTGCTGAGTCGGCTGAGCTGCCGCTGTACAAGTACGTCGGCGGCGCGAACGCGCACCTGCTGCCCACGCCCATGATGAACATCCTCAACGGCGGCGTGCATGCTGACAACAACGTGGACTTCCAGGAGTTCATGATCATGCCGGTGGGCGCGAGCACGTTTGCCGAGGCGCTGCGCTGGTGCGCCGAGATCTACCACACGCTGAAGAAGGTGCTGCATGACGCGGGCCTCGGCGGCGGCGTGGGTGACGAGGGTGGCTTCGCCCCCAACTTCAAGACGAACGAAGAGCCGCTCGAGTACGTGACGAAGGCGTGCGAAGCTGCCGGTTACAAGCCCGGCGTGGACATCATGTTCGCCATGGACCCGGCATCCACCGAGTTCTACGACGCCGATAAGAAGAAGTACGTGCTGGCGGGCGAGGGCCGCGAGCTGACCAGCGCCGAGATGGTGGACTATTGGGAAGCGCTCGTGAACAAGTACCCCATCGTCTCCATCGAGGACGGTATGGCCGAAGAGGATTGGGACGGCTGGAAAGAGCTGACCGACCGCATCGGCGACCGCGTGCAGCTGGTGGGCGACGACCTGTTCGTCACCAACTCCAAGCGCCTGGCCAAGGGTATCGAGCTGGGCTGCGCGAACGCCATCCTCATCAAGGTGAACCAGATCGGCAGCCTGACCGAGACGCTGGAGGCCATTGAGATGGCGAAGCAGGCCGGCTATGCATGCGTCATGAGCCACCGCTCCGGCGAGACCGAGGACACCACCATCGCCGATCTGGCCGTCGCTTGCAACACCGGCCAGATCAAGACGGGCGCGCCCTGCCGCAGCGACCGCGTGGCGAAGTACAACCAGCTGCTCCGCATCGAGGAAGAGTTGGACACCGCCGCCCAGTACGCCGGCATGAACGCCTTTTACAATATCAACCGCTAACGGTGCGAGAGCTTGACGGCTCTTTAGCTTCGCGAAACGAGAAGGGCTGCCTTTGGGCAGCCCTTCTTCATGAGCGGGAAAAGGCTTTGCCCTACGCTCCCCGGTGCATGTCCATGTCGGGGGCGGGGTGCTCCAGCACTCCCTGCTCCAGCATTTCGCCGCTTTGGCGCACGTAGTCGTCGGCGGGGAAGGTGCACATGGACGCAATCTCCTCGTCGGTCAGCGCGCGCTTCACGCGCGCCGGCGTGCCCATGATGAGGCTGCCCGGCGGGAACTCCTTGCCCTCTGTCACCAGCGATCCTGCCCCGATCAGGCTGTTCGCGCCGATCTTCGCGCGGTTCATCACGATGGAGCCCATGCCCACCAGCACGTTTTCGCCCAGCTCGCACCCGTGCAGGATGGTGCCGTGGCCTACGGTGCAATGCGGCCCCACGATGCAGGGCACGTCGAAATCCACGTGGACGACCGTGTTCTCCTGCAAGTTGGACTCGTCGCCGATGACGACGGGCGCGTCGTCGCCGCGGATCTGCACGCCGGCGAACACGCTGGCGTCGCGGCCGATGGTCACGTCGCCCACGATGCCAGCCGACGGCGCGATGCGGGCGGTGGGATGGGCTTTCACGCGGTGGTACAGGGGCGTTTCTTCTGAGGTCATGGGCGTCTCCTTGTGTGCGAGGGTTCGGTGTCCTTCCATTATCGCGAACCTGGGGGCGAGGGGCTATCGTCAGATCATGGCGATTGGGTGGAGCGCCCCCCCCCCTTGAAGCCCGCGTACGACTGCCGATGCTGCCAAACTTCCTGCGCAACACTATACTGCAAGCGCTATAATGAGCCGCACGAAGGAAAAGGATGTGCAACCATGCCAGAAATGATCTCACTTGAAGAGGCCCGTGCGCTCGTGTTGTCCCATGCGGCGCCCCTGCCGGTGGAAACCGTGCCCGTGTTGGAAGCGGTCGGCCGCGTGGCCGCCGCCGATTTGAAGAGCGATATCGACATCTCGCCGTTCGCCCATTCGGCGATGGACGGGTTCGCGGTTCGGGCCGCCGAGCTTGCCGAGGCGTCGCAGGAAGCGCCGGTCGAACTGGACGTCGTGGCCGAGATCGCGGCGGGCGACGTGTTTGAAGGCTCTATCGAGGCCGGGCAGTGCGTGCGCATCATGACCGGCGCGCCCATGCCCGACGACGCAGACTCCGTGGTGAAATACGAGATCGTCGACGTGGTGACCGGCGACGGCAAGCCCGGCAGCCGCGTGGCGTTCTCCGCCCCCACCGCCGTGCGCTCCAACGTGCGCGAGGCCGGGGAAGAGGCGAAGGCGGGCGAGACGGTGGTGTCGAAGGGCGAGGTCATCGGCTCGGCCGGCGTCGGGTTCCTCGCGGGATGCGGCATCGTGGAGGTGCCGACGCATCGGCGTCCGCGCGTGGCCGTCATCTCCATCGGCTCCGAGCTGGTGGATCCCACAGTCGTGCCCACGCCCGGCAAGATCCGCAACTCGAACAGCTACGCGCTTGCCGCCTGCGCGCAAGCAGCGGGTGCGGTACCCGTCATCCTGCCCATCGTGGAGGATACGAAGGAGGCGCTTGCGGCGGCGGTGTCCGCGGCGGCGGACGCGTACGACTTCGTCGTGACCAGCGGCGGGGCGTCGAACGGCGACTTCGACTTCATCAAGCCCGTGGTGTCCGAGTTGGGCGAGCTGCTGATGACCACGGTGAACATTCGTCCCGGCAAGGCCCAGACGTTCGGCATCGTGCGCGGTACGCCCGTGTTCGGCCTGCCCGGCAACCCGGCGGCGGCGTACGTGGGCTTCGAGATGATCATCCGCCCCGCGCTGCGCAAGATGCAAGGGTATGCGCATTTCGAGCGCCCGTCGGTGATGGCGAAGCTATCGCGCGACGTGAAGAAGAAGGACCCGCGCCGCATCTTCCTGCGCGGCACGCTGTACAAGAACGATGAGGGCGAATACGTGGTGGCGCCCGCCAAGAACCAGAGCTCGGGCCTGTTCGGAGTCATCCAGCGCAGCAACTGCATGGCCATCCTGCCGGAAGGCCTCGACTCTCGCACTGCCGGCTCGCTTGTGCAGTGCGTCCTGCTCGACGTTTCCGAGGAAGTGAGTTTGTAAGATGGAACAGAACATCACCTTCGCCATTATCACGTGCTCGGATACGCGCGGCATGAAGGAGGATACGGCCGGCGCAGCGCTGGAGACGCTGATCGCCGAAAACGGTTGGGAGTGCAAGAGCCACGTGGTGGTGCCCGACGAGCGACCGTTCATCGCGTCGGCCATTGTGCGCGCCTGCGACGAGCAGGACGTGGACGTGGTGCTGACCTGCGGAGGCAGCGGGCTCTCGCTGCGCGACGTGACGCCCGAGGCCACGATGGACGCGTGCGATCGCAACGTGCCCGGCATAGCCGA
This sequence comes from Eggerthella lenta DSM 2243, assembly GCF_000024265.1. Lineage (NCBI taxonomy): Bacteria > Bacillati > Actinomycetota > Coriobacteriia > Eggerthellales > Eggerthellaceae > Eggerthella > Eggerthella lenta. Next base: position 3,240,211 of record NC_013204.1, on the reverse strand, counting down.
AGCCATGCGCGCGCATTCGCTGGCCATCACGCCGTACGCCATGCTGTCCCGCGCGCTGTGCATGCAGCGCGGCCGTCACCTGGTGATCAACCTGCCCGGCAGCGAGAAGGCTGCCCGCGAGAACTGGGACGGCGTGGTGAAAGCCCTGCCGCACGCCGTGAAGATGATGGCCGGCGGCGGGCATTAGGAACCGCTTCCCCGCGGTGTTTGACGTATGCGACTGAACTTTCCTATCGTAAGGGTTTCTTCGTACGCAGGGGAGTCGGTTTTTGTTTGCGCGGGCAGCGATAGTATCGGTAGCGAGTCGGATTTTGGCAAAAATTTCGAGGTAGGAAGATGTCATCTGCATCTAACTCTACGGTTCAGGCTGTATGGAAAAACATGACCTGGGATTATTGTCGAAACGAGCTGGGCAAGGCATCCTATAGTGCAAGTATTCCTTGGCTAACATCTTCTTACCTCGAAATTTTTGCCAAAATCAGGGAAGTCGGCGAACGACCGCTGTGTTGCCACACGGGAGAACTGTTCGATCAGAATCCCACGGTCATGTGCAGGTGGTAGAACACGATGCGGGTGACGAAGACGGCTGCGAGCGCGAGCAGGCTGGCGGTGGCTCTCAGTGCGAGTGTCGTGCGGCGGGATTGGACGCGCTTCATCGACAGGCCGGCTATTGCGAGTGCGATCGCGCCTACGATGAGATGCGCGCCGATGACAGCAGGATAGGAAGGCGCGAGCGTGCTGGCTGCGAACTCGTTGTTCGCGATGGCGGGAAGGCTCTCCTGGTGCAGTGCGAGCACGACGGTCCCCGCCACGAGCGCGGGCGCCGCCAGTACGACGAGCGCGCGCTCGAGCGCGCGCGGCCGCACCTGCGCCAGCTCCAGGAACAGGAGCCCCAACACAGGGCCTGCCAGCAACGCTGCCAACACGAGGTTCGCCGGCGTGAATGCGGTATCCCAGGTAGGAACCGTGTCCACGTTGTACGCCATGGACGTGCACGCGATAAGCGCGATTCCTGCCAGACAGGCCAACGCCAGCCATGGCTTCGCCACGGCATCGGGAAAGCGCTCCTTGAACGCCATCATCCAGTACGAACCTACCAGGAACAGGAACGCGACAGCGCTCAGAACCTCGTTGGACAGCGGCGAGCGGCCGACGCCCGAGAACACGTGCAGCGCGTTCGCGGGCGTTCCGAGGTGCGTGGCCGAGGCGATGAACCCGATCAGAACCACGCTGAACGGCAGCGCGATCATACGGTCGATGCGCACTGAGGCCGTGCGGTCGCGCGACCAGAGCCGCACGAGCGCGAGTGCCAGGAACGCAACGACGCCCGCCGGTGCGAGCGAGGTGAACAGGCCCAGCGAGAAGGCGTCGAATCCGCTGGTCATAGATGAAGCTCCGTTCGGTTCACGATGCTGCCTCCCTGCTTTTCGGCTCGTTCGGCCGCAGGCGACGGCAGGATGAGGAGGTTGGGGCGCGTGGCCGATTCGTCCGGCAGCGGCAGGATGGAGCGCACTGCGTCGGGGTGGCGGTCGGTCAGCTCGGACGTCAGCCCGAACTCCAGCGCGCGCAGCGGGCAGGCTTCCACGCAGACAGGCTGCTCGCCGTCGACGAGGCGGTCGCGGCAGCCGTCGCACTTGCTGCTGCGTTTCAGGCGCGCGTCGATATGCGGTGCGTGGTAGGGGCAGGCCATGGTGCAGTAGCCGCAGCCGATGCACTTGGTGGCATCGGGCCAGACCAGCCCGAGCTCGTCTTTATGCATGGCGCCGGTGGGGCATACGCGGGTGCACACGGGGTTGTTGCAGTGGTTGCACGAGATGGACACGTGGTAGGCGAACGCGTCCTGCGAGAACGTCCCGTCGACATCGGGTTGCCAGGAGCCGCCTTCGTAGTCGATGACCATGCGGAAGGCCATGTCCGGTCCGTGGTCATGGTAGTCCTTGCACGCTATGACGCAGGTTCTGCACCCGGTGCAGCGCGTATTGTCGTAAAAGAAGCCCCGTGGCATAATGCCGCTTTCGGTCGGAAACGATGGAAGACGAAGACGATTCTACCACGAAGGCCCGTCGATTCCCCGGAGCCCGTTCGGGCGGCGCCGTGCGCGGGGAAGCCCCGTCCTGGGGAAGGGGGCCTTCGTTCGAAGATGCGAAGGGGCGCCCCTGCGGCGCCCCTTCGAGTGGCGGATGCCGGTTAGGCCACGCCCGTCACTTCCTTCTCATTGGCGATGGCGCCAGTGGTGTCGCCGGGCTCCTTCGCCGCCGGGCACGGCAGGATTGCGATGGAGGGCGTCGTCTCGTCGGGCGACGGCATCGGCGCAATGCCTGCCACCGTTCCTTCGTGCTTCGCCCTCAGCTCCTCGATGTCGCCGAACTCCAGCGCGCGCAACGGGCAGGCCTCCACGCAGATGGGGCTCTTGCCCTCGGCCACGCGGTCGGCGCAGCCGTCGCATTTCACGCCCTTGCCCAGGGCCTTGTCCACGATGGGCACGTTGTAGGGGCACGTCTCCACGCAGGCGCCCACGCCCGTGCATTTTTCCTGGTTGATGTGCACCAGGCCCGTCTTGGTATCCTTCTCGATGGCACCCTGCGGGCACTTGGCCATGCAGGCCGGCATCGCGCAGTGCTGGCAGCCCAGCGACACGTGGTAGGCGAACGCGTCGGACGTGAAGGTGCCGTCGCCCACGTCGCTCCAGGCGCCGCCCTCGTAGTCGTACACCTTGCGGAATGCGATGGTGGCGGACAGGTCCTTGTAGTCCTTGCACGCCATCTCGCAGGTGCGGCAACCCGTGCAGCGCGTGCTGTCGAAGAAAAATCCGTACTGAGTCATGTGGTCCTCCCCCCGTTAGGCTTTCGTGATCTGGGCGATGATGGAGTGCGCCGGGCCGTTGCCCTTGGCAAGCGGCGTCGGGCGGTACGTGGTCAGCGTGTTGACGCACGCGCCCTCGTCCACGCGGTCGCCGTTCATGTCGGCCTTGTGCCACGCGCCCTGCGGGATGCCGATGGTGCCCGGGATGATGCGCGACGTGACCAAAGCCTCGATGCGGATCTCGCCGGCGGGGCTCTTCACGGCCACCGTGTCGCCGCTGGCGATGCCGCGCGACTCGGCGTCGGCGGGGTTGATCCACAGCTGCTGGCGCGCCACCTGCTCCAGCTCGGGGATGAAGCCGAAGGAGGAGTGGGTGCGGCTCTTGTGATGGAAGCCCGTGCAGTACAGCGGGTACTCGTCGGTCACCGAGCCGTAGCCCTGGAAGCCGGGCGTGAACACGGGGATGGGGTTGATGACGTCGCCCTCTTCGAGCTCCCACGTGGCGGCGATCTCGGCCAGCTGCTCGGAGTAGATCTCGATCTTGCCCGACGGCGTGGACAGCGGGTTCTTCACCGGGTCGGTGCGGAAGTCCACCAGGCCGATGGCCGGCTCCAGCGGACGCTTGTACACGCCTTGGGCCTTGATCTCGTCCCAGGTGGGCATGTTGCCGTCGGCTTTCGCGCCGGCCTCGTAGAGCTCCTTGATCCAGTCTTCCTGCGTCTTGCCCTCGGTGAACGCGTCCTTCTTGCCGAACTTGTCGGCGATGTCGGCGCATACGTCGTAGCTGGAGCGGCACTCGCCCGGCGCTTCCTGCGCGGGCCCGCCCACGACGACGGCGGTGTAGTATTCGGAGTAGCCCTGCGTCTGCATGTTCAGCTGCTCGGAGCGCATGGCGTCGGGCAGCAGAATGTCGGCGTACTTGGCGGAGTCGGTCATCACGGTGTCCCACACCAGGATGAACTCCAGCTTGCTCTCGTCTGCCAAAACGTCGTGCGTGTAGTTGATGTCGCCGTGCTGGTTCGTGATGCAGTTGCCCGCGTAGTTCCACAGGAACTTGATGTCGTTGTTCAGCTTGTCGGCGCCCACGATGCCGGCGTTGGTGGCCGTCATCTCCTTGCCGTGGTCCACGGCGTTGATCCACTGGTACACCGGGATGGCCGTCTTGATGGGGTTCTCGAACGGCAGGCTTCCCACGAGATAGGTGGGCGGTTCGGCCTCGCGCTGGCCGGTGTTCGTGCCGGGCAGGCCGATCTTGCCGATGAGCACGGGCAGCATGCAGATGGCGCGCGACGTGTCCTCGCCGTTCGTGTGGCGCTGCGGGCCCCAGCCTTGGCAGATGAACGGCGCCTCGGCGGCGGCGATGTCGGCTGCCAGCTGCTTGATGCGCTCGGCCGGGATGCCGGTGATGGGGGCGGCCCACTCGGCGGTCTTCTCTACCATGTCGTAGCCGGTGCCCATGATGTAGTCCTTGTAGGACTTGTTCTGGCCCTTGGCGCTCTCGGGCATGGTGTCCTCGTCGTAGCCGACGCAGTACTCGTCCAGGAAGCCCTTGTCCACCTGGTCGTTCGCGATCCACTCGTGCGCGATGGCGGACGCCAGCGCGGCGTCGGTGCCGGGACGGATGGGCAGCCACTCGTCCGGGTGTCCCGAGCACGACTCGTTCATGCGGTAGTCGATGTTGACGATCTTGCCGCCGCGGCCGGTGACGGACTCGCGCACCTTCGCGAAGTCCCACACGGCGTTCGCGCCGCCCATGCGGGTTTCCGCCGGGCTGTTGCCGAACATCACCACAAGGTCGGAGGCGCGCTCGGCCTCGGAGAACGAGGAAGCGTGCACGTTGTCGTACGGGCTGCACTTGCTGCCGTACATGAAGGGCAGCGCCACCTGCAGCATGTGGGTGGAGTAGTCGTACGCCTGGTTGATGTAGCCGCCCAGCAGGCCCAGCAGGCGCAGGCCCGGCTGCTTGCCGGTGGTGGAGTACATGCCGGTGGCGTAGTTCACGTAGATGGCGTCGTTGCCGTACGTGTCGATGACGCGCTTCAGCTCGCTGGCGATGGTGTCGATGGCCTCGTCCCAGCTGATCTCCTCGAACTTGCCCTCGCCACGCTTGCCGACGCGCTTCATGGGCTTCGTCAGGCGGTCGGGGCTGTTGATCCAGCGACGCATGGAGCGGCCGCGCAGGCAGGCGCGTGCCTGCAGATCGACGTCGCCGGTGTTGTCGGACTCCATGTAGACGATCTTGCCGTCCTGGGAGTGCCACTGGAAGACGCAGTTGCCGCCGCAGTTGACGTTGCACTGGCTCCACGAGATCTGGTCGGTCGATGCGCCCGCGCCCTCGCTTGCGGCGCCCTTCTCGTCCTTCGGCGCGCAGCCGTACAGCGCGGTCGATCCGGCAGCGCCGGCAAGCGCCAGGCCGGCCAGCGATCCCTTGACGAACGTGCGGCGCGATACGCTCGATTCGTTCATGGTCATGGTTCCCTCCTCTTGCTTCGATTGTTCCTCTCGCCTGTTCCAAAGTACCGGAAACAGCTGGCGGGGGAATCACACTCGTCATGTGATTTAAGAACAAAACCCCAGGTAGGAGTCATCACTATTCTCTGAATCCCCCGTTTCGGAGCCGACGGCTATGCTACCATGCGAAGCGTCGTGCAAGCTGGGATAGGAGGGGTCGTGGAGCAAAGCTCATCGCGCATGCATGTGTCCAGTTGGGGCTACGCATGTTTTCTCACGGTGAACGCCACGTCCATTTGGGGCGGTGTCTTCCCGTTTCTGCCGCTCGAATTCCAGACGGCGGAGATCACCCTCACGTTCTTCCTAGCCCAGGCGCTCGCGTTCGGCGGCGCGTTCGTAGCCAGCATGCTCGGATCGTACTACTTTCCGCGCGGCGCGCGTGTGATGCTGGTGTCGCTGAGCGCGCTGTTGGTGTTCGCCGGGTCGGCCTGCCTTATCGCGGCCATGTACGTGCAGGCGGCCACGCTCCCGCTGGTGTTCGCCGGTGGCGTGTTGCTGGGCATCGGGTGCGCGGGCATGTTCATGCTATGGCAGCGCTACTTCGCGTCGCTGCCGTCGGCCGAGGGCAACTTGCGGCTCATCGTGGGCACGGCCATCGCGCCGCTCATCTACTTTGCGCTGTACCTCGTGCCCATCGCGCTGACGGCTTTCCTCATACCGCTCGTGTTCGTGCCCTTGTGCGGCCTTTGCATCGCGCTTTCGGTGCGCGAGATGCACGTGGACCAGCCTATGTTCGAGGACGTGCCGCAGCAGCATCCGCGCGTGTATCGGCAGGTGGTGGCCGACTATTGGCGCAGTGCGCTGTGCGTGGGGTCGCTCGCGTTCGCCAGCGGCGTCATCCGCGGCATCGCGCTTCTGCACGAGGATATCGGCGCAGTGGTGAACAGCGCGTCGATGCTGGGCTCGTTGGTGTCGGCGGTGGTGCTGTTGGTGCTGTGGTACCGCATGAGCTTCCGGTTCGGGCTGACCTCGGTGTTCCGTGTGGTGTATCCGCTCATCATCACGGGGTTCTTGCTGCTGCCGTTTTTGGGTGCGACCTATCTCAACCTGTTCGCGGCGCTTACGTACATGGTGTTCTCGCTAGTGCAGATGCTCATGATGATGCAGTGCGCGCAGATCTCGCGCGACCGCGGCATCAACCCGGTGTTCATCTACGGGTTCTTCGGCGGCGTGGCCTACATCATGCAGAGCGCCGGCTTCTTGCTGGGCTGGGTGAGCGACTTCATGTGGATCGGCGGTCGCGAGTGGTTGTTCATCGTGGCCATGGTATCGAGCTACGTGCTGGGCCTCACGCTGCTGGCGGCCACGGGCACGCTGTTCAAATCGCTGGCGGCGAAGGGCACGGTGACGGCCGATCCCATCGAGTTCCTGGCGGTCGGCGCGCCGGAGGAGCCGCGGCAGCAGAAGGCGGCGAAACCTGCGGCAAAGCGCCGACGGAATCGCCCTTCGGCATCCGAAGACGCGGGCGTCATCCGCGATCGCACGTCGAAGCAATGTCTCATGCTGCAGGAGGCGCACGGGTTGTCGACGCGCGAAACGGAGGTCATGGAGCTTATCGCGCGCGGGAACAGCATGGCCGCCATCGCCGAGCGCCTGGTCATCAGCGAGAACACCGTGCGCACGCACGCGAAGCACATTTACACGAAGCTCGACATCCACCGTCGTCAAGAGCTGTTGGACATGCTGCATGAATGAGGGCGGGCTTCGCCACGATCCCAAGTGCTATACTGATGCCCGATCGACTGAAAGGCGTAGAGCATGGCACAGGATCTTCCCAACGGGTTCACCGGTTTCTCGCAACGCAGGCCCAACGGCTTCGTGTCGGCGAGCGCGGCGATGGGTACGCCGCGATACGTAGGCGAGCAGCCTCCGGCGGGCAACGCGGCCAACAAGGGCGCGTACGAGGCGGCCACGGCGGCGTTCAGCAGCGGAGCGGAGGGCGCGTTCCAGTACGCGCGCGACCACGCGCGGCCCGACGGCGAGCCGGCCCAATTCGACCCCGACAAGCTGCGCCTCATTCCCGACGTCGACCGCCGCTGGTCGTGGACCGAGATCGACCTCAACGCCATCCGTCATAACACGAGCGCCGTCAAGCAGCGCATCGACAACGGCGTGCGCCTCATGGCCGTGGTGAAGGCCGACGGATACGGTCACGGCGCGGTGCGCTGTGCCAAGACCGCGCTCAACTCCGGCGCCGACTACCTGGGCGTGGCCACGGTGAACGAAGCCATCGAGCTGCGCGAGGCGCTGGTAAACGCGCCCATCCTCGTTCTTTCGCAGCCGCCCGAGACGGCCATCCCGCTGCTTCTGGCTTACAAGGTCATGCCGAGCGTCTATACCTCCGAGTTCGCCATCCAGTACGCCGAGGCCGCCGACGCGTACGGCGTGCGCGCTCCGTACCACCTGGCGGTGAACACGGGTATGAACCGCATCGGCGTGCGCCACGACGAAGTGGTCGAGTTCATGGGGCAGGTGAGCTTCCATCGCGCGCTCGACCTCGTGGGCACGTTCACGCACTTCGCCACGGCCGACTCCGCGGAGACGTTGGACTTCCAGATCCAGGTGAAGCGGTTCATCGAGGCCGTCACGGCGCTGCGCACGGCAGGCGTCAACCCCGGCATCGTGCATGCGGCGAACTCGGCCGCGGCCATCCGCTATCCTGACGTGCAGTTCGACATGGTGCGCCTGGGCATAGCCATGTACGGCCTGCATCCGTCGGGCGTCACGCGCCCGATGATCGACCTGCACCCCGCCATGAGCGTGCACGCGCGCATCACCGACGTGCGCACCGTGCCCATGAGCGAGGGCGTGAGCTACGGCATGAACTACCGCAGTCCCGGCAGCGTGAAGATATGCACCGTGCCCGTGGGGTACGCCGACGGCCTGCGTCGCGGCCTGTCGGGGCGCACCGACGTGATCCTCAAGGGGCAGCGCTGCCATCAGGTGGGCAACATCTGCATGGACCAGTGCATGTTCGAGGTGGATCTGCGGGTGTACGGCAGCCGGCGCCGGCTCGATCCGATGATTGGCGACGAGGTGCTGCTGGTGGGACGCGAGGGCGATTCCGTGATCACCCTCGACGACATGGCGAACACGCTGGGCACCATCAACTACGAGCTGGCCTGCGGGTTCAGCTTGCGCATGCCGCGCGTGTACGTGTAGGAAAGGGGATTCGCATGACCAAGCCGCATATTCCGCTCGACGAGATACGCGCGCAGGTGGAAGGGTGCCGCAAGTGCCCCTTGGCCGACGGCCGCACGCAGACGGTGTTCGGCGTGGGCAATCCCGAAGCACGCGTCATGATCATCGGCGAGGCGCCGGGCAAGAACGAAGACCTGCAAGGCGAGCCCTTCGTGGGCGCGGCGGGCAAGTACCTCAACGAGCTGCTGGCCGTCGCCGGGCTCGTCCGCGAGGACGTGTTCATCGCGAACGTGCTGAAGTGCCGCCCGCCCGGAAACCGCGACCCGCGTCCCGAGGAGATCGAGCTGTGCACGCCGTACCTGCGCGAGCAGACGCGCACCATCGATCCCGAGTTCCTGGTGACGCTGGGGAACTTCTCCACGAAGTTCATCCTGAAGACGGATATCGGCATCACGCGCCTGCACGGCACCGTGCAGCGCGCCGGCAAGTTCAAGGTGTTCCCCATCTTCCACCCGGCGGCCGCGCTGTACGACGGTTCCAAGCGCGAGGCGCTGGAGAACGACTTCGCCACGCTGGGCGAGCTGTTGCGCGCAAGCGAAGCCGAACGGGCCGCGGAGGCCGCCGCCAAAGCCGCCGAACCCCCGCACGTCGAGCAACCGCCGCTGCTGTAACGGCTCGACGCAAGCGCCGTCCGTCCCCTTGCCTCATACAGCCCCGTTAACGAAAGGTTTCTTTCGATAGCGGGGCCTTTTCGCAGCGTAACGAAAAAACAGCTGATTTCTTTCGTTAGCGGCTGGCTTAGTGCGCAGCCCCCTTCGGTTCGAGATTGCCCCTTTGGCGCTCGTGCAGCGGATCGAGGCCGAAATGGCAAAAAAGCATCGAATTCGGAATGCATCGCAAGCCTTGAGCAAGCGCCGTGCGCGGCACCAGAAGAAGTGCTCTTCGCAATCAGGCATTATGCGGGGTGGTTATCCGGAGCACGGTCGGCTCGCAGTCGATCCCAGGCGGCAACTTCCGAATTCGATGCTTTTTTGCCATCTGGGCCTTCGTTGGATGCGCGGGAGGGGGTGAGGCACTACAGCCACTTCTTGCGCTTGAAGATGATGATTTCGATCACGACGATGATTACCGATACGGCGATGATGGCTTCGTAGCCCCAGCGCCAGTCAAGGCCGGGCATGTTCGTGAAATTCATGCCGAACCAGCTGGTCAGCAGCGTCAGCGGCGCGAACAACGTGGTGATAACCGTGAAGAACTGCATCGTGTTGTTCTGCTGCAGGTCGATTTGCGTCTGGTACAGTTCGCGCAACTGCAAGCTGTACTCCTTGAGGGTGAGCGAGCGCTTCAACAGGCGTTCGGCCTGACGTTCCGCTACCAGGAATAGGCGGCTTTCCTCCTTGCTGAGCAGCCCGTTCTCGTTTTCGGCTATGCCGCTGGCCATGTCCACCAGCTGCTGGTAGTACGTGTCGATGCGCAGCAGCTTGCGCCGGAACGTCAGCATGGTGCGGCTGTTGGCGTTCTTGCCGCGATCGATGATGGACTCCTCCACGTCCTCCATGCGATCCTCCAGATCGGCCAGGAAGGAGAGGTCGTTCTTCATGAGCATCTTCATGAACTCGAACAGGCAGTGACCGACGGTGGGCTGCTTCAAAACGCCTTGCGAGGCGATTTCCTCGAGAACGCGCGCGCAGGTGGTGCCGTCGTCGAGGAACACCAGATGCGTGGCGTCGAAGTAGAACGCGAAGCAGAGCGGGTCGAACAGGATGTGGTTCTTGTTGGGCACGGCGAACGATCCGATGAGGCAGTGGGGGAACACATCGAGGTAGGTGTTCTCGACCGTGTATATGGAGCGCAGCGACTCCCGCGTCTCGGAGCTGAGGAAGCAGGCCTCGCCAATTTCCAGCGAGTTGAGCACTTCGACCACCGGCTGATCGGCGTCGATGGGCGTGCCTGCCGGGGCGGCTTGCAGGCGGTTGTGCAGAAAGTAGAGGTGAGCCATCGCGTTCTCCCAAACGAAACCCCGGGCGTCTTGCCCGCGGACCGGACGATTCCCCAGCTTACCATGCAGGAGCCTCCCTGCATGCTCTCCGGTTGCTCCGTTGGGGGATTGTTGACGCACGCCAGAACATTGAGAAACCCTTCCGGCGCGATTTCCTCCACTGGCCGGGTGGAAACATGCTCGTAACATAGGTGCGGCAGCGCCTTTGCTATACTGACGGCCACATCTACGAGACGGCACCGCTTTCGGTGCTGCTTTTGTATCTGAGACGAGAAGGGCAGTGACGTGTATCCCATCGAACAGGTAGAGGCGCTCAATCCCGAGGTGACGCGCATGGTGGTGCGCGCGCCCGAGATCGCGAAGAAGATCAAGCCGGGTCAGTTCATCATGCTGCGCATCGACGAGCAGGGCGAGCGCATCCCGTTGACCATGAACGACTGCGACCCGGAGGCGGGCACGATTACGATCATCTTCCAGGCGGTTGGCGCCACCACGATACGCCTCGCCCAGATGAAAGCGGGCGACGCGCTGCAGGACTTCGCCGGGCCGTTGGGCAACCCCACCGAGCTGGAAGGCGCGAAGCGCGCGTGCGTCATCGGCGGCGGTTTGGGAACAGCCATCGCGTTTCCTCAGGCCAAGTGGCTGTACGACCATGGCTGCGAGGTGGATGTTATCACCGGCTTCCGCAACAAGGACCTCGTGCTGCTGGAAGACGAGATCGACCGGCATTCCACGCGCCAGATCATCATGACCGACGATGGTTCGAACGGAAACAAGGGCCTGGTGACGCAGGCGCTGCAGCAGCGCATCGACGAGGGCGCGGACTACGACCTCGTTCTGGCTGTGGGGCCCGTCATCATGATGAAGTTCGTGGCCGCCACCACGAAGCCCTACGGCATCAAAACGTATGTCAGCATGAACCCGCTCATGATCGACGGCACGGGCATGTGCGGCGGCTGCCGCGTGAAGGTGGGCGACGAGTACCTGCACGCATGCGTGGACGGGCCCGACTTCGACGGCCATCTGGTGGATTTCGACGACGCCATGCGCCGCGGCGTCATGTACCGCAGCTTCGAGAGCGCGGCGCGCGAAGGCCGCGATTGCACCAGTGTCCCAAATGGGGACAGTCCCCATTTGGGACATTCGACCGAGCGGAAGGGGGCCTAGCATGGCGCGGATGAACTACGAAGCCAACAAGCAGAAGACGCGCGTCCCCATGCCGGAGCTCGATCCCGTCGAGCGTGCGCAGACGTTCGAGGAGGTGGCGCTGGGCTACTCCGAAGAGGAGGCAATGGCCGAGGCGCGCCGCTGCATCCAGTGCCCGAACACGCCGTGCGTGAGCGGATGCCCCGTGGGCGTTCCCATCCCGCAGTTCATCGCGCAGGTGGCCGAGGGCAACTTCGCCTGCGCGTACGCCATCGTGAAAAGCGCGAACTCGCTGCCCGCCATCTGCGGCCGCGTGTGCCCGCAGGAGACGCAGTGCGAGGGCGTGTGCACGCGCGGCAGGAACGGCGAGCCTGTGGCCATCGGGCGCTTGGAGCGCTTCACGTCCGACTGGGCGTTCGAGCATCCCGAAGAGGCGGCTGCGGCCATGGACGGGCTTCGCGACGAATGCGCCGCGGGCGACGAGGTTGCCTGCGGCATTTGGCGCAGCGCGGAAGGCGCCGTGTTGAAGGACTTGGCCGGCAAGCGCGTCGCGGTCATCGGCTCGGGCCCGGCATCGCTGACCTGCGCAGGCGAGCTGGCGAAGCGCGGGTGCGACATCACCGTGTTCGAGGCGCTACACAAGGTGGGCGGCGTGCTGACCTACGGCATCCCCGAGTTCCGCCTGCCGAAGGACCTCGTGCAGCGCGAGGTGTCGAAGCTGGGCGACAAGGGCGTGTCGTTCGAGGTGAACGCGCTGGTGGGCAAGCTCTACGACATCGATGAGCTCATGGAGGACCGCGGCTTCGACGCCGTGTTCGTGGGCACGGGCGCGGGCCTGCCCAGCTACCTGGGCATCGAGGGCGAGGGCCTCAACGGCGTGTCGGTGGCAAGCGAGCTGCTGACCCGCGTGAACCTCATGAAGGCGTATCTGTTCCCCGAGTACGAGACGCCGGTGTACGCCGGCAAGAAGTGCGTGGTGGTGGGCGGCGGCAACGTGGCCATGGACGCCGCGCGCACGGCGAAGCGCCTGGGCGCCGACGTGACCGTGGTGTACCGCCGCGGCCGCGACGAGATGCCGGCGCGTGCCGAGGAAGTGCACCATGCCGAGCAGGAGGGCATTCACTTCCAGCTGTTGACGAACCCGACGCGCATCCTGGGCGACGAGAACGGCTGGGCGTCGGGCGTCGAGTGTGTCCGCATGGAGTTGGGCGAGCCCGATGCGAGCGGGCGGCGCCGTCCGACGGCGGTCGAAGGCAGCGAGTTCGTCATCGACATCGACATGCTGGTGGTTGCGGCGGGCTCGAAGACCAACCCGCTGATCGCGAAGACCACCCCGGGGCTCGAGGTGACGCCGCGCAGCCTGATCGTGGCCGACGAGCGCACAGGAGCCACGTCGAAGCCGGGCGTGTTCGCCGGCGGCGACGCCGTCATCGGCGCGGCAACCGTCATCCTCGCCATGGGCGCCGGCAAGCGCGCGGCGGCGGGCATTGCGGAGTATCTGGTTCCGAAGGCCTGACGGCCTTCGGAACCCGCCGACGCTGCGGGGCGCTGTGGCACCCGATCTCGCGGCGAGGCCGAGGACTCGCGTACCGAAGTACGCTTCGCCCTCGCCCTCCCCACGATCTCGGGCACCACAGCGCCCCTCGCTGACTTACTGCGCCAACCCGCGCGCCCATTATGCGCCCTGCGGGCGCATGGGCGGGTCGCTTCGCTCCCGCCCGACCACCCGCGCGGTTGTTCTCGCGCTGCGCGCGAGGCACGGGTCGCTTCGCTCCCGCGCGTTTCGCGCTTGTGCGCGAACGAATGTTTCACGTGAAACATTCGCCTCGATCCCCATCTCATCAGGAGGTCCCTATGTCGTTCGATCCTATCGCCTACATCAACGAGCCGCGCTGGTTGGAGTCGCGGCTGGGGCTCGACCGCATTCGCGAGCTGCTCGACCGGCTGGGCCGGCCGCAGGATCGTCTCAAGTTCGTCCACGTGGCGGGCACGAACGGGAAGGGCTCGACCTGCGCGTACCTGGCCTCCATCCTCCAGGCAGCGGAGCTGCGCACGGGGCTGTTCACCAGCCCGTACCTCATCACGTTCGAAGAGCGCATCCGCGTGGATGGCGCCAACATCACGCTCGACGAGCTGACCGAGGCGACGCTGCTCGTGAAGGGGCAGGCCGAGGCTATGGCCGACCATCCCACCGAGTTCGAGCTGATGACGGCGGTGGCGCTCGTGCACTTCGTGCGCCGAGGCTGCGATATCGTGGTGCTCGAAGTGGGCCTCGGCGGGCGCCTCGATTCGACGAACGCCATCGACGCGCCCGAGGCGGCCGTCATCGCGCGCATCGGCCTCGACCACACGAAGCTGCTCGGCACCACGCTGGCCGCCATTGCGGGCGAGAAGGCCGGCATCGTGAAGCCGGGGTCCGCCGTGGTGTCGTGGCCGCAGGACGCCGAAGCGATGGCCGTGGTCGAGCAGGCGGTCGCGGCGGCGGGCGATACGCTCACCGTGCCCGATTTCGCGTGCTTGAACGTGGGCCCGGTGGATTGGGGCGCTTCCGGCGCGCCCGCGCGCTCGTTCTCGTACGGGCGCTTCGCCGACCTGCGCACGAAGCTGCTGGGATCGTACCAGCCGGCGAACGCGGCGCTGGCCATCGAGGTGACCGAAGCGCTGCGCACGCGCGGATGGGCCGTCGACGACGACGCGGTGCGTCAGGGCGTCGCAGGCGCCGCCTGGCCGGGGCGCTTCGAGATCGTGCGCGCGGGGGAGGGCGAGCCGACCGTCGTCGTGGACGGCGGGCACAATCCCCAGGGCGCCCGCGCGCTCGTGGATTCGCTGGCCGACGTGTTCCCCGGTCGCAAGCCTGTGTTCATCATGGGGGTGCTGGAGGACAAGGACTACCCGGCCATGCTGGAAACCGTGATGCCGCTCGTCGGGGGGTTCGTGGCGGTGACGCCCGACAACCCGCGCGCGCTTTCCGCCGACAGGCTGGCGCGCGCCATCCGCTGGACGGGGCAGGACGTGCTGGGGTGCTCGGCGCACATGCGGCCTCTCGTCGCGCGCGACATGGCCGACGCGCTGGCGAAGGCGCGCGAGCTGGCGGGGGCCGACGGCCTCATCTGCGCGTTCGGCAGCCTGTACTCGGTAGGCGCGCTGAAAGAGCAGCTGGAGGGGTAGACGTCTTCTGCCCGGGCGCTGCGGGGGGGGGGGTCGGAATGCGTGCGTTGGGACAGCCCTTCCCCATGGCGCGAAAGGGCGTCTGCGGTCTAGCGACCGCACGTTGCGCCGATTCGGCAAGGAAGCGGCATGCGATCGGCGCGGAGCAAGACGCGCGCATGCCGAAGCTTCCGCCGCGCTAGGGAAGAGGATAGGCCTCTATTCCCTATTCTGCAGCAGGTCGATCAATTCCTGCTTCGAATGCACGTCGAGCTTCGTGTAGACGTTCTTGGCGTGCGTGCGCACCGTGTTCTCCGACAGGCACAGCGCCTCGGCGATGTAGGACTTGCTGCGTCCCTGGGCGATGAGCAGCGCCACTTCCGTCTCGCGCTCCGAGAGGTCGAACGCGTCGCGGAACCACTCCTGCGGGTCCGGCTGGGCCTGCGCGCTCGGCATCGCCGCGGGGGCCGGCGTCGAGGCTCCCGCCCCTTCCATCTCCGCTCGCCTCGCCTCGCGCGCCGCGCTCACCGCGCTTCGCCGGGCGGGAGCCGCCACGTCTTCGGTGAACAGCGGCCGCAGCTTCAAAATGCCGTCCGACAGCAGCAGCGCCATGCTGGCGGCCAGCGCGAACACCACGATGCCGATGACGGCGGTCACCGCGTACGACGAGGCCCCCATCGCGCCCAGCACCATGATCAGCACGCGGCCCGCGTCGCGCGACAGCACGCGCGACGCCCAGGCGAACCCGTACACGGCGTACACGTCGGTGGTGGTGTGGCGCGCCACGTCCTGCAGCGTGATCCACAGCACGCCCAGCATGAGCGTGTCGGCGATGTTGACGGTGGCGATGGCCAGCCCCGTGAAGTGCCCGGGGAACACCGACAGGATCAGCATGCCCGCGGCCACCAGCATGATCTCGATGCGCCAGAGGAACGAGAAGCTCAGCCGCTTGCGCTTCACGATGAACCACCAGATGATGAACAGGCTGATCACCACGACGCCCATCTGGTGGACGACGCGTTGCAGCGCGTCCATGGGCACGGGCTCGCCGGCGGGGAAGCCGCGCGAGATGCCCAGCGCCAACCCGAACACGGCCAGGCCGCCGAAGATGAACAGCATGGTACTGCGCGGCTCTTTGTCGTAGATCGGCTCGGGCGCGGGTTGCGGTCCCACGTCGGTCTTCATGGCGCGCTGGTAGCACAAGAGGGCGATGGCCGGCATGAACATGCTCACCGTGTAGCTGAGCGCCTCGGGCAGGAAGCTGAGCGCCAGGCCGCCGAGCGATCCGAGGGCCAGCGACAGGAACCCGTACAGCACCGACTGGCGCAATCCCAGCCGCACGTACGCCGCCGTCCACATGCCGCCGCCCAGCGCGCCGCCGATGCCGGCGCACACGCTGGCCACCGCCAAGATATCGACGGCACCGGTTTCCTTGCCCGCCAGGATGAGCACGGTGGAGAACGTCATGACGGCGAAGCCGAGCCACGCCACCGCCGTGCGGTTGCCCTTCGAGAACGGCTTGCGCAGCGCGATGGCCGCGCCGATGACCATCACCAGGCCGTACGCGAGGTTGTTGACCACCGTGAACAGCCCGTCGTCGCTTTGCGTGTACGACGCGAACAGGTTCACCTGCAGCCAGACACGCGTGGCCGCCAGCCCCAGAAACGACGGCAGGAAGGCGCCGCCCATGAGGGCGCGCATCTGATTCGTTCGAGCGGTTGCGCTCGCGTGCGGCATCGATCCTCGATTCTTGCAGGGGGACGAAGTACGGCAACCAGTATATACGAGCACGCCCGAGCGCGTGCACTACGCGTAGAGCACACCTCACACCTTCCGGGTGAAACCCGGCGGCATCGGGTGTTTTTCACCCGGAAGGTGGCTTCTGAGGTGCGCGCATCGTGCGTAGAGTGCAGGGCATGAAGCATCACCCCAGGGAGGAAAGGATCAATCATGACGGGAATCAAGACGGGACGCACCGCCACCGCTACCACGGAGAGGACGAGGGCTTCCATGCCGCTGACGCGCCGGCAGTTCGCCCAGGCGCTGACGGGCGGTTTGGCCACGATGGCGCTGGGCAGCCTGTTCGGCTGCGCGCCGCAGCAGGCCGCGGCGGCCGAGGCGCACGAGACGGTGGACTTCGACGTGGTGGTTCTGGGCGGCGGCGGTGCCGGCGTGACGGCGGCGGGCCAGGCTGCGGCCGCCGGCGCGAAAACCGTGCTGCTGGAGAAGATGGCGTGGCTGGCCGGTTCCAGCTCGCTGGCCATCGGCACGTTCTACGGCGCGGGCACGCAGCTGCAGAAAGCCGCGGGCATCGAAGACGATCCGTCCGGGCTGCTCGACTACTTCCTGTCGCGCGGCGGCGACAAGCTGGACTACGACGTGCAGAAGTTCTGCGCCGAGCACTTCGGCGAAACCATCGACTGGTTGACAGGCGAGCTGGGCGTGCTCTTCAAGGAGACCGTGTCGAAGAAGGGCAAGGACCCGGTGCCGCGCGGCCACAACTGCGCCAACAACGCCATGGACGCGCTGCGCGCCGTCACGGCGTACGCCCAGGAGCACGGCGCCGAGTTCCACTTCGGCACCACGGTGGAATCGCTCGTGGTCGATGACGGCGGCGCGGTGACCGGCGTGCTCGCAAAGCGTGGGAACGGCTCGACGGTGCTCTACAACGCGAAGAACGCGATCGTGTCCACGGGCGGGTTCTGCCGCAACGTCGAGATGATCGACGAGTACTGCCCCGACTATTCGGGCGTGTACACCGAGGTGGGCGTCGGCTGCACGGGCGAGGGGCTGCAGATGGGCCTCGACATCGGCGCGGACTACGTGGGCCACGGCGGCACGAACGGCATCCTCGCCTGTCCCGTGGAGCCGGGCCAGTCGAAGCTCATCAGCAACAAGGCGCTGTGGATCAACTCCAAGGGCGAGCGCTTCGCCAACGAGGCCGGCCAGACGCACGACATCTACTACGACGTGGCGCACTTCGACGATCAGAAGTTTTTCGCGGTGTACGACCAGGCCATGGTGGACGCGCTTGACGAGGATCTGCGCAGCAAGCTCGACTTCGGCTTGGAGCAGGGCATGTTCGCGAAGGCCGACACGGTGGCCGAGGCGGCGGCAGCGCTCGGCATCGATGGCGCTGCGGCGCAGACGGCGCTCGACGCGTACAACGAGCTGGCCGCGTCCGGCGAGGACACCCAGTTCAAGAAGAAGGCCGAGAACCTCGTCCCGCTCGCGGAGGCTCCCTTCTACGTGCTGACGATGGGCGTGTGCACGCACGGCAGCTTCGGCGGCTATCGCGTGAACACCGAGTTCCAGGTGCTCGACACCGACGGTCAGCCCATCCCGCACCTGTACGCGGCCGGCGAAGTGTGCTGCGGCACGTTCATCTACGACGACTACCCGGCGGGCGGGTGTGGTCTGAACTGGTCCTACACCTCCGGCCGCTTCTCGGGCGCCAACGCGGCCAAGGCGGCGCTCGCGTAAGGTTTTCTGCTGGCCCGATTCTCCCTGGACAAGCGAAGGCCCGCCGATCGGCGGGCCTTCGCGGTGCTGCTGGATGGCGCTGCGTGCGCGGTCGCGCTTACAGCGAGTCGATGTACTCCACGAGGCTGCCCACGGTGTCGAGGCCCTCGGGTTCGCCGAAGTCCACGTCGCAGGCCTCTTCGAGGTCGCAGATCAGCTCCACCATGTCGAGCGAGTCGATGCCCAGCGAGTCGAACGTCGAGCTTTCCTCGACGGTGCTCGGGTCGATGTCGAGGTTCTCCTCGAGGATGGTCTTGATGGTGTCGATGGTTGCCATGCCGCTCCTATCGTCTGGTTTCGGTGGCACCCATTGTATCGGACAACGCGCGAAGAGTTAACCGACGGGCAGGAGTTCGGTAATCTCCACAAAGGTGCACACGGCAAGCTGCTCGTCGGCATCCTTCAGCTTCCCGATGACGGATTCGTCTTCCACGAGGGTCGCTTTCACCACCGAGCCCTGGTGGCGCAGCTCCTTCGTCTCGGCCGTCGGGTTCGGCACGTCGAAGGCGATCATGCCGATCTTCGCCCGCTCGAAGTTCGCCTTCGTCTGGTTTTCGGCCCAGGCGAACGCGACGTACGTTCCGTCGATCATGGCTGCGGGCACGAAGATGGCGATGTTCGGCGTGCCGTCCTCGTTCGAGGTGGAGACGACGCATTCGGTCTGGTACGCCATGACGGCGTCTTGCAGCTGCGTTTCGGTGAAGGTGGTGTACTTGTTCGTGGCCAAGCTCGCGGAGGATACCGCGTCGACCCACTCGTGCACTTCGCCTGCGCTCGCACCCGCCTCTTGCTGCGGCGCTTCGGCGGCGGCGCTTTGCTGCTGCGGCGCGCATCCCGACAGGCCCGCGCCCGCCATGATGCCGAGAGCGCCCGTTGCCGCGATACCCTGAATGAACGAGCGTCGGTTGAGCTGCTTGCCCTGAGATTGTTCTTCCATGGTTCATCCCTTCTGACAGAGGGGCGCGCATCCGCTCGCCCCGTACCCTTGCTTTCTGGATTCTGCCTCGAAGACGGCGGTTCACCTTGCCGCCTTTTGCGGTATTTCGCCCCGTTTCGTCTCTGCCCTGTTTTGCGGTATTTTTCGTTTTGGCCGTTTGAGGCGCGAGATGTGCGGGGCATCGGGGCCGTTCAACGGTTAGAATACGGAGGTACTTGACGCGAGAGGGGATCATGCAAGACAGCCGCTACACAACGCAGGCAGCAGACTACCGCCGGTTCTTCGTCAACGGTCGGACGCTGGCGCTTGCGCTGGGATACGGGCTGTTCCGGGGCGCCAATTCCCTGCTGTACTCTTCGGCGCTCGCTTCGGTTCCCACGTCCACGCTGTTCATCGCCGACATGTCGTTCTCCATGACAACCGCGCTGTCGTCGCTGCTGTGCGCGCTCGCGGTGATGGCGCTTGCGTGGAAGGGCCTCATTCTCGGCTTCCGCCTGCCCGTGGTGCTGCCGGCACTGCTGCTGCTCCTGGTTGCCGCCCCCGCCGTGGCTCCTTGGATCGCCCCCGGCTCATCGGGGGTGTTCGTGCTCCTGGCGCTGACGTACGGCGTTGCATCGACGTGCTTGAACCTCTCGTGGCTTGAGGTGGTGGCCCATCAGACGCCGGCGCGGATCGCGGGCATCCTAGCGCTGGGCATGCTGGTGAAAAGCGTGATCACGTTGGCGTGCGGCAGCCTCATGGGCGTGCCGTTCGTCGTCGCGGTGGGCGTGCTGCTCGTCGGCGCGGTCGCGTTGCTGCTGCGCGCGAGGGGCCGCGCGTGGCTCGATTCCTCCGAAGACGACGCGGCGCCCGCGACGTTCAAGGCGTATCGCCAGGGCGCGATGGGAATCGCCGACGCGTTGGTGGTCTCGATCGTCCTCGAGGCGACGGTGAGCATCCTCAACGGGTTCTTCCTCGGCGTCGCCACCGACGGGTCGGGCATCATCTCCGCCGTCGGGGCCATTTCGGCGGCGCTCGTGTTCTGCTTCGTCGTGGTCGTCGTCGCCCGCGCGGTGGACGTGGAGCGGCTGTACCGCTATCTGTTCCCGATACTGCTGGCGCTGGTGGTGCTGCTGCCGCTCACGCTGGGAAGCTGGGCTTCGCAAGCGCTCCAGGGCCTGCTGGTGCTCGTGTACGAGTTCATCTCGTTCAGCGCGCTGTACTTCATCCTGTGCCAGATACAGTGGAAGAAGCTCAAGACGTACGTGCTGTTCGCGTTCGCCACGGCGTGCATCCGCCTGTCGCAGCTGCTGTTCGGCATGGCGGGCTATTGGCTGGGAGGAGCGTCGGGCAGCGAGGCCGAGGGTTTGTACTGGATCGTCACCATCGCGGCGGTGTACGGGCTTTCCATGCTGCTGCTGTACCTGACGCGGCGGCGACCGTCGACCGACGAGAAGCGCGTGATCGTGGTCACCGAGGAGGATCGTTTCGCGGCGCGCGCCGAAGAGCTGGCGGCCGAATACCGCATCACGGCGCGCGAGTCGGAGATCATGCTGCAGCTTGCGCGGGGCCGCTCGGCCGCGTTCATCGCCGACGAGCTGGTGTGCTCGCCCGCGACGGTGCGCACGCACATGAAGAACATCTACGCGAAGCTCGGCGTGCATTCGAAGCAGGAGCTCATCGACCTGTTCGCCGACTGAGGGCGGCGCGCACGGCAAAGGAAAACGCCGGCGATGTGGAATCCGCCGGCGTTCGTTCGTGCGAGGTTGAGGAGGCGAAACCGCTTACTCCTCCGCCTGCTTCAGCAGGCCGTATCCGCCGTCGTCGCGACGGTACAGCACGTTCACGAGGCCGCTGTCGCGGTCGGTGTAGGCGAAGAAGTCGTGGCCCAAGAGGTCGATCTTCACGAGCGCTTCCTCCTCGGTCAGCGGCTCGAACTCGATCGTCTTCACGCGCACCACTTCGTCGTCGGACAGTTCCTGCATGAGCCCGTCAACGTCCAGCTCGCCGGCGGCGGAAGGCTCGATGCGGATGGTCTCGTCGGCGGCGCGCAGCTTGCGGTCGACCACCTTCGTCTTGTACTTGCGCAGCTGGCGGACGACCTTGGCGGCGGCCACGTCGATGGCGGCGTACATATCCTCTTCGTGTTCTTCGACGCGAATGATGTGGCCCTTCGTGCGCAGCGTGACTTCGCAGACGGCAGGGCGAGGATTGGCGGGGTTCTTCTCAACGAACAGCACGATTTCGGCTACGAGCGGATCGATGTCCATGACCTTCATGGAATTGCCGATCTTCTCCTCGGCGTACTCGCGCAGCGCGTCGGTTACAGGCATTTTGCGTCCGGTGACGGTAATGCTCATAGCGATCACCTCTTACCTCGTGGCGAATAAAAAAACAGCTCGGTCGTTGTCATCGCACCTGGTCATACGAGCGAATGGGTGATATGCCCTCCACGCGAATCCCAAGCCGACTCCTAACGCCTAAGCTGATGAGTACAGAATAGCGCAATTCATGATATTTTGGCCGGGCATTTTACTTTGTTGTGAAATCGATCTAAAAACGGGTAACAATCGAGCGGACGCACCAGGTAATTGGGGGATAATACGGCAAACGACGAAGCCGAAAGGGCGACATGACCGAACAGAATCAAGACGGAGCGCAGCGCATTTTCATCAACGAAGTGCAACGTCATCAGGCACGATACAGGAAACTCATCCAATTCACCCACTCGTCGACGAAGGCGGCCGGCGTCATGCTGCTGGCGGCCGTCGTGGCGCTCATCGTGGCGAACACGGGCGCGTACGAGGCGTTCTTGGAGTTCTGGCACACCGAGGCGGGCTTCTTCTTCGGCGATGCGTTCGCGGGCATGTCGCTGGCGCACGTGATCAACGATATCTTCATGGCCGTGTTCTTCCTGCTGGTGGGCTTGGAAGTGAAATACGAGCTGACGGTGGGCGAGCTGACGAACATCCGCCAGGCGCTGCTGCCCATCATGGCTGCCATCGGCGGCGTGCTGGCCCCCATCGGCATCTACCTGGTGTTCAACGCGACGAACCCCGAAACCGCCCAAGGTTGGGGCGTTCCCACCGCCACCGATATCGCGTTCGCGCTGGGCATCCTCGCCCTGCTGGGCAACCGCGTCCCCAGCGGCGTGCGCGTGTTCCTCAGCACGCTGGCCGTGGCCGACGACATCATCGCCATCCTGGTCATCGCCATCTTCTACGGCCACAGCCCGTCGATGTTCTGGCTGGCCATGGCCGCCGTCGTGCTGGTGGTGCTCGTGCTGATGAACCGCAACCACATCTACTCGCTCGTGCCGTACCTGCTGGTGGGCGCCGTGCTGTGGTACTGCGTGTTCATGTCGGGCGTGCACTCCACCATCGCGGGCGTGCTGCTGGCGTTCGTCATCCCCTCGGGGTCGCGCGTGAATCTTAAGAGCTTCATTACCTGGTCGGGCGACAAGGTGCGCGAGGCGCGCGATGCGTTCCAGCCTGAAACGCCGGTTATCGCGCAGGGCGACTACATCAAGACCGTGACGGCCCTCAGCCGCGTGGCGGGCCAGGTGGTGCCGCCGGCGACGCGTCTCGAGCACAAGCTGTACCCGTGGGTGTACTTCGGCATCCTGCCGCTGTTCGCGTTGACGAACGCCGACGTCAGCTTCATCGGCATGGACGTGGGCGCCATGCTCGCCGACCCGGTGCTGTACGGCGTCATGCTGGGCCTGCTGCTGGGCAAGCCGCTGGGCATCATGCTCATGAGCTTCATCATCGTGAAGAGCAAGCTGGCCTCGCTGCCCGAGAACGTGAACTGGTTCCATATGCTGGGCGCCAGCATCCTGGGCGGCGTGGGCTTCACGATGGCCATCTTCGTGGCGAACCTCGCGTTCACCGACGAGATGCACATCGCCACGGCGAAGCTGGCCATCCTGGCGGCGTCGCTGATCGCAGGCGTGCTGGGCTTCGTGTTCCTGCTGCTGCAGGCGAAGGCGGCGCAGAAGCGCGGGGTGGCGTACCTGTCGGCCAGCGGCGACGACGTGACGCGCCAGACGGCGGGCAGCGAAGCGGCGCGCGAGTCTGAGGAGCTGCTGCGCGAAATCGAGGACCCCGAGCTCAAGAGCGAGCTCGAAGAGGCGAAGAAGCGCGGCGGCGTGTTCGAGATCGTCGTCGACCTGGGACCGACGGGCCTGCTGGGCGGCGGCTCCATCGGCGATGTGCGCGAAGCGGTGCGCAACGAGGTGGTGCGCGTGCTCAAGGAGGAGGGCAAGGACGAGCTGCTGGAGCAGATGCAGAAGGACTTCGACGACGAGGGCAAGCCGCCGCTGCTCAGCGTGGAGGAGGCCCTGCTGCGCGAAGGCGGCGAGGAAGCACGCCAGCGCGCGCTGCGCCGCGAGGGCGAGGACGCGACGGGCATGTCGGGCGGAGCTGGCGACGCGGGCGTCCCCGGCGATTCCGACCCCGCAGGCAAACGGTGATCGCGCCGTTGCGCTATACTTTTTAGTTGACGATGGGAACTGCGTTGCGAAGGAGCGATATGGAAGCTGCCGCTATCGTGTTGGCCGCGGGTGCGGGCACCCGGATGAAGTCCAAGAAGCCGAAGGTGGCTCACGAAGTGCTGGGCAAGCCGCTCGTTCGCTGGGTGGTGGACGCCGCGCGCGACGCGGGCGTCGAGCGGGTGGTGTCCGTGGTCGGGCACGCGCGCGAGCAGGTGGAGCCGCTCGTCGCCGACACGCAGACGGTGGTGCAGGCGGAGCAGAACGGCACGGCGGGCGCCGTGGCCGTGTGCAAGGACGCGCTGGCCGACTTCGACGGCTCGCTCGTGGTGCTGTCGGGCGACTGCCCCCTTATCACGTCCGAGACTATCGCGCGCCTCGTCGCCGTGCGCGAGGAGGCGGACGCTGCTGTGGTGGTGCTCACGATGGAGCTGGACGACCCGTTCGGCTACGGGCGCATCGTGCGCGACGAGCAGGGCGCGGTGGCGCGCATCGTGGAGCAGAAGGACGCCGCGCCCGAGGAAGCCGCCATCTGCGAGTGCAACTCCGGGTTCTACTGTTTCGACGCCCGCGCGCTGTTCGCGGCGCTCGAGCAGGTGAGCAACGACAACGCCCAGGGCGAGTTCTACCTGACCGACGTGCTTGAGATCTGCCGTAACGCCGGCCGTCCAGTGCTGGCGCTCGTCTGCGAGGACCCTGCCGAGTGCCTCGGGGTGAACTCGCGCATCCAGTTGGCCGAGGCCACGAAGTTCGCGCAGCGACGCATCAACCGCGCGCATATGGCCGCCGGCGTGACCATGGTGGACCCCGAGCTCGTGTGGATCGGGCCCGACGTGACCATCGCGCAGGACGTGGAGCTGCTGCCGAACGTCATGCTCATGGGCGAAACGAGCATCGGCGAGGACAGCGTCATCGGCCCCGATTCGCGCCTGACCGACACCGCGGTGGGACGAGGCTGCGTCGTGGACGAGACGGTGGCCGTGGAGGCGCAGGTGGACGACGGCGCCACGTGCGGCCCG
Source organism: Eggerthella lenta DSM 2243 (assembly GCF_000024265.1). Lineage (NCBI taxonomy): Bacteria > Bacillati > Actinomycetota > Coriobacteriia > Eggerthellales > Eggerthellaceae > Eggerthella > Eggerthella lenta. Next base: position 3,215,519 of record NC_013204.1, on the reverse strand, counting down.
CGCGCGTACCTGCGTCCGGCGGCGCACCTGTGCGAGGGCGCGAAGGCCGGCACCCACGTGGAGATCAAGAAGTCCACGGTGGGGAAGGGCTCGAAGGTGCCGCATCTGTCCTACATCGGCGACACCACCATCGGCGAGGACGTGAACATCGGCGCCGGCTCCATCACCTGCAACTACGATGGCAAGAAGAAGCATGCCACCACTATCGGCGACGGCGCGTTCGTCGGCAGCGACACCATGATGGTGGCCCCGGTGAGCATCGGCGCGGGTGCCATCATCGGCGCGGGCTCGTGCATTACGAAAGACGTCGCGCCCGACGCCCTGGCCCTCACGCGCCCCGAGCAGCGCGAGATCCCCGGCTGGGCCGCCAAGAAGCGCAGTCAACAAGAATAGCATTGTCCCAATGGGGACAGTCCCCATTGGGACATCTACGCCATATCGGCTTGCAGCAGCGTGAGCGCGTCGCTGGGCGTGAGCGCGGCCACGGGGGCGTGCTTGATGAGCAGCTCGTCGCTGGTGATCAGGTACGTCGCGTTCGACCGTTGCGCCGCAGCGACGATCAGGTTGTCCTCGAGGTCGTTGTGGAGGTTGCAGAGGCCGCATGCCGTCCACAAGTCCGACTCGTCTGATCCTACGGCGGTGGCCTGTTCCCGCATGTTGCCCACGCATCCCCAAGCGATTTCGGTCGCTGCCGCCGCATCGCGTTCGGTGAGCCTGCCGTTCTCGTTGCACATGTCTCGCTTGAAGGCGTTCGCGGTCAGGTAGAACACGTCCTTGACGATGGCGGTGGGGTACAGCAGCGGATAGCCGTGCTCATGCGCGAATAGCATGAAGGACATCGCTGCGGCATGCGCTGGACGGTTGGCAAGAAAGTAGTCGAGCCAGATGTTCGTGTCGACCAGGAGGGAAGTTTGCTGGCTAGGCATCGAGGCCCCGTTCCCGAAGGCGCTCGAGCAGGGCGTAGTCGCGCATCTCTTCGTACGATGCGTTCATCGTCCAGTCGGAAGGCTTGATTCCGTGCCGCTCGTACGCATCGGCGACGATGTTCGCACCCCTGATCGTGATTTCCCGCCTCCGCGCGCGCTCCTCTTCAGCTTCTCGTTTCTCCGCTTCGTCTTCTGCGTCGAACAGGTTTTGTATGGCGCGCGGGTTGTGCGCGTTCTTCGCGGCGTAGTCCCACAGCTTGCGAACCGCCTGCGACGGCGAGTAACCGGCGCGCTCCAGCGCCGCATCGCCGCGCTCCTTGAGCGAGCGGCTGATGCGCGTGTTCATCTGCACCATATCCGTCGTCATCGCGTACCTCCTCATTCGTTGCTATACGTATAGTATAGCATGGGTGCTCGTTTGGGGCTCGTCTGCAGTTGGGGCTTTGGCGAAGAGCACCGGAGGGGCGATTCCGATTCCCGGGTTCCTCGGATGCGGTTCGATGTGTTGCAAAATCGGGCTTTTGGCAATTCGGAGACGATCGGAGGCGCTGCTCCGCAGTCGCGAAAATTGGTGACCTGGGGTTTTGTCCGAAAGAATCCCAAAAGGGAGTGCGGAGGCTGCCAAAAACCCGATTTCGCCACCTATAGCACTGCTGTTTCGAACACTTCGAACTGATGGGGAGCTTCGAGCGCATCGACGAACCGAGCTGCTGAAAGCATCCGTGCGACAATCCTCTCGGCGCGGGATTGGTGCGGAGCCTGTGAGCGACTCGTCGCGGGGATTGGTGCGGAACCTGTGAGCGAGACTGCGATACCCCCAGCTCAGCGCCATCGGTCATCCATTATTGGTGGCGTTTTCGCACCCTCGTTCACCCATAAATATCCGGGCTCATCGCGTTTTTTCACGAACAACGGACGTTTCCCCTCCGCTCGCCCGGCCGTAAGGTGAAGCTGCTCGAAGTCAGACGAGACGAGCAGAAACGGGGGAACCATGAGCAACGACACGCAGGCCGCGGCCACATCCGCATCTACAGCCGCGTCGGCCGCCGACGAGGCCGCCGCAACCGTCGACGCCATCGTCAAGCGACTCAACGCCAATCGCGCCAACACGCTGGCGCTGTGCGCCGTGCTGTCCGTGTGCGAGCAGCGCATGCCCTATCGCGATGCCGAGGCGCTCATCGACGAGCGGCCCGAACTGAGCCTCAGTACGCAGAACGCCCACGCGCTGCTGCGCATCATGGTGGACTGCGGCGGCGTGGATGCCGTCGAGGTTCCCGAGCCCGCGTACGCGCCGGGCGAGGAGAAGCAGGATCGGCCCATCGACTACACCGTGCAAACGACCGCAGCCGGCCTCGCCGCGCTCGCGCAATTCGAGCCCACGAGGCGGTTCGGTGAAACCCTGCGCGACGAACCTGCGGCCTACGCGCAAACGTACGCCACCGTGCTCGCCCTCTGCGAGGGCGGCGCGACGAAGGCCGCCATCGAGCGAGCGCTCGAAGGCGACCCCGCGCTCAGCGACCCCAAGCAGGTGTATCCCAGCTATTTCATCTCCAAATTGGAGACCGTAGGCGGTCTTGCATGGGACGGCTCGTGGAAGACGACGGATGCCGGCCGGCAGATGCTGGCCATGGTCGGGTAAAGCGCTGCCCGACCGCCCCGGCTCCGCCCGCGCGCGAGCGTCCCATTTGAGATAACCCCAAGCACCATCAGCAAAGACGAGATACAAGGAGGAGGGAACATGACACAGCCTACCATCACGCGACGCAGTTTCGTGAAGTCGGCGGCGGCGCTCGGCGCTGCATGCGGCCTGGGCGTCGCCGTGAGCGACGACCTCGTGCACGTCGACCCGGCACATGCCGATACGGGCGGCGACGTGAAGATCGTGAAGACGGCCTGTCGCGCCTGCATCGCAAGCTGCGCCGTGCTGGCGCATGTGAAGAACGGTCGCGTCATCAAGATCGAGGGCAATCCTGAAAGCCCCATGAGCCAAGGCGGCCTGTGCGCGAAGGGCATGGCCGGCATCCAGGCGCTGTACCATCCCAACCGCAACAAGTACCCCATGCGGCGCGTGGGCGAGCGCGGTCAGAACCAGTGGGAGCGCATCACCTGGGACGAGGCCATCACCGAGATCGCCGAGAAGCTCATCGAGATCGACGAGAAGTACGGCTCGGAATGCGTGGCCGTGTCCACCGGCGGTGGCGGCAACCCGCACTTCAGCAACGTGAAGCGCTTCGGCGAGGCCGTCAACACGCCCAACGTGTGGGAGCCCGGCTGCGCGCAGTGCTACCTGCCGCGCATGGGCGCCTCGCAGCTGTCGAACGGCATGGGCAAGCCGAACAACCTCTCGTTCGCCGACTCCAACGGCTGGGACTACTACTTCACCGACTCGCCGGTCGACTCCCTCGTGCTGTGGGGCACCGACCCGTCGAACAGCTCGGTTGCCACGGGCGGCCGCGCGTTGGCCGAGCTGCGCGCCCGCGAGCAGGGCTTGAAGACCGTGGTCATCGACCCGCGCATGACGATGGACGCCGCCAAAGCCGAAGTGTGGCTGCCCATCCGCCCCGGCACCGATGCCGCGCTGCTCATGGCGTGGACGAAGTGGATCATCGACAACGAGAAGTACGACGAGGACTTCTGCACGAACTGGACCAACATGCCCTATATCGTGAACCCCGAGACGCGCCTGACCCTCAAGCCCACCGAATGCGGCCTCGAGGGCACCGACAAGGACTACGTCATCTGGGATCCGGCCGAGGGCAAGCCCGTCGTGTTGGAGTACCCCATGAACGAAGGCGTCACCCCGCCGCTGTTCGGCACGTACGAGATCGACGGCAAGCAGTATCCCACGGGCGGCCAGCTGCTCAAGGAGAGCGTGGACGAGTTCACGCTGGCGAAAGCCGCCGAGATCTGCTGGCTCGACGAGGGTCAGATCGAGAAGGCGCTGGAAATCTACACGTCGGGCCAGTCCGGTATCATGCAGGGCGTGCCCATCGACCAGTACGAGCAGTCGCAGCAGTGCGCGCTCGGCGCCCTCAACCTCGAGTACCTCATGGGCAACGTGCAGAAGCCCGGGGCCATGCTGCAAAGCTTCAAGCCCTGCCCGGCCCGCGACCAGATTCCCAACACGCCGCGCTTCCTCAAGAAGGAGAAGATGCTCAAGCGGCTGGGCGTGCAGGAGCACAAGGGCCTGCTCGACTGGGACATGGCGTTCATCCCCGCGGTGTTCAAGGCCATGAAGGACGGCGATCCCTACCAGATCCACGCGTGGTTCGAGCGCTCCGGCAACAAGCACGTGGTGCTGGGCAATGCAACGTGCCTCGACGAGATCGTGCCGAACCTCGACTTCGTCTGCCACATCTTCATGTACCCGACGGCGTTTTCCGTGCTGTGCGCCGACATGCTGCTCCCCTCCGCGGAATGGCTGGAAACCAACCTGGTCATCCCGCAGCTCAACGCCATCGTCATACGCCAGGCGGTCACCCACCTGTTCGAGACGGTGGAGGAAGGCCTCATCTGGACGCAGATCGTGCAGAAGATGGCCGAGATGGGCAACGTGCATGCGCAGGAGGCCTTCACGGCCGAGGGCACGAACGGCATCCCGATGTACAAGAACGAGTACGAGAAGCAGAAGCTGCACCTCAACAACCTGAAGATGAGCTGGGAGGAAGCGGCCGAGAAGGGCGTGTTCGAGTGGTGCACCGAAGAGGAGTACCGCACGTACTACGGCTATAAGGCGGTTGACGAGGCCACCGGCAAAGCCAAGGGCTTCGGGACGCCTTCCAAGAAGTGCGAGGTGTACTGCGAGTCCAATACCATCCTGGGCCGCACGGGCTTCCCCTGGTCGCAGTGCTTCGAGGAGAAGAACCTGGTGCTGGAGCCGGCGTCGAAGGACTACGAGCCGCTGTGCTACTACAAGGAGCCGGCCGAAAGCCCGCTCACGGACACCGAGTACCCGCTGGTGCTGACCGAGGGCCGTCTGCCCATGTACCACCACGGCACGCTACGCAACATCCCGTATCTGCGCGAGATCTACCCCGTGCCCGAGATGTGGATCCATCCCGACGACGCGGCGACCTACGGCGTGGAGGACGGCCAGTGGTGCACCATCGCCAGCCGCCGCGGCGAGACGCACGGCAAGGCGCGCGTTACCACGGCCATCGCCAAGGGCGTCATCTACCAGGAGCGCTTCTGGGCGCCCGAGCTGCTGGACACCGACCCCGAGCGCGCTTACCGCGTGATGAACATCAACGTGCTGACCAAGAACGACGAGCCGTACAACCCCGAGTACGGCACCTATACCCTGCGCGGCTTCCAGGTGAAGGTCACGCCTGACGCCGCTGCTCCGGAAGGCGTGTGGACCGAGCCCGAGCAGTTCGAGCCCTGGATGCCGCAGCCGAGCGATCCTACCGAGGAGGTGTTCGATTATGGCGCATAACTGCATCGTGGTGAACCTCGATCGCTGCACGGGCTGCTATTCCTGCGAGATCACGTGCAAGATGGAGAACGACATCGCCCTGGGCGAGCATTGGAACAAGATGCTGCAGCGCGGGCCCTTCGGCGACTACCCGAACATGACGCGCTACCCGCTGCCCACCATGTGCCAGCAGTGCGCCGATGCCCCGTGCGTGCACGTGTGCCCCACCGGCGCCAGCTACCGCGATGGCAACAACGTGGTGCTCATCGACCGCGAGAAGTGCATCGGCTGCAAGTACTGCATGATGGCCTGCCCCTACGGCGTGCGCGATTGGAACAAGGCGTCCAAGACGGTGGAGAAGTGCACGCTGTGCGGCCACCTGACGGCGAACGGCGAGCTTCCCGCGTGCGTGAAGAGCTGCAGCGCCGGCGCCCGTTTCTACGGCGACTTGGACGATCCGAACTCCGACGTGTCCAAGGAGCTGGCGAAGTACGATGCGGCGGACATCCACGAGCTGCCGAACGTGGGCAACAACCCCTGCACGAAGTACATCATGACCAGCATGCACGGCGAGTGGATGGAAGGGGCTGAGTAGCATGGACATCCAATGGTCCCTCGTTCTGTTCACGGCGATCGCCAGCTGCGGCACATGGGTGTCGGTCGGCGTGGCCGTTGACGAGCTGCGTGGATTGACGCAGCGCACCAACCTGGTGGCTTCCGTTCTGGCGCTCGTGCTGGCCGTCGTGGGCGGCATCGCGTCGGTCACGCACCTGTCGCACCCCGACCGCATCATGGCCGTGCTGAGCCATCCCACGGCGGGCATCTTCCTGGAAGCGCTGCTCATCGGTCTGTTCATCGCGGCGGTGGCCGTGTACGTGATCCTGCTGAAGCGCGATGCGTCGGCCGGAGCCCGCAAAGCGGTTGCCGTGCTGGCCGCCGTCATCGGCATCGTGTTCAGCTTCGCCAGCGGCTACTCCTACATGATGGAGGCGCGCACCACGTGGAACACCATCACGCTGCCGTTGGGCTATCTGGGCTTCGGCGCGGCGAGCGGCTTGAGCCTGTACCTGCTGCTGGTCGCCTGCAAGAAAGAGAGCGCCGAGGCCGTGAAGCTGGCCGGCTTGGAAACCGTGATCGGCGGCGTTCTGGCGCTCGTGTCCGGTTTGGCCTTCGGCTTCGCGTCCGGCGCGGCGACGGGCGATGCCGCGGCCATCTTCTGGGTCGCACTCGTGTGCGGCGGTCTCGCGCCCCTCGTGTGCGGATGGCTGGCGCGCAGCAAGCCCGCGTCGGCCGTGACCATGGCGACCGTCGCGTTCGCCGGCGGCATCATCGGATCCATCGCGTTCCGCGCCGTCATGTGGATGGTGGGCACCGCGGTGGCCAACTACTTCGGCATCGTCCTGTAGACGATGCCGGCGGGGAAGGGGCCGTCCTGCGCGCGTGCGGAGGACGGCCCCCGACCGGGCCGCTCGATCAAGCCATACGCAACCCCCCCCCCCCTCCCCTCATGCGTATGGCTCGATCGGTCGACAACGGAACCGGTAACCAACGGGGAATGCAAGGAGAGCACCATGGAACAGCATGATCGCGAAGAGCTTGCCGAGGTGAACGCCGCGCGCAAGGGCTTTTACGAATTCCTGGCAAGCATGTACAAGCTGGAACTGACCGACGAGCAGATAGGGACGCTGACGAAGCAGGACCTGCCGACGGATGCCGAGTACGTGGGCGCGGGATACGCGACGGTGAAGGAGTACCTGCGCCATCGCGATTCGGGCACGCGCCAGGAGCTTGCCGTGGACTACGCGCGCGTGTTCTTGTGCGCGGGCATGTACGAGCAGCTGATGGCGCCGCCGTACGAGTCGGTGTACACGAGCGAGGAGCACCTGCTCATGCAGGATGCGCGCGATTCCGCGGTGGCGTTCTACCTGGGCGAGGAGCTGGGCCTGCCGGCCGACAACACCACGCCGGAGGATCATCTGTCGTTCGAGTTCCAGTTCATGGCGAAGCTGATCGAGCGCGCGGGCGCGGCGCTCGATGCTGGCGACGAGGCGCGCTACGCCGAGCTGTGCGCGAAGCAACGCGCGTTCTTCGACGAGCACCTGGCCAACTGGGTGCCGCGTTTGTGCGCTGACGTGCGCGCGTACGCGCAAACCGCGTTCTATCGGGGCGTCGCCGACATCACCGAGGGCTTTCTGCAGTTGGAAGACCAGATGATCGGCCAGAGCGCCCAGGCGGCGTAAGCCATGGCCGCGTACACGCGACGGGCGTTCGCAGGGTTCTGCGGCGCAGCGGCCGTATTCGCCGCGTTCGGCGGGGCGGTGAAGGCGGCCGACGGCGCGTCCGAAACCGCGCTCGTGCGGCCGCCGGGGGCGCAGGACGAGCTGCATCTGCTGGCCTCGTGCGTGAAGTGCGACCGCTGCCGCAGCGTGTGCCACACCGGGGTGATCGGCGTGGCGGAGGTTGGCGACGGCTTTCTACGCGCCCGCACGCCCAAGCTGAACTTCCATCGGGGAAGCTGCGACTTCTGCGGCGACTGCCAGCGCGTATGCCCCACGGGAGCCATCGGGGCGTTCGACCCGGAGGCCGACAAGATGGGCATGGCGGTGGTGCAGAAGGACCGCTGCGTGGCCTACTACCAGGGGTGCGTCGAGTGCCAGAAGGCCTGCCCGTTCGAGGCGATCGCGCTTGATGGAGACGGCCATCCCGTGGTGGACGCCGACCGATGCAACGGCTGCGGCGTGTGCGAGGACGTGTGCCCGGCGCTTGTGTACCGCAGCTTCTCGGGCGGCACGCGGCGCGGCATCGTGGTGGTGAGTCCCAGCGCGTACGCGCGACTGGGGAAGACGGTGGTGGAGGACGAGAGCGAGATGAGCGCGTGATGAAACGGAACTCCAAACTGCTGCGCACGCTGTCCGTCTTGGCGGTGATTGCGCTCGTGTGCCTGGGGCTGGCCCTGCACACCGGTACGGGCACGCCGTCGGCCTGGGGCATCTACGACATCGCGGCCATCTGTCCGCTCGGCGCGGCGGAGGCGGCGCTGGCCAGCAAGACCGTGGTGCCGCCGATGCTCATCGCGCTGGCCATCGGTATTGCGCTGGTGGTGCTGTTCGGCCGTGCGTTCTGCGCCTGGGGCTGCCCGATCCCCCTGCTGAGGCGTATCTTCGGCTTGAAGGAGCCGAAGCGCAAGCGTCGTGCGTCCGATGCGCTCGACGTGCCCGCCGCCCAGCGCGGCGGCGCGGCCGATTCGCGCAACTGGGTGCTGGGCGGCGCGCTGCTGTCCACGGCGGTGTTCGGGTTCCCGGTGTTCTGTCTCATCTGCCCGGTGGGCCTCACGTTCGCCACGCTCATCGCGGTGTGGCGCTTGTTCCAGTTCAACGAGGTGGCCCTGTCGTTGCTGGTGTTTCCGGCCATGCTCGCCCTGGAGGTGCTGGTGCTGCGCAAGTGGTGCAGCCGCTTCTGCCCGCTGGGCGCGCTGTTGTCGCTGGTGTCGCGGCTGAACAAGACGTTTCGTCCCGTCAGCAACGAGGCGACGTGTTTGCGCTCGTCCAAAGGCGAGCCCTGCCATCAGTGCGCCGACGTGTGTCCCGAGGGCATCGACCTGCACGACGCATCCGGCTCGGCGCCGATGCACGAGTGCACGAAATGCCGTGCGTGCGCCGACGCATGCCCGATGCATGCCATCTCGTTTCCGTTTCTTCCGAAACGCGTCGGCGAGGACGGCGACGGGGTCGAAGCGGGGGAGGACGAGCGGGTGTTAGAATAGGCCTTTGCGGTACGGGGAGCGCGGGCTGTTGCGAGGCCGCGTAAAGGGGAGGAACATGATGCGTGAGATGAAGGCTGGCGAAGAGCGGGATCGCGCGCGGTTTTCGGCGACGCGGCTGCTCGAGGACCTGGACGAGCAGTGGCCCAGCATGAAGTTCCTGGGCTTCGGAGCTTATTACGCGTGGATTTTCCTCAGCTACAACAGCGACGTGCTGTTCGGCTGGTCGGGGGCTTCCGTCGGGGGCAACGCCATGTCGGTGATGTACCTGGCTTCCACGACGGCGCTGGGCCTCGTGCTCATCGTGGCCGGGGCGTTCCAGAAGGTCACGGCGCGCATCGTGGAGTCGCGGCTGTCGGTGACGGTGCTGGCGGGAATGGCGACGCTGGCCACGCTGGTGGTGGCCTGGTCGGCGCCTGCCCAGGCCGGCGAGGCGCTGTACGTGGCGGGTTGCTCGCTCACCGGGGTGGGCACCGCGTTCGTCGCCTTGCGCCTGGGTTCGGTGTACAGCACGGTGGGCGCGCGCCAAGCTTTCATGTACACGGCGGGGTCGTTCATCTTCGCGGGCATGCTGTACTTCGTCTGCATCGGGCTGCCCCAGCCGGTGGGGCTGCTGATGGCGGCCAGCTTGCCGCTTCTGGCGGTGGTGTTCACCATGGCCGCGGTGCGCGCGCCGAGCGAGCCGGCGGAGGACGTCGTTCCCGTGCGCGAGCTTCCGCGCGGCTACTTCATCCGCCTCGTGGTGGCGGTGTCGGTGTTCTCGGTGATCGCGGGCGTGATCAAGGGGTTCATGGCGCTGCAGCAGCCGCTGTCGGCGGCCACGGACCAGGGCGTGATCATCGTGTTTGCCACGGCGTGCGCGGCCGTGCTGCTGTTCGTGCTGGTGGGGCTGCTGGTGCGCGAGTTCGACATCAGCCAGCTGTACTATCCCATCATCATCCTCACGTGTTTGGGCAACCTCGTGGTGCCGTTGTTCGGCGGCCTGGGCGTCATCCAGGGCGAGCTTGTGAGCATCGCGTACAACCTGTTCATCCTCATGGTGTGGTGCCTGCTGGCCAACGTGGCGAACCGCACCGACCTGTCGTACGTGCGCGTGTTCGGGTGGGGCCGCGGCGCGTCGGCGGCGGGCACCACCGTGGGCTGGTTCGCCGGGGCGTCGCTGGCGCCCGTGCTGGTGGAGAACCCCAGCAACATGGTGGCGCTTGCCATGGGCATGGTGTTCGTGCTGCTGGTGGTGTCGATGGTCATCCTCAACGAGCGCACCATCGGCATGGCGCTCAGGAAGACTCGCAACGCCCAGACCGACCAGGGAACGGGCGATTTCTTCCCTAACGGCAGGGGGCCGGAGAGCGCTGGGGGCGCCAGCGACGGCGACCGCGCGCCGCGCGAGGGCGCCTGGACGAAAAGCTGCAACGCGCTGGCCGAGCAGGCGGGCCTGTCGCTGCGCGAGCGCGACGTGCTGTTCCTGCTGGGGAAGGGCTACACCATCGAGTACATCGCAGGCGAGCTGGGCATCTCGTTCAACACGGCGAAAAGCCACATCCGCAACGTCTATGCGAAGGCGGGCGTGCATTCCAAGCAGGAGCTGCAAAGCCTCATCGAAGACGGGAAGATCGTGCGCTGAGCGTTCTCCGTCCGGAGTTGGGCGCTTGCCTCTTGTCAGACCTTGCGGTCAATCTGCGAAGATGCCGAAGTTCACCCTGTGCGTGCGCGACGCGTGCGGATACAATAGTGCCGATGAGACAGGGGGCGACGGCTGCGCGGTGCGGCGGCCCTGAGGGTGAAGCGAAGGAGCGCGCACATGACGGAAGTGCAGAAGAGCATGGCCTTGTTCTCGGGGTCGGTCAACCCCGAGCTTGCCGAGGAGATCGCGAAGGATCTGAACGTGTCGCTCGGCAACGTCAAGCTTGAGAAGTTCGCCAACGGCGAGATCTACGCGCGCTACCAGGAAAGCGTGCGCGGTGCGGACGTGTTCCTCGTCCAGTCGGTGTGCAGCGGCGCGGGCTACGACGTGAACGACGCGCTCATGGAGTTGCTCATCATGGTGGACGCCGCCAAGCGCGCTTCGGCCCGCTCGGTGTCGGCGGTGGTGGCTCATTACGGCTACGCGCGCCAGGATCGCAAGGCCGCCCCGCGCGAGCCTATCACCGCCAAGCTCGTGGCCGATCTCATGGCCGCGTCGGGCGTGGACAACGTCATCACCATCGACCTGCACCAGGATGCCATCCAGGGCTTCTTCGACCTGCCGGTGAACCATATGACGGCCATGCCCATCTTCGTCGACTACTTCCAGAGCATGGGGCTGGACAAGGACAAGCTGTGCGTCGTGTCGCCCGACGTGGGCCGCGCGAAGGCCGCGAAGAAGTTCTCCACCATGCTGGATTGCGACATCGCCATCATGCACAAGGATCGTCCGAAGCACAACCAGGCCGAGATCACGGCGCTCATCGGCGACGTGCACGGCAAGGTGTGCATCCTGAACGACGACATGATCGACACGGCCGGCTCGCTGGTTGCCGCCGCCACCACGCTGAAGGCGAAAGGCGCCGAGAAAGTGTACGCGTGCGCGACGCACGGCCTGTTTAGCGGCCCGGCGTACGAGCGCATTGCGAACTCGTCCATCGAGGAAGTGGTGGTGACGAACGCTGTGCCCGTGCCGCTGGAGCGCCAGACCGGCAAGGTGAAGGTGCTGTCCGTGGGCCCGCTGTTCGCGAAGACCATCAGCAACGTCTACAACAACGGCTCCGTCGCCTCGCTGTTCGAGTAGGGGTCCGATGTTTTTGATCGTTGGCCTGGGAAATCCGGGCGAGGAGTACGAGCATACGCGGCACAACGCCGGGTTCGACGCCGTGGACCTGATCGCCGAGGAGGTGGGCGCGCGCTACTGGAAGACGGAGTGTGGCGCGCTGACCGCGAAGGGCGCGTATCGCGACCACGACCTGGTGCTGGCCAAGCCGCAAAGCTACATGAACACGTCGGGCGGCCCGGTGAAGCAGCTGATGAACGCGTACGGCGTGGATGCCGAGCACCTGATCGTCGTGCATGACGAGCTGGACATCGACCCCGGTACCGTGCGCGTGAAGTTCGGCGGCGGGCACGCGGGGCACAACGGCCTGCGTGCCATCTGCGACAAGCTGGGCACGCGCGACTGGCATCGCGTGCGCGTGGGCATCGGGCGCCCGCCGGGACGCATGCCCGTGGTGGACTGGGTGCTGTCGAAGCCGAAGAAGGACGCGGCCGACGACTTCGTCCAAGCCACCGACCGCGGCGCACAGGCAGCGTTGTCCCTGGTGCAGGTAGGGTTGGAGAAGACCCAGCAAGCGTTCAACTAGCGCGCACCCGTCGAAAGTGGCGGGTGCGTTTTCATTTCACCGTTACGAGTAATTCCACGAGGACGATGACGGTGAGGAATAGCAGCAAACCGCCGATGGCGCGCGCCTGCTGTTTGTCGGCTCCGGTGCGTTTCTCGAGGTCGCTCGTTCCGGGATGGAAGTTCACGAGCGAGAGGCCCTTGCCCGTGATCAGCATGTACAAGGCTGGCGTGAGTAGGGAGAGCGCCACGACGAGGCAGACGATCCCTCCGATGAGCGAGCCCATGTTCTCTGGCATCGAGAAGCCTCCCAGCTGGAAGGCGGCGAAGACGTAGGCGGCGTCGAGGCAATCAATGATCGCAAGGCAGATGGAGAAGACGGGAAACATGCTGGTGACGGGGCCGTCTACGACGAGCCAGTCCTCCCGCCCCGTTTCTCGTTGATGTTCGACCACGGCGTATACCGCCACGAGGACGAACGCGATGACGGTGATGATGCCGGCGGCAACGAACAGCTCGCCTTTCGATCCCCATCGATCCGGGCCGCTTGCTCCGTAGTGCAGGGGGACGCTATCCGGCAGAAACGGCTGGGCGAGCGCGGTCAGCACAACCGGCAGGATGGCCAGCACAGCCAGCAGCGCAACGCGTCCGCGGCTCATGCGGTAGGCGGGCGCGACGGCTACCTCGTCGATGTCGGGCTCGCATGGTTCGTTTCGGTCGGTCTCGTTTTCCGCCATGCGCGCTCCCCTTCTCTGTAGCCTAGCAATACTAAATATAGCTGAACTGGTATTATCATGCAAGGTGGCTAAGATGTCGGCGCGCGCCAAAGCAGCGGCGTAATTGCGTGGGAGGACGCCCTCGTTGGCTGTCCCCAAATGGCAAGCTGTGGCAATTTTGGAGGCGGTTTCGGACGGGTTGGGTCGAATGCCCGGGCGGATGCACGACGTAAGGCCAGGTCGCGTGGAACCTGAAACGAGTTCGCTCGGGCTGACTTTGCCATGGCTGCCAATTTGGGGACAGCGTTTGGCGCCCGTGCCTGCTGCTTGTTTGAGTTTTGGCGCTATGCGCTTTGGTGTCCATTGCGCATGTCGAGCTCCGCGATCTCTTTCTGAACTTGGTCGATGAAAGCTTGTCGATTGTGGACATCGAATTTGCGGTAGATATGCGTGATATGCGTTTTGACGGTGCCATCGGACAAGCAGAATACCTCGCAAATATAAGGACGGCTTCTGCCTTGAGCCAAAAGGAGGAATACCTCGCTTTCGCGGGAGGAAAGATTGTGCCGCTTCGCGATTTCCAGATGGTATTTCGTCAGGGTTTCGCTGACGCGTTGCTCTATCGAGGCTTCGTTGCGCTCTGTTGGCTCGCTTGCGCTTGTCGAACGATCGCCTTGAAGCTCCGCTACGCCTTCGCAAGATGACAAAGAGAACGAGCGCTCGATTTCCATGGGGCGCGTGCTCATGGGACGTATGGCGACTACCATCACGAGGAAGATGGCTACGGCCATCAGGATTCTGATATCGACATGAGCTTCCTGAACGAGGAACAGCCATGGTACAGCGACTAAGCCGAAAGCTGAATCGCTTATTCCTTGGAACAACCAGGCCGGCGCCGATGTCGAGCGGATGGCGGTGATGATCATGGTTCCCGAGAGCAGGTGCCCGAACAACTCTACGGTCAGGTAGAGCCAGTCGAACACGGGATCTGCGATCCGTGCGAAAACGTACTCATTCTGAAGAACGTAGATGAGAAAGCCTCCGGCTAGGACAAGGAACGCAGGCTGGTATCGAACAAGCATCTGATTATTGCTGTTGCGAAGCAGGGTGAGGTATGCGCAAGCAGTCAAAGCGAGGGCGACTGTGAGGTAGCCTGCCGGAGTTGAGACGGGCGATCCCAAATGGTTGCTTCCCCAGAGTCCAAGATGGCTGGTGCCTCTCAGAGCCGCCAGTATCAACGATACGGCTACTAGCAGAAACACGAGGTCGTACATACCTCTTTTCGTCAAAAGTGGGCGAGAGCGGTATGCTTCGAGATAGCGTGATGTGCCGAAGCGCTTGAGCGCCTCCAGGCACACGAAGGAGACCCAAGGCAGAATCGAAGCCAAAACCACTTGTGCCGACGAGGTCAGAGCCGTGCTTAACTCCGAGCCGACGATCGTTTTGAGAATCAAGCTCGCTGATAAGGCTCCTATTGCCATGACGAGGCGTTTCGTTTTTGCGAGTTCGCAATATATGAGCAAAGTCGTCGCGTAGTATCCGGCGCCGCAGCAGACGAGTCCCAGAAGCGCGATGATCTCCGACGGCAGCGCCGTTTGCAGGTAGGCGAAGCCGTATAGTCCTGTTCCAAGGAAAGCGGCTGTCGGAGCCACCTTTGTCAGCACCTGCGTTTTTCTTTGTGGAGCTCTCGCTAAAAGCACGGATCCTATGGCACAGAGGGTGAATCCTGCGAGAAAGAAAAGACGGGCATTTCCCAGCTGTTGAATAATCGACGAAGACGGTGCGAATCCGAATCCGTGCCCCAAGAGGTCGGCCCATACTATCACGGCAGTCAATCCGATCGAAGATATGACGGAGACGGCTGCATCCGAACGAACAGCTTCGTCATCGAGCGAATAGGGCATGACGTTCTTCATGGGTGCCTTTCTGCATTCCAGAGAGATTTGGAAGCCTGATTTCATTCGAACGACCAACCGTTGACCGTTTATCGCGTCGCGTCCGATTCAGGCCTTACGCTAGCGCGCGAAAACGCGTGCCGCTCTTCTTGGTCGTGCCTGGTTCGAGACGGTGCAGTTTCTGGTTCGATCCACTATAAAACATCGAGGTTCTCGCGGTAAGCGCGCAGATAGCGATATTGCCTCGCATAGTGCGTCCGGGACGAAAATCATCCGGTTCGGGGATACGTTTCAACCTCGTTCGGACAGTTTGTCGGATGAACGGGCTCGGGAGGAAGGGTAAAAGTGGAAGCGGCAGGTTGCGGAAGCGAGCCTTGCCGTCTGTCGAGGCGCTGGCTTCGGCAGGCTAGCGATCGATGCAGAAAGGGATGAGATATGGAGGGGGAATGCGCGATGACGAATGAGAATCAGCAGGGAACCAAGACAACGCGCCGCAATTTCTTGAAGGGGGCAGGTCTGGCTTTGGCCGGGGCTACCGCTTTCGGTCTTGCGGGGTGCGCCAGCGGGGAAGCCGATTCGGCTTCTTCCAATGAGAAATGGGACGGAGAGTACGACGTCATAGTGGCGGGTGCCGGCATTGCGGGGCTTACTGCTGCGATAACGGTGGCGGACGAGGGTGACGGGGCTTCCTGTCTTGTCGTGGAAAAGGACTCGCTTCCGAACGGGAACAGCCCGTTCTGCGCGGGTTGGCAGCTGTATTTCGACGAAACCGACGGCCCGATGAACTACTTGGGACACCTTATAGGGGAAAGCACTCCGGAAGCAACCATCAGGGCGTTCGTGGAAGAATCGAAGGAAAACCTGAACTGGATTTTGGGTTTGGGGGCTAAGGAAGAGTGGCTGAACATCTACGAACCCGACCCATCGGGGGAGGAGACGAACGAATACGCCGAGTACCCCGACGACAACACGGTGGGCTTCCTTCTCTTCAAAACGGAGGGCGATCAGCCCCATCATATCCATGAGTTCTTGTTTTCCGAAATGAAGAAGCGCAACGACACGATAGAGTACAAGGCTTCCACGCCTTTGGAGTCGCTTGTTCGCGATGCCTCAACGGGCGAAGTGACGGGCGTTGTGGCGGGCGGCAAATCGTACCGTGCGAAGCGAGGCGTCATCATGTGCACGGGGGGCTTCGAAAGCGACCCGGATATGCTTCGCGACTATACGGGCGTCAAAGGCTATCCGTATGCAGGCAAGGCGAACACTGGCGACGGGCATCGTATCTGCATGAAAGCGGGTGCCGACTTCTGGCATATGCACGGAGGCGCCCAATACTGGCTCTCTTTGCGCAACATAGAGAACACCCGGTTCGTTTCGACGTTGTACTCGTTTACGGTGAAGCAGCACGGCATCACCGTCGGCGTGAACGGACGAAGGTTCTACCAGGACTTCGACGCATGCAGCAATTTCAAAAAATATGCGCTGCCCGATACCGACATAACTCGCAACGTCGGCTACCGACACGGCATCACGCAGTTCGGTGGAGATATGGCGCACCTTCCCTTGCCGGAAAAGGGTTGGTTCGTATTCGATCAGGCGGGTCTTGACGCGGGTGCGTGTCCGGAAGAGACTTCGACCGATCCCGTCGGTGACGGATGGGCGGTTTCAGCGGACACTCTCGAGGAGCTTGCCAAGGTTATCGAAGTTCCCGAAGACGAGCTGCTGAAAACGGTCAAGCAATGGAACGAGTTTGTGGACAAGGGAGAGGATCTCGCTTTCTACCGTCCTTCTGACACGCTCACCGGTTTGAACCAGCCTCCTTACTACGCGATGCTTTGCGTCCCTGCACTGCTCAATACCGATGGCGGTCCGGTTCGCAACGAAAAGGGCGAGATTCTCGACCCGTTCGGGCAGGCTATTCCGGGATTGTATTCTGCCGGTGAGTTCGGCTCGATTTGGGGCCATCTGTACCAAGGAGGTGGAAACGTGGGGGAGTGCGGTGCGTTCGGGAGGATATCGGCTAGAAGCGCACTCGCTCGTTCGTAGCGATAGGCGTTTCCGGAGTCGATTGCTTTCGGGTTGTTCGCTAAGATGATCCGATGGCCGCACGCATGTCTTTCAAGCGACCCGTCCAAGGAGGAGCCTCGTGCGCTTTAGCGATTTTGCATCGCGAAGCGCGAGAGGCTCCTCCTGCGTTCGCGCATATTTGGGATATACTGGAATGCGCTGGTGGGAAACGGAGGGTAGGCGACATGCGGGCATGAAACGAGTGAAGAGCGAGCGGATGGGCGTGTACGCGCTGTTCGCCATCGTCGTGCTGGCGTCGGCGTCGGGGAACCTCTCGCAGACTGCGGTCAACGCCATGCTGGGCGACATCATGCTGCAGTTCGGCCTGACGGTGGACTTGGGACAATGGCTGACTACCAGCTACATGCTGGTGCTGGGCATCACCGTTCCGGTGGCCACGTTCCTCTCGCGACGCTTCTCGGTGCGCCAGCACGTGTTCATCGCGCTTGCGTTCTTCCTGGTGGGGGCGCTGGCCGACCTGTTCGCTCCCAACTTCGGCGTGCTGCTGGCGGGCCGCGTGTTCCAGGCTATCTCCACGGGCATGCTCATGCCCCTCATGCAGACCATCGCCATGACGCGCTTCCCGCGCGGTCGTCAGGCCACGGCCATGGGCGTGGCAGGCATCGCGATGGGCTTCGCGCCGAACATCGGTCCCACCATCGGCGGGGCGATGAGCTTCTCGCTGGGATGGCGCAGCTTCTTCGTGCTGCTCGTGGTCATCATGTTGGCGCTTGCCGCTGCGGCGGCCGTCGCCATCAAACCCTCGGCGGCTCCCGACAAGAGCGCGCGCCTCGACGTGGTGTCGCTCGCGCAGTCGACGCTCGGGTTCGGCGGGCTGCTGCTGGCGTTCTCGAACGCGAGCAGCTTCTCGTTCGAAAGCCCGTTCATCTGGGCTCCGCTTGTGCTGGGCGCGCTGTTCCTCGTGCTGTTCGTGCGGCGGCAGAAGCGGGTGGACGACCCGCTGATCAGCATGGATATCTTCTCATCGCGCCAGTATCGCGCGGGCTTCATTGCGCAGAACCTGCTGAACGCCTCCTTCATGGGCGTGACGCTGATCGTGCCGCTGTACGTGGAAGGGCTGTGCGGCGGAACCGCGCTCGAAGCCGGGGTTGTGCTGCTGCCCGGCACCGTGGCCGCGCTCGTGCTGAACCCGCTGGCGGGCGTGCTCACCGACAAAGTGGGGGTGCGTCCCGTCGCGCTCGTGTCGGGCGCGTTTCTGGCGACCGGCGCGGTGCTCATGTCGTTTCTCGATGCGGACACGCCGTTGTATGTGACCACGTTGTGCCAGGCCGTGCGTGCGGTGGGCGTGTCGGGGCTGGTGGGGCCGCTCACGTCGTGGAGCCTCGCGCAGCTGCCGCGGCCTATCGTGGCCGACGGCTCGTCGTTCTGCATCTCGGCCCGCCAAGCGTGCGCGTCGCTGGGCACGTCGGTCATGGTGTTCCTCATCGCGGTGGCAGGCGCGTCTGCGGCGGGGCTCGCGAACCCCGCGCTGGCCTACCAGCTGGCCTTCGGCTTCTCCGCCGTCATGGCCGTGGCCACCCTGGGCTTCATCGTGGCGAAGGTACGCTAGCTGCGAAACATGCGCGATCGCAGCGAGCGGAGCCGTGCGCGGCCCATCATCGCCCGAAAAACACGTCTCAGGTGCGAAAACCGTGTTTTACGGGCGATGATGCGTTGTCTCGCTTTGCATAAGGCTGGGGAAGGTGAGCGTCTTTCGCCATGTCGTTCGCGCGCCGCGTCCGTCACGAATCGGCGCGGAACGCGCTCCTTCAGATCGCAAGCGCGACTTCGCGCCATAGGAGCGATCAGTACGCCAGCGGGGTGTCCTCGAGGCCGTATTGGGCGAGGCGCTGGGCATCGAAGATGCGGATGCGCGTGCGCGTGCGCTCGATGACGCCCTCGTTCTCCAGCGCCGCCACGATCTTCGTGCAGGTGGTAATGTGGATGGACAGCAGCTCGGACAGCTGTTGCAGCGTCAGCTTGCACTCGATGTCGTACACGCCGTGCTCGTCGCATTCCTGCGTGGCGCACAGCTTCTGCAGCCACATGATCATGCGCTTCGTCGACGATTGGTAGCCCGTGTTGCTGATGCGGTGTCCCATCTGCGCGAACGACATGTGGCACACGTTGATGAACTCGTAGAACAGCTCGGGGTCGTCCTGGCTCAGCTCGTAGAGCTGGCGCTGCGTGAACGCGAACAGCACGGTGTTCTGCGCGGCGATGAAGCGCGCTTTGTAGCGGCCGATGGACGCGTAGTCGTTGTACTCGGCGGAGAAGGCGTTGCCCGCGTTGCGCCAGTACAGCGGCGCCACCTCGCCCGATTCCTGCTCGAACGTGGCCACGATCTGGCCTTCGTCGATGTAGTAATAGTACAAGTCGTCGATGGTCTTGGCGCTCGTGCGGATGTACTCGCCCTTGAAGAGCTTTTTCTTCTTCCCCTGCGAAATGTAGTCGGCGATCTTCAGCCGGCGGAACGGCTGGTTCGGTATCAGGATGGATCGATACTCTTGCTCGGTTGCCATGGTTCCCTCTCCCTGCGGCTCGGCCAGCCGCGCTGCATGGTGAATCCCCAGGACAATACTATCACTTGTGGGGGTTTGCCGCCAACGCCGAAGAGCGTGTGTCGTGTGTCAAAGGGACGGGCGATTTGACACACATGCCGCTCGTCACCGACAAGGTTGAGGTGTGTCAAGTCGCCCGTCCCTTTGACGTGCTTAAACCTGGCGTACGCCAGAAACCGATGATGCCGCTGCCAGCCGCGCGGGAGGGCGAAATACGGAAATCGGTTGTTGCGGGCGCTTCTGGAAGAGGCCCTCGGTCCCGCGTAGAGTTCGCACCAGGAGATGTGCGAGCCGAAACGGCCGCGCCAGGGAGAAAGGACGAGGGGATGACAAGGTACGGAATGGCCATCGACCTGCGCCGATGCGCAGGATGCGGCGCATGCGTGGTGGCGTGCCAGATGCAGAACAACCAGCGGCCGGGGGTGTCGTGGAACAACCTGGACGTGTACGAATGGGGCACGCAGGCAGGGGAGAGCGGTCGGGCGTACGTGCCGAACGCGTGCGTGCAGTGCGAGAAGCCCGCGTGTGTGGACGCCTGCCCCACGGGAGCCAGCGTGCGGCGCGACGACGGCATCACCGTCATCGACTACGAGAAGTGCATCGCGTGCGGGCTGTGCCTGGCGGCGTGCCCGTACGGCGCGCGCAAGCTCAACCGCACGAGCGAGAACATGTTCGGCGCCGACGTGCCCGCGCCCTACGAGTCCTACGGCGTGCAGCGCGAGCTGGTGGCCGAGAAGTGCATCTTCTGCGAGGCCCGGCTGGCCGAGGGCAAGCAGCCGGCATGCGTGGTGAACTGCCCGGGCCGCGCGCGCTACTTCGGCGACCTGGACGACCCGGAGAGCCCGGTGTCGAAGTTCATCGCCGGCGACGAGGCGGTGCTGCGCGTGGACGAGACTTCGTTCTACTACCGCCCGGTCGATGGCATGCCGCTTGACGTGCTGCCGTCCAACGCGCTGGCCTCGTCGAAGAAGGGAAGGTAGGGGGATACTATGAGCGAGTATATCAATGTTTCGCGCCGCACGTTCCTCAAGGGGACGGCGGCCGTTGCGGGTGCCGCGCTGGCCGGTGGGGCGTACGAGATCGTGCATCCCGAAGGGGCCGTTGCGGAAGAGGCGCCCATCGAGGTGAAGAACACCTATTGCGACATGTGCAACCACGTGCCGAAGTGCGGCATCGCCGCGTCGGTGAAGGACGGCAAGGTGGTGCGCGTGGAGGCGCGCGACAAGTACCCGGCCGACCCCATTTGCGCGAAGGGCATTTCCAGCTTGCAGGAGTTGTACGATCCGCATCGCATCACGTATCCCATGGTGCGCACGAACCCGAAGGGCACGGGTGCGCCCGAATGGGAGCCCATCTCCTGGGACGACGCGTACGCGCGCATCGCCAGCGAGCTCAACCGCATCAAAGAAGAGAGCGGTCCCGAAGCGGTGCTGTTCTACTGCGGCGACCCGAAGGAGCCGCGCGGCGCTATGCAGCGCCTGGCCACGCTGTTCGGCTCGCCCACGTACGGCACAGAAAGCTCCACCTGCGCGGCGGCCACGTGGATCTGCTCGCAGCTGGTGACCGGCCAGCTGACCATGGGTTCCGATCCTACCGACGCCACGGCCAGCTGCCTGGTGTGGTCGCTCAACCCGGCATGGTCGCAGCCCTACCGTTTCGGCGACATGATGAAGCAGAAGGAGCGCGGCTGCAAGTTCGTCGTCGTCGACCCGCGCATCACGCCCACGGTGACCGGCTTGGCCGACGTGCATCTGCAGCTGCGCCCCGGCACCGACGGCGCGCTTGCGCTCGGGTTCATCCACGTCATGCTGCGCGACGGTCTGTACGACAAGGACTTCGTGGAGAAGTGGACGCACGGCTTCGACGAGCTGTCCGGTTACGTGCAGGAGTTCACGCCCGAGCGCGTGGAGGAGATCACCTGGGTTCCCGCTGCGAAGCTCGAGGAGGCCGTGCGCATCATCTGCGAGAACGCGCCCGCGACGCTGGTGTCCAGCTCGGCCGGCGCGTGCCACGCCACCAACGTGGGCAACTTCCAGCGCGCGGTGTACTCGATCATCGCGCTGACGGGCGATTTGGACGTGGCGGGCGGCCTGGCCATGGGGCCGGGGCTGCCGTTCGATTACTCGGCGTCCACTGCGGCGTTTCGACTCGAGGACATGTACGCCGAGAAGGGCCTGCAGGATATCCGCTACGACAAGGATGACTTCCCGGTGTGGGCGCACTATTTCAAGATGATCCAGACCGCGCACCTGCCCGAGCTGGTGGCCGACGGCAAGATCCGCGCCGGCGTGCTGCTGGGCGTGAACTCCATGATGTGGCCGCAGACGCCTGAGTACCAGAGGGCCATTAAGGACATGGAGTTCACCGTGGCCATCGACTACTATATGCGTCCTTGGACGCACGACCTGGTGGACATGCTGCTGCCGGCCGCCATGTGCTACGAGCGCATGGCCCCGCCAGCCATCTTCGGCCGCAAGATCTTCCATCGCGACCCGGTGGTGAAGCCGATGGGCCAGTGCCGCGAGGATTGGCAGATCATCCTGGAGATCGGCTGCGCGCTGGGCTTCGAGGAGGAGTGCTACGGCGGCAGCGTGGAGGCGGCGCTCGACGATATGTACCGGGGTGCGGGCATCGACATCTCGCTGGAGCTGCTGCGGGAGCATCCCGAGGGTTACGAGGTGCCGGGCGGCTCGAAGGACGAGAAGAAGTACGAGACCGGCGGCCTGCGCAAGGACGGCCAGCCCGGCTTCAACACGCCGACGGGCAAGATCGAGCTGGTGAGCGAGATTCTGAAGCAGTACGGCTTCGAGGGGCTGCCGGTGTACGAGGAGCCGGTGCATAGCCCGGTGAGCACGCCCGACGAGGCGAAGGACTACTCGCTGGTGCTGAACAGCGGCTCGCGCGTGCCGTACTACACCCACTCGAAGCTGCGCGATCTGCCGTGGCTCAACCAGTTCATGCCCGACCCGGTGGTGCGCCTGCACCCCGACGACGCCGAGGCGCGCGGCATCACGGACGGCGCGCAGGTGCGCGTGTTCAACCAGTTCGGTGAAGTGACGATGAAAGCCGAGATCACGAACCTCGTGCTGCCCGGTGTCGTGGACGTCTTCCACGGTTGGCACCAGGCCGATATCAACTTGCTGACCACGCGCGACTTCGACCCCATCACCGGATTCCCTCCCTTCCGATCCGGCTTGTGCGAGGTCGAGCGTACGGGCAAGGGCAAGATCACCGTATAGCGCGGCGATCTTGAGGAGGGGCGTTCCGTTTCGGGGCGTCCCTCCTACGCCGCGTGCCGCCTGCAACGACGGCGGGGTGTTTCATGTGAAGCGTACTCGGATGGCAGGGGTCCTTCTGCCAGCCTCCCGCTCGTGCAGCTCGAGTAGAAAAATCGAGCTTCTCTGCAACTTTTTCGACTTCGTGGCAGGTTGAGGAAGCCGCCGAAAGCGCCGACCAGGGGTTTTCCAAGAGCTTCTCGATTGGTTGCAGTCGATCGATCATCCGGAAGATCGTTTTCGACCCTGAAGCCTGCCACGAAGTCGAAAAAGTTGCAGAGGGGTCCTTGAAATCGGTTCGAGCCTCGCGACGCGAAATGATGCGAGGCTGTGCTTGCGCAGATGAATGGGTGCGTACTGCGCCGACGCCCTTTGCGTCCGCGGATCCCGCGCAGGCGCAGGGGAGGAGGGCGCCGGCCGTAGCGTTCGAAGAGCAAAGCGCGAGCTCGACCCCGCCCTCACTTCTTCTTGGTGCGCGGCGACCGCACCAAGTGCGGCGGGATGTTTCACGTGAAACATCCGTTCTTGTTATCCCGTTCGATGCTGAGCAAGGGGGTTTGGGTTCCGGTTCGCTTTCTTGGGGTGACGGGTTGGCGGGCGCGCTCGTCGACGCATCGGCCTCGGCGCTGTCCGCCCTCTACCTGTGCGCGGCGCTGCCCGCCGTCAGCGCCGTCGTCTGCCCGGTGATCAAGCGGTAGGCGCGTATGCTAGCTTGCCGTGCGGGCGAGGTCGGCTTTCGTCATGTCGTCGGGCAGGCCCGCCTGCGGCATAGCGAGGGTGCCGGCTTTCTCGCGGCGGTGCATATCCCACAGCATGAGGGCCGCGACCACGATGAACGCGCTGCCGCCGACGATGCCCACGGGCATGGGTCCCACGAAGGGGTTGCCGCCCGTGAGCGAGAACATGATACCCGCGCTGACGAACGCGTTGATCGCACCGTGGCCGACAGCCGCCGCCAAGCAGCTGCCCGTGCGCACAGTGACGTAGGTGAGGAAGATTCCAAGCGCCGTGCAGAACACGCACATGGCAGCGATGCCGGCGAATGGCCAGCCGGGATACCCCACGCCGTAGTTGTGCCCGATGATGGTGAGCGGCGCGTGCCACAAACCCCAGATCACGCCCGTGACCAGCAGCGTCGGCACGATGCGCAGGCGCGCAGCCGTCTTCGGCACCAGGTAGCCGCGCCAGCCCCACTCCTCGCCGAACGTGGGTTATAGGCAAGAAAGTGTGTCCGTTTTAGGGGTGTAAGGGCAGGTCAAACCCTCGATAAACCATCGTTTAAATTTCGGAGGCAGGTTTAAGTGCCTGGCAAGAATGTGTGTCCGCTTTCGACTTGACACCGCAGGTCAGAGGCCGTAAACCGCCCTCTTAAATTCCGTGGTTCAATCACGGGATGAAGAAGATACTGTGCCCTGCGTGCGGGGGCGACACGAAACGCAACGGGAAGACCTCGTCGGGGGCGACTCGTTGGCGCTGCAAGGCATGCGGCGCATCCACCACGCAACGTTACGACAACGAGCCTAAACTGCTAGAGCTGTTCCTGAGGTGGCTGCTCTCGAAAAAGACCCAAGGCGAGTTCGGCATGCCCGGACGCACCTTCCGGCATCTCACGAATAAGTTCTGGGACCTGTGGCCCGTGGCTCCTGTCTGTGACGAGGTCCACCACGTGGTGGAGGTGGATGGCCTTTGGCTGGGGCGCGACGTCGTGATTATGATCGCCTGCACCGAGAAGCACGTGATCGGCTGGCATCTAGCGAGAAGCGAGAACGCGCAGGCGTGGGCGGCGCTCATGGCGCGCATAGCCCCTCCCGACGTCGTGATTACCGATGGCGGAAAGGGGTTCGAGAAGGCGAGACGCGCCGTGTGGCCGAACACACGCGTGCAGCGCTGCGTCTTCCATGCGTTCTGTCAGGTGAAGCGCCAGACCACGACCAGGCCGCGGCTCCAGGCGGGCGTTGAGCTCTATGGCATCGCCAAGAAGCTCATGCGCATAGGTAGCCTCAACGAAGCTGCGGAGTGGCTTGCGGGCTTCTCTAATTGGTGCACGGCATGGGAAGGATTCCTAAAGGAAAAAGAGGTGGTTGACGGGCGGATCCGCTACAAGCACGAGAGGCTGCGCACTGCGCGCGGCGGGCTTCTGAAGCTTTGTAGGGCCGGTACCCTATTCACCTATCTCGACGAAGGCTTGCTCGAGGGAGGACCTGTTCCGGCGACTACGAACAGGATCGAAGGCGGCGTGAACGCCCAGATCCGCCACATGCTGCGAGAGCATCGGGGATTGAGGCTGACGAGGCGCGTCAAGGCGGCGTTCTGGTGGTGCTATATGGACCTTGAAGCCCGTGCAAGCCCGAAAGAGATCCTGAAGGAAATGCCGACGGACGTCCTGATTGCTGAGTTTTATCGAGCAGCTGCCGAAGCTAGCGAAAAAGATGAAGCGGTGGGGCGCTGGGGCACTGCTGTGCAATGGAATGACCTGCATGCAAGCGGCCCTTATCGCATGGATTACGATTAGGCTCTGGACACACTTTCTTGCCTATAACCCCCGAACGTCGTGAAGATGTTGAGCGCGGGGCCCAGGAACACGGCGAAAGGCAGCTGGGCCAGCAGCATGGCGCGCACTTGGTCGGCGGAGACGTCGCCCGCGCCCGCCGCCGCTGCGGCCTGCTGTTGCGTGGCGACGATGGTCGACATGCTGGGGTCGAAATCCTGCGGGAACGCCAGAAAGTACACCGCCGCGCCGATGGCGGCCAGCAGGGCGGGACCGAACCAGGCGACGACGAACCACGGCAGGGATTTCTTGAACCCGCGCGGCTTGATGAGGCTGTTCTTGAATCCCTCGCGCGTGACGAGGCGCGTGATGAGCACGCCCAGGGCGGGGAAGAACATGGCGGCGCCGGTGGCGAACTGCGCGGCGACCGGAGGAACGCCCACGAGCGCTCCCGACGATATCGGATACACCACCCCGAACTCGTACGCCCAGGTCAATATGAACGTGATCGCCAAGAAAATAGAAATCCGCTTCATGCTAGCGCCCCTTGTCTCTCCTGAATCCGATCCCCAGCACGGCTCTTGCATCTTTGTTCCATCTGTTATAGCATAAATATAACAAACAACCGCGGGAAGGTCAACAACCGCGAACGGATCGCGGATAGGGAAGGAAACGCGCATGACGGCAGAACAGAAGAAGGCCGCTCCGGTGCTTTCGGTCAACCATGTGGTGAAGGCGTTCGGCGCGAAACGGGCGGTGGACGATGTGACGCTCGACGTCATGCCGGGCGACATTTTCGGATTCGTCGGCCACAACGGCGCCGGCAAAACCACGCTCATCCGCGCTATCGTGGGCGTGACGGGCTTCGACGAGGGCGACATCCGCATCGCAGGTCAGTCGGTGAAAACCGACGCGCTGGCCTGCAAGCGCATGACCGCCTACGTGCCCGACAACCCCGACATCTACGAGTTCCTCACGGGCATTCAGTATCTCAACTACCTTTCGGACATCTTCGAGGTGCCCGCCGACGTGCGTGAACGCCGCATCCGGGCGTACGCGGACCGGCTGAGCCTCACCTCGGCGCTGGGCGACCTCATCTCCTCGTACTCGCACGGCATGCGCCAGAAGCTGGTGCTCATCGGCGCGCTCGTGCACCAACCGACACTGCTGGTGCTGGACGAGCCGTTCGTCGGTCTCGACCCCGAGGCGTCCTTCCACGTGAAGGAGATGCTGCGCGAGCTGGCCGATGGCGGCTCGGCCGTGTTCTTCTCCAGCCACGTGCTGGAAGTGGTGGAGAAGCTGTGCAACAAGGTGGCCATCATCAAGCAGGGCACGCTGCGCGCATGCGGCCCGACGGCCGACGTGGTGGGCGACGAGAGCCTGGAGGACGTGTTCCTCGACATGATCGACCGGAACGCGTAGGGGGTTTGCCATGAAACCGTTCATTCTGCTGCTGAAGATACAGCTGCTAGGGCTGTTCGGCATCAACAAGACGCTGCACGCCGACCCCGCGAAGGCGAAGCGCACGCTGGCGCTTGCGGCGCTGGTCGTGGCGGCCGTGGTGCTGTTCGCTTCGGCGTACTCGGCGGGCGTGGCGCAGGGGCTCGTCCAAATCGGCTTGGCCGAAGCCGTTCCCCTGGTCGCGGTGCTGGTGGGCGCGATCGCCGGCGCGGTTGCGGCGTTCCTCAAAACGAACGGCGTGCTGTTCGGCTTCAAGGACTACGACCTGGTGATGTCGCTTCCCGTGCCCACGTCGTCGGTGGTGTTGTCGCGTATCGCATCGCTGTACGCCATGAGCCTGCTGTTCGGCGTGCTGGTGATGGTGCCGGCTTTCGCCGTGTACGCGTCGGCTGCCGGGGTGTCGGCGGTCGGGGTCGCGTGCATGGCGCTGTCCATCGTGCTGGCGCCGCTTCTGCCCCTGGCCGCGGCCGTCGTGCTGGCGGTGCTGATCGCTGCGGTGTCCTCGCGCTTCAAGCACGCGAACGTCGCGGTCATCGTGCTGACGCTGGCCGCCACGCTGGCGGCGGTGTTCGGCTCGTTCGCGCTGTCCGGCCAATCCGACGACCTGGCGGCGTTGAGTGCGCTCGGCGCCCAGCTGACGGGGCAGCTCGCGGCCATCTTCCCGCCGGCCGCATGGGCGACTGCAGGCATCGTGCAGGGCGACCTCGTGCAGTTCGCCGCCTTCGCTGCGGTCAACATCGCGGCTGCGGCGGCAGTGTTTGCGCTGGTCGTGCGCCTATTCGTGCCGGTGAACTCGCTGCTCATGTCGTCCAGGCCGCGCGGGACGTTCTCGTTCGACGGCGATAAGGGCGCGGGTGCGAAGTCGTCCACGCCCTTCCGCGCGCTCATGGTGAAGGAGCTGCGGCTTTTGGCCGCCACGCCCATCTACTTCATGAACGCGTGCATAGGCTACGTGCTGGTGCTGGTTGCAGCCGTCGCGGTGGCGGTGGGCTCTGCCACGGGGATGCTGTCGCTCGATTTGCTGCCGCCCGCGTACGCGCCGTTCGTCGGCGCGCTGCTTCCGTGGGCGCTCGCGTTCTTCTGCGCTATCTCGTCCACGACGGCCGCGTCGGTTTCGCTCGAGGGCTCGGCGCGTTGGCTCATGCTGACGGCTCCCGTGTCGCCGGCGACGGTGCTGGGAGCGAAGGTGGCCGTCAACTTGGCCATCGCCGTGCAGTGCCTCGCGGTGTCGGCCGTGCTCATGGCGGTGTCGCTGCCGCTGGACGCCCTGTCTGTCGCAGCGCTGTTCGCGGTGCCGCTTGCGGCCAGCATGCTGGCGGCATGTCTGGGACTGGCGCTTGACGCGCGCAGCCCGAAGTACGACTGGACCAGCGTGTACGAGCCGGTGAAGCGCGGCGTTCCGGTGTTCGCCGTGATCATGATCGGCATGGTGTTCTGCGTCCTCGGCATGGGCGTCACGACGTTGCTAGGCGTGGGCGCGTCGCTCGTGCTGGCGCTTCTGGCGGCCGCGGTCTCCGTCGCGGCGTACCGCGGCGCGGTGAAGCGGGGGCTGAGGGCGTAGTCGCTCAAGGCGGCGCGGAGGACGAATGTGCGAGACGATAATCGCCTGCGCGATCGCCGCCTCTCGGTTGCGCGCGCTACAATACGACGAGGAAACGAAAGGGAGAAGGCGTGCGTATGGTTATTCGCATCGATCAGAAGTCGGAAGAACCGCTGTACCTGCAGATACGCAGCCAGATCATCGCGGCCATCGCCACGGGCGAGCTGGTGCCCGGCACGGCGTTGCCATCCGTTCGCGCGCTGGCTAGCGACTTGGGCATCAACCTGCACACGGTGAACAAGGCGTACGCCGTGCTGCGCGACGAGGGCTACGTGCTGATGCGCGGCCGATCGGGCGCCTACATCGCCGACCCGTGCGAGGACGATCGGGCCGACCGCGCCCAAATCGAGCTGGCGAAGATGGAGGACGGCCTGTTCGAGCTGGCGTTGGCGCACCGGGCGCGCGGCGGCACGTGGGGCGAGTTCCTGGAGTGCGCGCAGCGCCAGGCCGCGCGCGCCTACGGGGCGGGCGAACGATCCGATGCCCGAACTGCGCAAGCGAGCCGCGACGCGCAGGGCGAGAACATCGAGCGCGCCGCCTCGTGCGAACCGGCGTTCAAAGGGGGTGCGCTGTAGTGGAAGGGTTCGACCCGACCGTCATAATGGCCGTTACGGCATTGCTCATGCCGGTCATCGGCGCGTTCATGGCCATCACCCCGTACCTCATGCGCCGCGGCGAGGTGTTCACGGTCACCGTTCCCACCTCCGAGCAGCACGATCCGTACGTCGTAGGACTCAAGCGCCGCTACGCCGCCATCGTCGGGTCGGCTACGGCGGTGTTCACGGTCATCGGCTTCGCGAGCGCCGCCATGGGCAACGCAGGCGGCGTGCTGGGCGCGCTGATCGTCGGGTCGCTGGCGGTGACCGCAGGCGGCTACGCGCTCATGCTGGCGTTCCGCGCCAAGATGTCCGCATACAAAGCCAAGCGCGGTTGGACGGCTGACGCGCAGGAGTCTGTCGCGGTGGTGGGCGAGCAGCCCGTGCCGCGAGCCATCTCTCTCAAATGGAACCTGTTGTACCTGCCCATCATGGCCATCACCTTCGCCGTGGGCGCGGTGGGTTACGTGCATATGCCCGACATGATTCCCATGCATATGGGCTTCGACGGCACCGTGAACGATTGGGCTGAGAAAACCCCGCTCATCCTGTGGATGCCGGTACTCATCCAGGGGTTCATGGCCGCGTGTTTCGTGTTCTCCCACTGGACCATCGCTCGTTCGAAGAAGTGGGCCGAACCCGGCGCGCCGGCCACGTCGGCGCTGGCCTACGGCCTGTTCGCCCGCGCGCAGAGCATCTATCTGGTGGCGGGAGGCGTGGTGATAGCGGTGGCCATGATCGCCATGCCGCTGTCGTTCATGAACGTGATCGACCTGGGTCAGGCAGCCGTCTTCATCATGATCGCGGCTATCGTGCTGTGCGTCGGCGCCATGGCCATCAGCCTCGTGTACGGCCAGGCGGGTTCGCGCGTGTTCAAGAACATGCAGACATCCGATCGGCTGCATGTGGACGACGACCGTTATTGGAAGTTCGGCGTGTTCTACTGCAACCCCGACGATGCCAGCCTGTTCCTGCCCGAGCGTTTCGGCGTCGGTTGGACGCTGAACTGGGCGCGCCCTGCTGTGTGGGCCATCGTCGCAGGCGGTTTCGTGGTGACGGCTGCTTTCGTGGTCGCGGTGATGCTTCTGTTCTAGGCGAGGCGCGTGCTACGTGCGCGGGTTGCATGCGCAAGCTGGGCAGCCGAGGCGAAGTCCCCCTGAAAATGAGACATTGACTCCGTCCTTTTGTCTTGTTCTACACGTTGTCCTCCAGATCGATTTGCATGAGCATCACGTTCTCGCGCAGCCGTTTGTACGAGGAGCGGGGCAGCGCCCCCTCCTCGTAGCGCGCCTGAATGGCTTCCAGCTCAAGCCGCAGTCCTTGGCGCTGGATGTCCACGGCTTTGTTCGCAGTGCTGGTCAGCACGGTGATGGACGGGCTTGCGGCGCTGTGAATGGTTTGCACGAGGCTTTGGTATTCCAGTAGCAGCTTGCTCAGGTTCTCGGTAGGCTCTTCCGAAGTGGGAGAGGCGAGCTCCGCCTGCAACTTTTCGATGACGTGCTCGTTGCTGCGGAGGCGCAGGTCGCGCTCGGCCTGCACGCGCTCGGAGAGATCGTCGCCGGGCAGCGCCTCCACGATACGATGCCATCCTGCGTGAGCGAGCGTGCGCACGCGCAGGTAGGCGATTTGCAGCGACACGCGGTCGGCATGATGGCGCAGCAGATTTTCCGTGCGCGAGAGGCGCTTGATGTGCCGGTACCCTATCAGCTGATCCACTTCCTCGCGTTCAAGGAGGTCGAGCGTGAAATCGCGTTCCCACCGGTTCGCTTTCAGGCGCAAGGGCGCCATGGACTCGTCGGGCAGTTCGCTTCTGTTCTTCAGGCGGGCTATGCGCTCGTTGTAGCCGTGGACGACCGCTTGCGTGGCCGCGCGGTTCTCGCCGGTTTGACGTGCCGCCAGCTCTTCGATGACCGATCGGAGTATCTCGATATTGGCTTGCTCCTCGTCGAAGCAATCCTCGTCGTCGGTATCTTTCTTCGGCGCGATCAGCGGCACGGCAAACGTGGCCAACAGCATGGTGACCACGATGACGCCGCATGCTAGGAACAGCAGCAGCTCGCGCTGCGGGATGGAGAAAGGAATAGTGAACGCCACGGCAAGCGTGATGGTTCCCTTCGGGCCGGCCAAGGTCATGATGGCCGTCGAGCGAAGCTCGTCCAACGTCATCCGGCCTCTGCGCTGGCGATGGACGCGTTCCATGATAAGCACCCAAAGGAAGCGGGCGGCCAGCATGAGCACGGTGATGCCCAGGATGTAGCCGATGAGAACGTCGTTATCGATGGTGACGTTTTCCCAGGTACGCTGCATGGCGCGCGGCAGCTGAGTACCCAGAAGCACGAATACGATGCCGTTGAGGGCGAACGTCAGCACGCGCCACACGCTGGCGGACACGATATTCATGCGCGAGACGGACGGGCCGATGGCGCGCGGCGATACGACGTTCAAAATGCCGGCGGCGACGACTGCGATGATACCGCTGGTGCCCAGCGCGTTGGCCACCAGGTACACGATGAACGGCACGAACACCTCGAACAGCACATGGAACGTGGTGTTCTCGAGGCCCCACGAGCGCACGCGGCGCACGATGAAGTTGCCCGTGAGCCCCAACGCTACGCCCACGAGTACGCCGCCGAGGAATGCGAAGAAGAAGTTCGCCGTGGCGCCGACCAGCGAGAATGTACCGGTGACGGCTGCGGCTATGGCGAATTGGAACGACACGATGCCCGAGGCGTCGTTGATGATGGATTCGCTTTCCAAGATATTGCGCGAACGTGCGGGGATCTTCACCTGCTTCGACAGCGAGGCGACCGACACCGCGTCGGTGGGTCCGAGCGCGGCGCCCAAGGCGAACGCCGCGGCCAAGGGGATGGATGGAACCAGCCAGTTGACGGCGAACCCGATGATCAGGGCCGAGGCGATGACCAGCCCGACGGCCAGCGACAGCACCGGGCGTTTGTTCTCCCACAGCGCCTTCTTGTCGAGGTTTTTGGCCTCGTCGTACAGAAGCGGGGCTATGAACAGCACTAGGAACAGGTTGGGATCGAAGGCGATGCTGATCTGCGTGCCCATGACCAGCGCGATGAGCAGGCCCAGCCCTATCTGGATGAGGGGCGATGACACTTTGGGAACCAGCTGGTCGATGACGGATGAGAGCAGCACGGCGGCCAGCATGAGCAGCGAGAATTCAAGGAGTTCCACGCGGCGCCTCCTTTTGCATGATGATCAGGGCTTGACCCCATTGTAACGCAATCGCTAGCTGGCGGGGCGTTGCGAGTCGGTCTTCCTGCTTGGGGTCGGGATTCGAGACGAGGTTTCGTATGGGCATGAGGCGCAAGATGAGGGCGGCCTTCTCGTGGATCGGCGGCTCGCTTTCCCGCCATGCGCTATAATCGGCCTTCCGAACTACGTGAAGAAGGATGGCGGGCGATGGCGTTTCTGCTTGGATGCGAAAAGGTGCGGGTCGATTTCCCCACGAAAGAGGTGTTCTCCGAGGTGTCGCTGGGCGTTGACGAGGGCGACCGGGTGGGCATCGTCGGGCGCAACGGCGACGGCAAGTCGACGCTGCTGAACCTGTTGGCAGGCACGCTGGAGCCAGACGAAGGCCGCGTGCTGCGCAACGGCGCCGTGCGCGTGGGCGTGCTGGGACAGGCCGACTCGCTCGATCCCGCTGCCACGGTGGGGCAAGCCGTGGTGGGCGATCTGCCTGAATACGAGTGGGCCGGCGACGCGCGCATCCGCGACATCATTGCCGGGTTGGCCGGCGATATCCCTTGGGACGCGCAGGTGGGAACGCTGTCGGGCGGGCAGCGCCGTCGAGTGGACCTCGTGCGGCTGCTCATCGGCGACTGGGACGTGCTGGCGCTGGACGAGCCCACGAACCATCTGGATGTGCGCGCTATCACGTGGCTGGCGGACCATCTGAAAACCCGCTGGAAAAAGGGCGCGGGCGCGCTGTTGGTGGTCACGCACGACCGTTGGTTCCTCGACGAGGTGTGCCTGCGTATGTGGGAGGTGCACGATAAACGGGTGGAGCCGTTCGAGGGCGGATTCTCGGCCTACATCATGCAGCGCGTGGAGCGCGATCGCGTGGCCGCGCTAGCCGAGCAGAAACGCCAGAACGAGCTGCGCCGCGAGCTGGCGTGGCTCTCGCGCGGCGCACGGGCGCGTGCGACGAAGCCGAAGTTCCACGTGGCCGCCGCCCAGGAACTCATCGCCGACGTGCCGCCTTTGCGCGACGAGCTGGAGCTCAAGCGCATGGCCATGGCGCGCCTGGGCAAGCAGGTGGTCGACCTCGAGCACGTGAGCGTGCGCTTCGACGACAAGACGATCCTCGACGACGTGGACTGGATCATCGGCCCGGGCGACCGCTACGGCATCGTCGGCGAGAACGGCACGGGCAAGACCACGCTGCTGCGCGTGATCCAGGGTCTGCAGCGCCCGAACGCCGGCGAGGTGAAGATCGGCAAGACCGTGCGTTTCGCCGTGCTGTCGCAGCATCTGGACGATCTGTCCGAACTGGGCGACGACCGTGTGCGC
Source organism: Eggerthella lenta DSM 2243 (assembly GCF_000024265.1). Taxonomy (NCBI): domain Bacteria; kingdom Bacillati; phylum Actinomycetota; class Coriobacteriia; order Eggerthellales; family Eggerthellaceae; genus Eggerthella; species Eggerthella lenta. Next base: position 3,181,914 of record NC_013204.1, on the reverse strand, counting down.
CAGGTCATCGGCCGCTACAGCCGTCGCACGATGCTGGACGGCAAGGAGATGACGCCCGCCCAGCTGCTGGAGAAGCTGGGCTTCAAGCGCGCCGACCTCAACGAGCCGGTGAAGGACTTGTCCGGCGGGCAGAAGCGCCGTCTGGCCCTCATGTTGATCCTGCTGGACGAGCCGAACGTGCTGATCCTCGACGAGCCCGGCAACGACCTGGACACCGACATGCTGGCCGTGGTGGAGGACCTGTTGGACGCCTGGCCGGGCACGCTGCTTCTGGTCACGCACGACCGCTACCTCATGGAGCGCGTCACCGACCACCAGTTCGCCCTGGTGAACGGGAAGATCCGTCATCTGCCGGGTGGGGTGGACGAGTATTTGAGGTTGTCCGACGCTTCCCCCTCTTCCATGGCGGCCGGCAGTCCCGCACGTCAACGCCCTGCGCACGCCGCCGATTCGGGCTTATCTGGGACCGAAGCATCGCCCGAAAGCTCCCGCCTCTCCGGCGGCGAGCAGCGTACCCTGCGCAAGCTCATGCAATCCAACGAGCGCAAGGTGGAAACGCTCAACGGCAAGATCGAGGACGTGCGCGCGAGCATGGCCGCCGCCGACCCCACCGACTTCACCGCGCTCGGCGACTTCCAAGCCCAGATTTCCGATCTCCAACAGCAGATCGATGCCCTTGAGGAAGAATGGATGGAAGCCGCCGAGAAGCTGGGGGAGTAGCTACCGTACCTCTTTGAACGGAACCGGACGGACGGGTTTGCTGACGAGCGTGTCGTTGGCTGGTGATGCGGCCGCGCGTTCGAAGCCGATGAAGGCCTCGATGATGCCTTGGGCCTCGAACGCCCGATTGCGCTTGCCGATGTTGATTTGTCTGACGATGCCGGCTTCTGCAAATCGCTCGATGACTGTGTTTGCCGTCGGCATTGATCTTCCGATGGCGCGAGCCATGCTCGCCGCAGTGAAAATAGGCCGACCTGCCATGGCATCGGCCAGTGCGCCGAGCGCAGGCGTGCGTTTCCCGAGAGCCTCGTGTCGGCAAGCAGTGCCCGATGAATGGTTTTCAGCAAGGCCACTGATACGGGTTCCTGCGCTGCTTGCGTGAGCGCCTCGTTTATGGGTGGGAAGAGCTTCGTGCAAGCGGGCGATTGGGATGGACACGGTGCTTTCGGGCTCCATCGCCTCTGCTGCGTGCGGAATCGGCTATGGTACAATTCCGCCATGAAGCAAGGGGAGGAAAACGGAAGTGGTGAGCGCGCCCGGGCGGTTGACCGGTATCTTCATACTGGTTCTTTCGAGGCGTTCAGATCGACATTCCTATCCGGTTTGGTTCTTGCTTTTTTCGGCATAGGCTTCTACCGGCTCTGGTACCAGTTCAACTTCTACAACCTGCATTTTTCCGCCGACGTGGGCATGGTGACGGTGGGTGCGAACGTCGCTCGGGTGGTGGTGATCGCGCTGCTGGTTTTGCTAGTGTACAAGGCCGGTTTCACGCGTGCGACGCGCGGTGTGTTCGTATGGTCCGGCTTCGTGCTTATGACGGTTTCCAGCTTGCTTTACTTGCTCGATCTCTTTTTCGACGCGACCCGATTCGAGGCGCTACGCGTCATCGTCGGAGGAATAGGTCTGGTCGGCGGCGAGATCATCTGGATTTTCTTTCTCGAACGGCTTCGTCCTGGCGAAGTATTCTTCTACGCTGCCGGCGGCTTGGCTCTTTCATGCGCGCTCTCGCTCGTCATGGGGTATTTGGATCCTGTCGTTTCGGGCATGATCAACCTGTTCATTCCCGCCCTGTCGGTGTTCGCGTACTGGCAGGCGATGACGCGCCTTGACGAGCGCGCCAAAACGACGCGGGCGGGTCGGGAAGACGGCATGGGGAAGGCTCCGGGGGTCGATGCGCTGTACGAATCGGATCCGTTTCGTACAGGAGCCGTGCATGCGCTGATCGCGTTCTTCCTGTACGCGCTGCTGCTGGGCATGGCGCTTGGATACCCCGATGGACGTCATCGAGAATTGTCGCAAACGGTTCGTTCGATTCATCAGGTGCTCGTGGTGCTGCTGATCGCGTTCGTCGTGTGGCTCGTGCTGGTGCGGGGACGTTCGTTCAAGTTGTCCGGATACTGGCTGTTTCAGAATGCGCTCATGATGGCCAGCATATGCTTTTTGATGAGCGGATCGAGCGGATCCGAAGAAGCCAGCACGTTTCTTCTGACCAATGCGGTGACGTGCTTCTATATCCCCCTCGTGTTCTTCATTTGTCTCATCGGCCGCCACGTCCACTATCAGACGACGTTGGTATACGCGGTGGTTTACGGCGGTTCGCTTCTGTGCATGGCCGTTGGACGCATTATTGTGTACGCGGTAGGCCCGACGCTCGATCATAGTTTGTGGCTGCTCATCGTGATGGCGATCGTGGTGCTGGTCGAAGCGACGCTCATTATGAGGCCGCGTTTCATGGGCGATTACCCAATCGGCTTCGAGCTTGGGACTATGCGAAACGAAGCGTCCGAAGGGGCCGCCGAGGTCGGGGTCGTCGATCCTGTTGCGGCATTCGCAGGGTTGTACGGCTTGAGCGACGTCGAGAGGGATATCGTGTCGCTTATTTCCCAAGGTCGAAGTCGATCCTTCATCGCTCAAACGCTTAATTACTCGGAAAACACCATCCGGAATTATACGAGGACGGTGTACCGTAAAGTCGGGGTGCATTCCAAGCAAGAGCTGCTCGACAAAGTTGCCGACGCGCGAGAATAATATCAGCAAAAGATCGCCCTGACCGCAGAAGGAATATACGGCCAGGGCGTAAGGAAGGTGCGTCGGGGAGGGGTAGGCTTAGCTTGTCGCGTGCTGTGCCGCCTGCGTACCGGCTTGGCGTCCGAACGTGATGCAGTCGGCAATGGCGTTACCGCCCAAACGGTTGCTTCCGTGAATGCCGCCGGTGCATTCGCCGCAAGCGTAAAGACCGGGAACGACTTCGCCATCCGCGCTCACGGCCTCCGTGTTGACGTTGATGCGGATGCCGCCCATGGTGTGATGAACCGTCGGTACCTTGCGGCATGCATACCACGGTCCCTCGGTCAACTGCCGGTCGGCGGTATTGTTTGCTTTGAAGCCGAAAGGATCCTCGGTTGCGCCGGCAACGACCTGGTTGTAACCGTCGATGGATGCTTGCAGCTTCGTGGCGTCCATCTGCGTCTGCTCTGCCAAGTCTTCAACGGTTTCGCCTTTCACGATATGGCCGAGCGCCAGCATGTTCTCGATGGTCGCGCCGTTCGCGTCGGGCTCGGTCTCCGAGGGGTAGCGAACCTTGTTGACAACGATCCAGTACGTCGATTCAGGCTGTGCGAAGATGGCTTTGCACAGGGTGTCACGTTCGGCGCCTTCGTTGACGAATCTCTCCCCGCTCTTGTTGACGAAGATGCGGTTGCGTCCTGAGGTGCGGATGTCTTCCATGAGGCCGGTGCCGGGCGTGCCGCACGGATGCAGCTGGATGTCCGACAGCCCGATGAGCTCCGCGCCGGCTCCCTCGGCAAGCTTGAGGCCTTCCCCTTGCGCGCACGGCTTGATGTTCGTGCAGCCGATGGTGTCGTCGAGCTTCACGTCGGCCCATACGCCGTCGTTGACTTGCTGTCGGTATTCGACGTTGGCGCCGAATCCGCCGGTGGCTACGACAATCGATTTCGCGTTCACGGTGATCTCTTGGCTTCCGCGGTGCACGGCCGTCAGACCAGCGACGGAGCCGTTTTCTAGGATGAGCTCTTTCGCTTGAGTCTCGTGCAAAACGACGAGTTGGTCAGCGTGGTCTGCCGCGAACGCTTCGAAAGCGCGGATGTAGGTGTTTCCCGACGGCGTGGCTGGATAGTGGCTTCGCTCGCCCAGCGATCCGGTGGCCGATCCCGTTTCGTCCTTGAACTTCACACCGAGCGATTCGAGCCAATGAACCGAATCGAGCGCGTTGTCGGTCAGGTAGTGTATGAGTTCGGGCGTGCCCTGTTCGTGTCCTCCTTCATAGGTGACTTCGTAGAACTGCTCGACAGAGTCTTCGATTCCCTGCTTCTGCTGACGTTCCGGATCGACTGCGTTGAGCGCGCCTTCGGAGACGTTCGTCGATCCGCCCGTGATGCCGCATTTCTCGACAACCACAACGTTGGCTCCGGCTTGCACGGCAGAGATGGCGGCTGTGAGGCCCGCACCGCCGCCGCCGACAACGCATACGTCGGCATTGTAGGACGATTCTACGGAGTCGTCCGGGCCGGGAGCCTTTGCGAGGGTTTTCGCTGCGTTTGCTTGCTCGGCGCAATCCTTCACACCTTGCTGGAGGCTCATGCTAGATAGGGTGGCGCCGGTGACGGAATCCACGTTCAGCGTCTGATATTCCATGATCTTGTTCGACAGATCTTCAAGAGCCGATGCGCCGACGCCCAGCGACTCCTGGTTCGTGCTGGTGTCGATGGCGGTAATGGCGTTCTCCGAGAATGTTACGTCGACGGTGAACGGGGCGTTATGGCCGGTCACATTGGCAGAATAAGTGCCTGCTTTCCACCCTTGCGCGGCCGCGCCGCCGGTATTCGCTGGCGTGCATCCGGTTAGACCGAATCCCATCAGTCCGCCGCAGGCGCCGAGAAACGCGGCTCCCTGCAAAAACGTGCGTCGATCGACGACGCTCTTGCGAAACAAGGACGCGCTGTTTGCGGCACCTCGTTTCGTGGTCGCTTCGATCAGATCGTCGTAGCGCGAATCTTTCATGCGTACCCCTCCTTCGCCCGCCACGTGCGGGCATTCGGTTTTCCCTACGGGTCGAAATCGTAGGGCGAGAGAGAGGGAAGGTGCTAGGCACAAAGAGTACACGCTGGTGTCCAAAAGGTACTTTCCTAGTGCTTCCACGTGCGTCCCGCGGGGTCGTTGGCTTCGCGCGGGGCGGACGACGGGGCCGGCGTTTGGGACGACGCGGGGTCTTCGGGTCCCCGGGACCAGGGATCATCTTGCTGCGCGTACTTCACCCAGGCGTCCTCCTGGCGCGCTTCGGCGATCCAGTCTTCCTGGGTCTTCGACACCACGCTGCCGATCATCCACACGATGCCGCACAGGATGCCGCCCACCACGAAGGCGATCCAGCTGATGGCGAAACCGCCCGCGCCGCGGCGGATGGCGTCTTTGAGCGCGAACTTGTCGATGCCGTCCCAGCCGCCGATCTGGTCGAACAGCGGCACGAAGCCCCACACCAGGAACACGATGGTGGCCAGCAGCATGATGCAGCCGCAGATGACGCCCATCACGCGTTCGGCGCGAATCTGCTCGGGTGACTTGACGACGGCGGTAGAGGGCATGTCGGCACCCAGGTTGCGGCGATGCGCGATGTAGGTGAGCTCGGAGAGGTCGTACTTCGACTTTTGCATGCAGGCCCAGATGAGAATGCCAATGGCGATGGCGAGGATGAGCATGAAGGGGAACATGACGAGCTCCTCCACGTATGCGCCGTTGATCATGGAGCTACTGTTGTCGGGTACGAGGCCGATTAGCATGATGACGTCGATGAGGATGAGACCCACGCCGACGGCGATGAGCGTCGGGTAGCGTTGCCCGAACCGATCGAGCGTGTCGGAGGAGTACCGCGGCTCGATGGAAGGGTTGCGACGCTTGAATTCGCTGTGGTTGAGACTGCCGACGACCAGGATTACCACGCCGATGACGATGCAGGAAAGCAGGGCGACGGTCTGCAGGTTATCCGGCCAGCCGAAGGCTTCAAGCAGCGCGTTCAGACCCACGCCGACCAGGATGCAGGCGACGCCGGCCGCGATGGACAGGTCGAAGCGGTTCATGTGCTCGTCGTAGCGCTCGGTGTCGTTTTCTTTGACGACATGCACGCTGCCGCGCATGAGGTCGTCGAGGCTGGTATGAAACAGGTCGCATAATTGCAGCAGCTTGTCCATTTCAGGGTAGTTCGTGCCGGCTTTCCATTTGCTGACGGTCTGGCGCGACACGCTTAACTGCTCGGCAAGCCCTTCCTGCGTGATGCCGTAATGCTGGCGCAGGTACACGAGGTTGTCGGCGAAACTCATGGCGGTCCCTTCTTCGTGGTCGATTGCATGATACCCGAAGCGCGGAGCTGAGCGGCCGCGCTTCTGCGTTTACCATCATGCGGTTGCAGAGCCGCCCGCTCTACCAATCTGGTGTTGCGTTTTGGGATTTTCTCCGCACGCTCAGGGTGCGAAGCATTTTGAACTGGGGTTTTGTAAAACAGGTATCAAGTTCGTGCAAAGTAGTCGTGTAGGGTCACGCAGGTTGACGCGAGCGTCGTACAATGATCGGAACACGCGGTTATTTCAAGGAGGGCTTTCTGATGATCAAGCTTATCGCCAGCGATATGGACGGCACGTTCCTCGACGGAAACGAGTGCGTGCCGGAAGGCTCGTACGACCTCGTTATGCGTTTGCGCGATGCGGGGATCCAGTTCGTAGCATCGTCGGGTCGGCGCTTCGACACGCTGCACGAGCTGTTCGAACCGGTGGTCGACTGCATGGACTTCGTCGCGTCGAACGGCGCGCAGGTGATGGTCGCCGGCGAGCTGGTCGACTTGGAGGTGTTCTCGCATGCGGCCGTGAAGCGGTTGGCCCGTGTCGTTGATATGTTCGACACCATGCACCTTGCGCTGTTCGACGAGACGCGCAGCTACTTGTTGGACGACGAAGCGCGCTTCGAGCGAGAGGTGGACAAGAACCTGCCGAACCCCGTGCGCGTGTTCGACGTGCCCTCGCCGCAGACGAGCATCCTGAAAGCATCCGTGTATTGCGACGATGCCGTCATGGACATGGCCTACATCCTCACGCGCGAGCTGGACGACGACTTCGTGTTCGCGCCGTCGGGCCGTAAATGGATCGACGTCATGCAGCGCGGCGTGAGCAAGGCGACGGGCATCCAGCAGGTGCTGGACGCGCACGGCATCCAGGCGAGCGAGATGATGGCGTTCGGCGACTCTATGAACGACTACGAAATCCTGCGCATGGCGGGAACGAGCGTCGCCATGGGCAACGCTCGGTCGGCCATCAAGCAGATCGCCACGAAGGTGATCGGCACGAACGTCGACCGCAGCGTCCAGCGCGAGCTTCACGCCCTGCTGGAGGGCGCGCGGTAGGACGGTTTTGAATTTGTGCAGACGGTGTCTGCACAAATGGGTTCGCTCTGCAATGGCATCCTTTTGGGTGGGACGTAAAATCCGTGCTGCAGAAGGCCTGCGCTCTTCGAAAGGCGCTTCGTTACGCGTGGATTACCAGCTCGCTTGTCGGGATGCGCTCGGTGGCGTGGCGGTCGGGGCTCTTCAGCTCGCCGGCGGGATGCCCGACGGCCAGGATGTTCACCGGGACCAAAGTTTCCGGCAGCCCGAATTCCTCTCGGATGACCGTAGGGTCGAAGCGGCAGATCCAGACGCTTCCCAGGCCCAAGTCGGTGGCGGCCAGCATCATGTGGTCGGTGAGGATGGACGCGTCCACATGGACGGTGCTCATGCCGTCGAGCGGACGCTTCCACGCCTTCTCGCCGTCGGCGCACACGACGAATGCGAGCGGCGCGTCGAACACGTTCGCGGCTTTCGCCAGGCTGGCGAGCCCTTCCTCGCTGGTCACCTGGAGGATGCGCACAGGTTGGCGGTTCGCGGCGGTCGGCGCGACGCGGGCCGCTTCGACGATGGCGTCGATGTGCTCCTGGCTGACGGGGACGGGCTGGTAGGCGCGGGTCGAGCAGCGCTTTTTGGCGAGATCGAGAAACGACATGGGTGCTCCTATCTCTGAGGCGAGCGACGGTTCGTTCTTCCTCCATACTACTCTTCGGTTTCTGCGGGGCAAGTAGATACTTTTTTGGAATATACTACCCGAAAAGAAAGTATTGGACGGAAGAGGCTGCGCATGAAAACCTGTCCCGACGCGTACCATTGCCCGGTCGAGGCAACCATCGACATCGTGGGCGGCAAGCACAAGGTGCTCATCCTGTGGCACCTGAGCAAGGCCGGCGTGCTGCGTTTCGGCGAGCTGCAACGCCGCATGTCGCAGGCCACGCCCAAGATGCTCACCCAGCAGCTGCGCGAGCTGGAGGCCGACGGCATGGTGCATCGCGAGCTGTACCACCAGGTGCCGCCCAAAACCGAGTACTCGCTCACCCAGCGCGGCGTCAGCTTCGTCCCCGTCCTCAACGCCATGTGCGCCTGGGGAAAGGACGTGCTGGACGAGGTGGGGAAGCCGTCGCCCGAAACTTCGGAGGTTCTGGCGGGTTGACCGCTTCGGCATCGCGCAGTATGCTGGGCGACGCTGTATCCGCCTCAACGAGAAGGCACACATGAAGCTTTGCAGAGTAGCGGCTCCGCGCATGATCGCCGATGAAGCATCGCACGGAGCCGAGGGGCATATTCATCGGCATCGATAGACGCGCCGCGCGAAACCCGGGCGCGCGTTTCCTTTGATGCCGGCATGACGGACTCGTTCAGCGCCGCAGGTGATGATTCATCTGCGGCGTTTTTTTGCGCCCTCGGGCGCTTCGTTACGTTTCCGCATTCCGAATTCTCAGAGGTGAACCTATCGTGTCAGATGCTTCTCTTTCCTTTACCGAAGGGCCGCTGTTCAGGCGGTTGCTGGCGTTCGCGTTGCCGCTCATGGCGGTGAACCTGCTGCAGTACGTGTACCAGGCTGTGGACATGGTGGTGGTCGGCCAGGTGGTGGGGCCGGTGGGGCTCGTGTCCATCAGCAACGCGACGAACGCCGCCTATATCGTGAACGCGTTCGTCATCGGCCTCACGGCGGGCGGCGGCGTGGTCGTCGCGCGGTTCGTGGGCGCGCGCGACGTGGCCGGCCAGCGGCGCGCGTACGCGGCCACGTTGGCGGTGGCCCTGGCGGGGTCGGCGGCCATCGCCGTGCTGGGCGTGGCGTTGGCGCGCCCAGCCTTCACGGCGAACGCCGTGCCTGCGGCATCGCTCGAAGGCGCCGTCGGCTACACCGTGGTGCTGTGCTGCGGCTGCGCGGGGCCGTTCCTCATGAACGCCGCAGCGGCCTTCCTCAAGGCGCAGGGCGACGCGCGCACGCCGCTTCAGCTGGTGGGCGTATCGGCGCTGGTGAACGTGGCGCTCGACCTGGTGCTGGTGGGACCGGCGGGCCTCGGCGTGGTGGGCGCCGCCTGGGCGACGGTGGTCGCGCAGAGCGTGGCGGCCGTCGGCGCGCTCGTCGTGGTGCGGCGGCGTTTCCCCGGCGGGCGCCTGGCCGGCGCGTTTTCGCGTAGCGGCGACGTGCCGGTTGGAGCGAGCGTGATCGAGGTGCTGCGCGTGGGCGTTCCCTCTGCCGTGCAGATGGCGGTGGTGAACCTGTCGTACGCGCTGGTCACCGGGTTGCTGAACCGCTACGGCACCGACGTGGCCGCCGCTGCCGGCGTCGGCCTGCAGATCAGCACCATCGCGGGACTGCCGTGCTGGGCCATCGGCCAGGCCATCACCACGGCGGCGGCGCAGAACGCAGGCGCGGGCGAGCTGCGCCGGGCCCGCGACGTGGCGCGCATCGGCGCCACGTTCAACGTGAGCGTGATCGTGGGCGTGCAGATCGCGGTGCAGTTGCTGGCGCCGGCGCTGGTGGTCGCGTACGGCCTGACCGAGCCGTTAACGATGGATACGGCCGTGCTGTACCTTCGCATCACGTGCAGCGTGAACGGGCTGTTCTACGCGGCCATGTACAGCTTCGACTCGTTCGCATTGGGGGCGGGCACGCCGCGGCTCGTGTTGGCGAACTCGCTGATCGACGCGTTCGTCGTGCGCTTCGGCCTGGCGTTTCTGCTGAGCGGCGTGCTGGGCTTCGGCTACGTGGGCATCTTCGTCGCCCAGGCGGCGTCGCCCGTGATGCCGGCGCTCATCGGCGCCCTCTACCTGCGCCACTGGACGCGCACACGGGACGTGTAGGGGGGAGGTAACTCGAAACCGTTGTCGCCCGAAACGTGCGCTTTTGAGCGAAAAAACGCACGTTTCGGGCGACAACGGCAATCGGGAGCAGGGCGCGACGCGTTAGTCGATCCCTCGGCGTGCTGGCTGGGCGGCGCCGAGGGCCGGCTTCGTCAGCGCTTGTTGAACGGCACGATGGTGGCGGGGATGCCGCCCTTCATGACGAGTTTCGGCTCGCCTTCGATGAGCGGCCGGAAGTACGCGACCGCTTCCGGCGTAATGCCCTGGTAGTTCGGCAGGATCCACTCGGCGGGGAAGCGTTTGACGAAATTGGCGAACTCGCTTGCGGGACCGGCGAACAGCTCGGCCTCGTAGCGGCCCTCGGCTGCGGCCTCCGGGTTGCGGCGGATGCCCACCACCTGGCCGGTGAAGGCGGGGTCGGCGCTGCGCATGTGGGCGCTCATTCCCAGGTCGTAGGCCTCGGTCACGTCCACGAGGCTCTGCGCGAAGTTGCTGGAGCGCGCCGCGCGCGACAAATCCTGCACCACGCCGCGCGGCACGATGCCCGTGTCGACAATCATTTGCTTGACCGTTTGCGCCGCCCCGCCCAGCACGGCGTGGGCGAACCCGTCGTGCGCAGTATCGCCGGCGGACAGGTAGGTGCCGTCGGCGTAGCGCGCACCCTCGGACACTACGATGTAGCACGAGCCGGTCGCCTCGAACTTCGCGCGCACTTCGGCGAGAAACGCGTCGCGGTCGAAGGCGACCTCGGGCAGCACCAACAAATCGACGTCGCCGGTGATGCAGCAGCTCGCCGCCAGCCAGCCCGCGTCGCGCCCCATCACTTCCAGCACGAACACCTCGGGGCGCGTGTACGCGTCGTAGTCGAGGCGCGTCGCGTGCGTGATCTGGCAGGCCACCTTCGCCGCGCTGGGGAAGCCGGGGCAGTGGTCCACCGGTACCAGGTCGTTGTCCACGGTTTTCGGAATGCCGATGAAGCGCTTGCTCGGCGCGTTCTCGGCCGCCCATTCGGCCAGCGCGTCCACGGTGTCCATGGAGTCGTTGCCGCCGATGTAGAACATGGTTTCGATGTCGTGCGCGTCCATCACGTCGGCGAGGCGGCGGAAATCGGCCTCGTCGTCGCGCTTCAGCTTGTAGCGGCACGTGCCCAGCGCCGACGAGGGCGTCTGCCTCAGCAGCTCCAGGTCGTGCTCGGAAAGGTCGGTGAGGTCGTACAGCTGGTCGGCCAGCACGCCCTCGATGCCGTGGATGCCGCCCAGCACGCGGTCGTAGAGCGGGTTCAGCTGGTTCGCGCGGATGACGCCGGCCAGGCTGGCGTTGATAACGGCGGTGGGCCCGCCGGATTGTGCAACAAGGCAGGTGCTCATGGGTCGATGCTCCTGTTCTCTCTGATCGCTTTGACGCATGCGCACCAGTATGATGCTGCCCAGGACGTGCGGCAAACTTTTTCTTGCCTTCTCCATTGGAGGAGCGTAGGATACATACCGTTGGTATGTAACGTGATGGAGAGGAAGGCCGATGGCCCGCAACAAGCATCCCGAGGAGACGGTGAACCTCATCCTCGACGTGGCCTTGGCCCTGTTCTTCGAGAAAGGGTACGACAATACCAGCATTCAGGACATCATCGATGGGCTGGGCGGCTTGACGAAGGGGGCGGTGTACCACCACTTCAAGTCGAAGGAAGACATCCTGTCGGCTGCGCTCGACCGCGACAACCAAGCGCTGTTCGACGAGCTTCGCCGCATCCGCGACGACGGCCGCATGACCGGTGCCGAGAAGCTGCAGGCGCTGTTCGCGGCATCCATCACCGGGCCGCAGATGGACATGTGGGCCAAGGCGGCCCCCGACGTGGATCCGGTGAAGAACGCGCGTTTGCTGGGCCTGCAGTACCAGGCGGTGCTCCAGGAGACGGTACCCGATTTCGTGTTGCCCATCGTGGAGCAGGGGGTGCGCGACGGCAGCATCCAAACCGATCGTCCGCGCGAGTTCAGCGAGGTCATCGTGCTGTTGGCGAACCTTTGGGTCAGCCCCATGTTCCGTTCCGCCACCGCCGAGGAGCTGCGTGCGCGCGTCGATTACTACCTCGATATCGTGAAGGCGCTGGGCGGCCTGTCCCTGGAAGTAGGCGGGCTGGCGACCATCCTCGAGGGGTATCGCAGCCAATTTCACGAAAGGCTTGATGCTATGAGCTCGTAAATACGTACGAATGTTTCACGTGAAACATTCCGGCAGCACGAAAGCGGGCAAGGGAAGGTCGAGCGAGCGGATGTTCCCGGCTGTCGTTGTGAGCGAGCGCGGCGAGTCGAAGGGCCCCGCTCGGGATGACGGCGCGTGCTTGCGGTTTCCTCTTGCGATGTCTTAGCGAACCCTGGTTGCCTGGCAACCTTCTTTTTTACCCAATATACATACCGACTGAATGTATGTAAAAGAAAGGAACAATCATGAACACCCTGCTCAACCGATCGTTCGTTTCGGTGATCTTCGCGCAGATTGCTTCGTTGTTCGGCGATGCCGTGCTGCGCTTCGCCCTGCCGCTGTACGTGCTGAACCAAACGGGCTCGGCGGCGCTCATGGGCGCGGTGTCGGCTTGCGCGTGGATCCCCTACATCGTGCTGACGCCCATCGGAGGGGTTGCGGCCGACCGCGTGAACAAGCGGCGCATCATGGCGGCGCTCGATATCCTTCTGGCTGCGACGTGTGCGGCGTTTCTCGCACTCGACGGCGTCATCGACCTCGTCGGCCTGTGCATCTGCGCGCTCATCGTCCTGTACGCCGCGCAGAGCGTGTACCAGCCCACCGTGCAGGCGGCGGTGCCGTTCATCGTCCCGCGCGACGGCATCGTGCGCGCCACCGCCATCGTCAGCCAGATCAGCGCGCTTTCGGGCCTCGTGGGCCCGGTGCTGGGCGGCTTGCTGTTCGGCCTGTTCGGCATCGAGCCGGTGGTGTTCGTGTCGGGAGCGGCGTTCGCGGTTTCTGCCGTGCTCATCGTCACCGTGGTGCGCATCCCGCGCGACGCCATCGAGCGCAGCGGCGTGGGCGTGGTGCGCACGGTGGCGAACGACATCGTCGAGAGCTTCGCGTTTCTGCGCCACGAACGCACGGTCATCCTCAAGGTGATCTTCCTGGTGGCGGGCATCAACGTCACGCTGACGGCGTTCATCCTCATCGGCGCGCCGGTTGTGATCACGCAGATCCTGGGTCTGCCGAACCAGTACATGGGCTTCGCCGAGGGTGCGCTGGCGTTGGGCGGTTTGGCGGGCGGCGTCTCGGTGGGCGTGTTCGCCGGGCGTTTGCGTCTCAGCCGCGCGCCGCTGTTCCTGCTGGTGGCGGCCTTGGGGTTGCTGCCCATCGCCGTGGTGCTGGGCGTGCCGATGGACGCGATGCTGGCGTACGGCATCGTGGTAGCGGGCCTGTTCGCATCCATGGCGTGCGCCACGATGTTCAGCATCCAAGCCATCTCGTTCGTGCAGCTCGAGACGCCCGGCCACCTGGTGGGGAAGGTGATCGCGCTTACCATGTCGCTGGCGAACTGCGCGCAACCCGTGGGGCAGCTCATCTACGGCGGCCTGTTCGACGCGCTGCGCGGCAACCTCGTGCCGGTGGCGCTGGGCACGGCGGCCATCGCATTCGTCATCGGTTTGGTTACGTTCCGCGTGCTGAGGAAGGGCTTGGCCGAGCTGCAAGCAGCCGTGCCGGGGGCCGCAGATGCGCGGTGAAAACCCTGATTTTTGGCAGTTTTCGACGGGATTCTGCCGTCTCTTTCTGAACTCGTTGCTTTATGCCGAGACAGAGCTTTTGCCTGGATGTATCGGGTCTGGTTAGGGGGCCGGACGCGGAAAGGCCGAAGGGCGCGGGCTTTCTCGATGACAGAATCGCGTCGATTCCTGCCGGAATTTCCCGTTTCCTATGCGCTGCCTGGTTTCGCGGGGTGTTGAGCGGTTCGTGTGCCGCGGGTTCCTCGATTGGCCGGAATTCGGGATCCGCAAGAGGCGCGTGCTTGCGGCATGCGAGGGCGCGGACCCTCGCGGCTCTAGTCCACCCCGCGCAGCTGAGCGCCCGGCACGACGGCCTGCAGCTCGGGCAGCAGTGCCCGCAGGTCGTCGGGGTCCCATGCGTGGAAGCGACCTTCGCCGCCCAGCACGCTGTCCGCGTCGATGAAGCTTTGCAGGTGCCACGCTTGTACGCCTTCGATCCACGCAGCCAGCGCGCGCAGGTCGTCGGCGGTGTGCAGCTCGCGCACCACGGTGGTGCGCACCTCGTAGGGGACCGCGCCCGAACGCAGGAAGTCGAGAGACTCCTGCACCGGCGCGAGGTCGAACGCGGGGACGCCGACGGTTTCGGCGTAACGCTCTGGCGCGTTCTTCACGTCCGTGGCCACATAATCCACAAGGCCTTCCTCAACAAGCGCGCGCAAGCGGCCGGGGAAGCTGCCGTTCGTGTCCAGCTTCACGGCGAACCCCAGCTCGTGCACGCGAGTGCAGAACTCATCGATACCGGACTGCAGCAACGGTTCACCGCCTGTGATGCACACGCCGTCGAGCAGCCCCTGGCGTTTGCCGAGGAACGCGAAGAGCTCGTCGATCGATAGGGCGCTGCTGTCCGCGGCCGCGCCATCGCGCCCCGCCTCGCCCGTCACCAAGTCGGCGTTGTGGCAGAACGGGCAACGGAAGTTGCAGCCCGGCGTGAATACCGTGGCCGCGGTCTTGCCCGGGAAATCGAGCAGCGTGAGCTTCTGCAAGCCGGCGATGCGCATGGCTCAGGCTCCTTCGCCGCCGAGGGCGGCGACTGGTTCCGCGCCCGCGACCGGGTCCGTCTGCCTGCCGGCATCCGTGCCGGCGCATCCGCCGTCGTCCGCGGCATCCGTGCGCCCGTCCCCGCTCGCATCGCCACGTGGTCCCGGATGCGCTTTGCCGCTTATCTCTTCGATGTCGATGGCCCACACGGACGTGTGCGGCCCTTCCTTCTCCATCGCTTTCCCGATGCTGCGCTTTGCCTCCGGCACGTACTTCATGCAGAGATCCACCAGCGCATGTTTGAACTCGGTCGCTTCGACGACCTCGCGGACGCGGCCGAATGTTATGGCCGACCGGAAGCTGGTCGAGAAATCGCCGTCTTCGAAGAACGCTTCGACGCCCGTCACCGCTGTCGCGCACACGCGATCGTCGCGACGAAAATCGACCGTCTTGTGCCCGCCCTCGTTTGTGGCGTGGAAGTACAGCGTATCGCCTCGCCGCACGAAGGAGAGCGGCACGCCGTAGGGCATGCCGTCATCGTCCACGGTGGACACGATGGCGAACTCGGCGGCGTCGAGTACGGCCAGCGCCTCGTCGCGCGGCATCGCGCGCTCGGCTCGGCGCAGGGGGAAGCGGGTCATGGCGGATGCTCCTTCTAGTTGGTTGCGCAGGGGTCTATCATAATCCCGCTGCGCCCTGCGATCAAACGCGTTGCCGCTCGCCGAAAGCTTCGGCGTCGGGCATCTGCAAAACGGCCCGCGCGGTGCTTTGTTCTAAACCCGCAGGTCGCTTTTCGAAGAGCTCCATCGAGCGCTCGCGCAAAACCCCAGATGGCAAAATCTACCATATATAGTTGTGTATTGTGGAGGCATATTCAACATATGGATTACAATCATTGACTGGCCCGGTGGACGCTGCTAGGGTGTTTGAAACCGCATGCGAGGCGCGGAACGGTTGGCAGTCGCCGCGCAAACGAAGCGAATCCACAGCAAAAGGAGCAAGCATGTACGAGGTCCAGAAGCGCGACGGAAAGATCGCGGAATTCGATATAGCCAAAATCTCAAGCGCCATCTCCAAGGCGTTCGACGCGCTGGAGAAGCAGTACCATCCCTCCACGATCGACCTTCTGGCCCTCAACGTGACCGCCCATTTCGAGCCGCGCATCAAAAACGGCATCATCAGCGTCGAGGACGTGCAAGACAGCGTGGAGGAGGTGCTGTCCACGGCCGGGTACGCCGACGTGGCGAAGTCCTACATTCTGTACCGCAAGCAGCGCGAGAAGGTGCGCAACGCCAACGCCACGCTGCTGGACTATAAGGATCTCGTGGACCAGTACGTCAAGGTGGAAGACTGGCGCGTGAAGGAGAACTCCACGGTCACGTACTCCGTCGGCGGCCTGATCCTGTCGAACTCGGGCGCCATCACGGCGAACTACTGGCTTAGCGAGATCTACGACGACGAGGTGGCGAAGGCTCACCGCAACGCCGACATCCACCTGCACGACCTGTCCATGCTGACGGGTTACTGCGCGGGCTGGTCGCTCAAGCAGCTCATCCAGGAGGGTCTCGGCGGCGTGCCGGGCAAGATCACGTCGAAGCCGGCCAGCCATCTGTCCAGCCTGTGCAACCAGATGGTGAACTTCCTGGGCATCATGCAGAACGAATGGGCGGGCGCCCAGGCGTTCTCCAGCTTCGACACGTATCTCGCGCCGTTCGTGAAGGCCGACAACCTGACCTACGAAGAGACGAAGCAGTGCGTCGAGTCGTTCGTGTTCGGCGTGAACACGCCTTCGCGCTGGGGCACGCAGGCGCCGTTCAGCAACATCACGCTGGACTGGGTGTGCCCGGCCGACCTGCGCGATCAGCCGGCCATCGTGGGCGGCAAGGAGATGGACTTCACCTACGGCGACTGCAAGGTCGAAATGGATATGGTGAACAAGGCCTTCATCGAGATCATGATCGAAGGCGATGCGAACGGTCGCGGCTTCCAGTACCCAATCCCCACCTACTCCATCACGCGCGACTTCGACTGGAGCGAAACCGAGAACAACCGGCTGCTGTTCGAAATGACCTCGAAGTACGGCACTCCGTACTTCTCCAACTACATCAACTCCGACATGGAACCGTCCGACGTGCGCTCCATGTGCTGCCGCCTGCGCCTCGACCTGCGCGAGCTGCGCAAGAAGTCGGGCGGTTTCTTCGGCAGCGGCGAGTCCACGGGCTCCATCGGCGTGGTCACCATCAACATGCCGCGCCTGGCCTATCTGTCCGCCGACGAAGCCGACTTCTACCGTCGACTCGACCATCTCATGGACGTTTCCGCGCGCTCGCTGCACACGAAGCGCGAAGTGGTCACGCGCCTGCTGGATGCGGGCTTGTACCCGTACACCAAGCGCTACCTGGGCACGTTCGAGAACCACTTCTCCACGATCGGCCTGGTGGGCATGAACGAGGCGTGCCTGAACGCGCAGTGGCTGCGCGCTGACATGACGCAGGAGCCGGCGCAGGCGTTCACGAAGGACGTGCTCAACCACATGCGCGCCCGTTTGGCCGACTACCAGGAGCAGTACGGCGACCTGTACAACCTCGAGGCCACGCCGGCCGAGAGCACCACGTACCGCTTCGCCAAGCACGACAAGGAGCAGTTCCCCGACATCATCACGGCCAACGAGCAGGGCAAGCCGTACTACACGAACTCGTCGCATCTGCCGGTGGGCTTCACCGACGACATCTTCAGCGCGTTGGACGTGCAGGATGAGCTGCAGACGCTGTACACGTCCGGCACCGTGTTCCATGCCTTCTTGGGCGAGAAGCTGCCCGACTGGAAGGCGGCCGCCACGCTGGTGCGCAAGATCGCCGAGAACTACAAGCTGCCGTATTACACCATGTCACCCACGTATTCGGTGTGCAAGAACCACGGCTACATCGCCGGCGAGGTGTACGAGTGCCCGTGCTGCCACGAGGAGACCGAGGTGTACTCGCGCATCACCGGCTACTACCGCCCGGTGAAGAACTGGAACGACGGCAAGTCGCAGGAGTTCGCCGACCGTGTGGAGTACGACTTGGGGCATTCGCATTTGACGCGAGACGGCGCCGTAGCCGTGACGGCCGCGGCCGAGACCGTCGGGCAGGCGGGCTCGCACGTGACGGTTCCGGGCATCGAGAAAGCCTCTGCGCCCGACCACAGCACGCTTCCCGCAGGCCTCTACCTCATTGCCACGCGGACGTGCCCGAACTGCAAATTCGCCGCAGCTGAAATGGATGCCGCCGGCATCGTCTACGAGGAGCTGCTGGCCGAAGAGAACGTGGAGCTGGCGCAGCGCTACCGCATCATGCAGGCGCCCACGCTGCTGTCCGTGGCCGCCGACGGCTCCGTGGACGTGATCCCGGGCGCCGCCGCCGTGTTCCAGCACGTCAATGCGATGAAAGCGCAGGTGACCGCCTAACCGCCGGCTTCGGTCGGTTTGAAACCAGGGCGTACCCGTCACCACATTCGCGAACGCGGCATCAGCATACCAGCAGCAAGCGCCCAGCAACTTCCGGGCCGGATCGAAGGATCCGGCCCTTTTGCATGCGGGGAGGTGCAGTATGGGGATGGCAAAGCTTGCGGGTGCTTTGCTGCGCACCGTGTCGACGCGGTTTGTTTCGCGAGTCTTTCCTGCGGGTGGGGCGACCGCTTCCTCAATGCTAGCATGCGACTGGTAATGCGAGCGTTTGGGTCGCAGCAAAATAATATAAGTCAATTCATCATGGACAAAAAGCTATAGTATTCTGTAGTTTTTTGACCTAAAAGAGAGGGATCGAGCATCAGGCAATTCCCATCATGCCTGGTGAGAAGCGCACCGCTTTGCCTTATCTTCATAGAGGATAAAGAAAATCGGCACTTTTTGTCCATGACTATATTGGTTATAAAAAGATACTGCGGCGCGCGGGTTCCAACGCGGCGTTCACCCTTCGTTGAGCTCGGTGATGTTGTAAAGCTTGGGCATTTGAGGCATCTTGCCGAGGTAATCGTCGATCTCCTGCTGGGAGGCGTCGCTTGAAGGAGGCTCGATGCTCTGAAATGCGGCACGGGCATCGGAATAGGCCTCGTATCGTTCGTCGAAATCGGGCACCGGAGCGATGCGGTACGTTTTCGTTTGCATGGAGCCGTCGGCGAACGTGGCGGTGAGCTTCAATCGGGAGGTCGAGATTTCCCGAGCCGCGCCTTTTTCGATGGCGGTATTCAGCTGCCTGCTCGCTTCGAGCGAGTTTTTGCCGGCAAGGGCCAATTCGTACGCTTCCTTCCCCTCTTCGGGAAGGGGGAAGCCGATGTAGATTTCTACGATACGCTGGTCGTCGATCGACTCCTGATGGTCGTAGTCGAACGTAACGGACTTGGTGTAATTGAACACGTGCTTGCCGTTGTCGTGCTGCTCGGCGGTGACGGTGTTATCGATGATCTCGAAGTAGCTGCGCTCGCCTTCGATTTCGTAGGTGACGGATTCGATGTTGTTCCCGACGCACCGCACAGGGAAATGATACTTGTATCCAGCCCATTCGTAGCTCCAGAACGTGTCGTCGGCTGGGTTGTACCAGGGACCGCTGTAGCCGCCGCCTCCCGTGAAGTCTTGGGACTCCAGCTCTACGGTTTTCCCCGGTCCGAACCCGCCGGGGCCGTTGATCGCGAAAGCCGTTGCGCCGATTCCCGCGACCAGCACGAGGCAGGCGGCGACGGCGAACCCGAGCGCCGAGCGTCGCCTGACCGACGCGCCTGTTCGGACGGTTGTCCGCACGGTTTTAGCGCTGCGGCCCCGGCGCCTGCCCGCTTCGCTCAGGGTCGCTTGCTTCAGCTGGTCCGGGACGTGCGTTCCTCGCATCATGGTGCGGTACTCATCCACGGTTGGGCGTGGGCCGGGGTTGCGGGGATCGGTCACGGTTCGGCTCCTTTCGGCACAGGGGGTCGCGGCAGCTTGCAAGGCTCGACTCGCGTTGGCCGCGGTCGTCTTCCAGCATGTTCCGCAACTGCTCGCGGGCGCGGTGGAGGCGGGTTCGCACGGTGCTGGGTCGGCATCCCGTGATGCGCGCGATCTCTTCGGTGGCGTAGCCCTCGACGTAGAACAGGTGCACCGGGATGCGCAGGTCGGGCGGCAACGCGCCCACGACCTCCCAGATGTCGGCGTCGAACGTGTCGGGGGCGGGGATGTCGGCATGCTCCCGCGTGAAGCCTTCCGTGCGGCGGTTCCAGGTCAAACGCGCCAAGTCGCGGCAGCGGTTCACCGTGACGCGCAGCAGCCAGGCTTTCAGGTGCTCGTCGCTTTCGAACGCGGTGTCGTGTTCCAGCAGGCGCATGAACACGTCCTGGAACACGTCGTCGGCGTCGCTGGGCGAGCCGGTCTGCGCCAGCGCGACGCGATACACGACATCGCCCCACGCGTCCATGGCTTCGAGCAAGAACGCGTCGGATCGAAGCGGTTTCGGGCTGTCGCGGGCTGCGGCGGGCTGGTTTTTTCGCTGGAACGGCAAGCGCATGCATTCACCTCTCTGGTAACAATACGGGCTAGGGTGCGGGATTGTTCTGAGGAAGGCGAAAAAGTTCGTTTGAGCGAATGCGCTTCGCGGGCGGCGTGCGCGCAGCCTCGAAGCCGCGAAGGCTGCGCCGATGGCCCAGAACGGGAAGGAAAGAGAGCTCCGCGCAGGGGAGGGGTGGCTGCGCGGCGCTTCTTCCTAGGGAAGGGTCAAAGCGCCGATGCGGTACGTTGCCGTGGTGCGACCGCCGTAAGAGGTGTTGCGGTAGTGGTACGAGAACGTGGGGTCGGCGAGGTCGCTGGCGGCGACGACGTGCAGCACCGTGAACGTCTTCGTCTCGCCGGGCTGGATCGGCACGAAGAACGGGTTCCCGTTCCAGCTGTCTATCGGATGTTCGATGCCGCTTGTCCACAGCGGCCAAGAAGGCTCGCTTTGGGCGAAGAACTGCTCTCCGCCCATCTTCTTGACGGTGCCGAACCAACCTTGCGTTGCGTCGGCGTACAGCGTCTTGTCCGACGTGTTGCGCACCGTGATGTCTATGGCCGCGTACGCGTATCCGTCGCTCGGCGCGCCATTCTCGTCGAGGGTGAATCCACCGTTCGCTTTGAAGAACTTGTTGGAGTCGTCGAGGTCGCCCGGATTGGGGAGGGCGAGGTTCTCCAAGCGCACCTCTGTGGGAAGCTGCGTGGCGACGGTACCGTTCGTGCAGGTCAGCAAGCCTTCGGTTGATCCGCCCGATGCCTGTTGATCGTCGATAACGTTGACGGGGAACCGCACGTCGATCGCCTCTCCCAGGCGCAGCGGGTTCTTGCATACCACCCACGTGTCCTGGGGCGTGACCGCCTCGTCCGGCTCGGCGGACGCGGGTTCGACGGCGGGCTGGGAGGCCGGTTCGGTGAGCGGGCGGTCGAGGCTTTGCAGCTGCTCGCCTTCGAACGGGAAGGGCTCGCAGTTCTCCTCGGCCACCGTGCCGTACAGGGTGTGGATCCAGGTGTATCCCTCGCTGCGCTTGTTCAGCCTCTCCTGCACGTCGCCTTCGAACGGGTCGACGATCTGCGGGA
Source organism: Eggerthella lenta DSM 2243 (assembly GCF_000024265.1). Lineage (NCBI taxonomy): Bacteria > Bacillati > Actinomycetota > Coriobacteriia > Eggerthellales > Eggerthellaceae > Eggerthella > Eggerthella lenta. The sequence continues at coordinate 3,160,694 of NC_013204.1, read as the reverse complement.
TCAGCTCGAGTGCGGGCGTGCCGTTCGTCTCGGACGGCACGAGCTTCGCCTTCACGTCGGCGGCGGTCAGCTCGATGGACTTCGTGGCGTGGCTGCCGTCGGCCTTTTCGATGGTGACGGTGAGCGTCGCGCCGTCCAGCGTGTCGATGTAATCCTGGTAGCCGGTGACCGCGCCGGCGTCTTCGTTCGTCCACAGCCCGAAGCAGTAGTCGGACAGGCGCGAGCCGATCTCGTCGTTCACGGGCAGATCGACGGTGCTTCCCAGCCGTTGGTAGCACTTCACGCCGACGGTCTGGTTGTCGGGCTGCTCGCTTTCGCTGAGGGAGCTGACGGGTTGTACCAGGTCGTAGGCGCCGAAGAATGCCCCTTCGCCGATGGATGCCGTGCTCCATTGCTGCGCTTCGGCCCAGCGATCGGGGTTGCTCGCCGCCTGGAACTCATCGTAGGTGTAGCGGTACAGCTCGCCTTTGTCGATGTGCGCCTGCACGCGCACGATGTCGTCGCCCTCGATGCGGAACATGCAACCGGTGTACACGCCTTCTTCGGCGTAGCGGTCGTCGGGCGGCACGCGGAACAGGATGTCGGCCTCGAACAGGATGCGCCCGTCCTCGCCCATGGCCAGCAGCGAGTTGCCCGAGGCGCCGTAGGCGTTGATGGCGAAGCCCAAGGGCCCCGCGTTCTTGGCGAAGCGGGGAACGGCCAGCGACAGCCCGACGAGCACGGCGAGTAACAGTAGGCATGCCGCAACCGCGAAGCCCCGGAAGCGGTGTCTCTTGACGGAGAACGGCGTCGGCGCAGGACCCGCCTGATGGCGGGGCGCGGCGGACCCGGTTGCTCCGGTCGGTCTGGTTTGCTCGCTCTGCTGGCTCTCGATGCGGTCGAGGACGGCGCGCGAAAGCTCGCGCGGTGCGTTGGCCCTGTTCATCAAAGCGGCGTATCGGGTCAAAGGGTCGTCAGTCATGGGGCACCTCCTTTCGCTGGTCGCGGTGCGTGCGAGGGTCGGGTACGACGGACGGAAGCGCGGCATGCGCTCCCGTCCGCTCGCTTTCGCGCGTCAACAGGTCTTTCACCCGCGCGCGGGCGCGGGACAGCCAGGTGCGCACAGTGGCGGGCTGGCTGTGCAGCATGCGGGCGATCTCGTCGGTGGTGTAGCCCTCGACGTAGTGCAGGTGCACGGACGAGCGCAGGTTGTCGGGCAGCTGGCCCACCGCGTCCCAGACGTCGGCGTCGCGCGGGTCGCGCACGAGCTCGGCGATGTCGTCTCGTACGGGATCGAACGCCACGGTGTGGCGGTTCCAGTTCGATTTCGCCAGGTCGCGGCAGCGGTTGATGGTCACGCGCAGCAGCCACGCCTTGAGGTGCTCGGAGCTGGTGAACTCGGTGGCGTCGCCGTACAGCCGCATGAACACGTCCTGGTACACGTCCTCGGCATCGGCCTTCGAGCGCGTTTGGCTCAGCGCCAGGCGGTACACGGCATCGCCCCAATCGGCCATGGCGCGCGCCATGAAGGCCTCCGTGCGATCCGGCTGCGCGTCGTTCTCTGCGGTCATCGATCCACCCCCTTACCCAAGCATACGAGTGGGAGGGCGCGATTGTTTCAACGATTTCGGAGTTTGCGGAATCTACGCGAGAGCCTCGCCGGGACGGATCCGCCGGCCGCGCCTCGCGCTCGAGTGGCGGACTGCGTAAAGCGCAGAACGGAAAGGAGATCCGGAAATGCAGCAAGGCCGCGTGCAGGACGCGGCCTTGCTGGTGCGAGCGTTGCTCGCAGATGCTATGGAAGCGGTTACTCCACGCCCACGATGACATCGGTGGACTTCACGATGGCGAGCGCGGTAGCACCCTCGGCGAGACCCAGATCCTCGATGGCCTCGTTCGTGATGGAGCCCATGATGCGTGCGCCCTCGGGGGTCTCGATGGCCACATGACCGTTCACGGCGCCCTTCTTCACGGACGCGACCGTTCCGGCGATCTGGTTGCGGGCCGAGATGCCCTGGATGCGCTCGGAGCCGGCGGCGAACATCACGTTGCTGGCCTTGATGATGGCCATGGCGTCGGTGCCCTCTTTGAGACCCAGATCGTTGATGGCTTCCATGGTGATGTCGGCTTTGACCACGGTAGATCCCAGGTCGATGGAAACGACGCCGTTCACGGCGCCCTCGGCGATGGCGGAGACGGTGCCCTTGAGCTGGTTGCGAGCGGATATCTTCATAGCAGGTTCCTTTCGTTGGGGGCTTCCGGCTTCTGCGGAGCCCGTTCGACATGGTCACAGTGTCGCGGGTTCGGACGCGGTGTGGAAGAAGTCCGTGGGAAATGACTCCGGTTCGTGTCATTTCGTTCAAGCTCGTGCATTCTCGTGTACGAAACCATGCGAATCCGTGGAGGGGTCATGAAGCTTGTGCGTTGCGCCACGCCCGATAGGGTTTATACTAAGACGAAGATTATATGTGCATGAGGATGATTTCGAGAATGGGCGACCGTGCGGTATCTCGTGGATGGCCGCAACGTGACAAAGCGCGATCCCGCGACGAGCGGGCGTGGGCAGCTCGGGCTTGTCCTCGCGCAGCTCATCGATGCTCTCGCCGTCGCCGCTCTCGTCGCCGAACGCCTGCGGCGCCGACGCGTACAGCGTGTTCGCCGCGGTGCCGCAGGCGGCCAGCGCTCCCAGCGCTCCGGCCGATGCGACGAACGTGCGGCGGGTCAGCGCAGTGCGATCTGTTGACATGCAACCCCCTCCATTCTCGTTTCATGCGAGGCCGCTCATGCGGTGGCGCGGCCTCTCCGTCTGCGGTGAACTATAGGTGCTCGCCGCTCGCGATGTTGTCACCAGAATGTTGTGATATTTCTATTTTCCCAGTTCAAATGCATCACCGTGTCACCATGTCCGCCGGCCGTCCCCGGTGCGTCTGCTAGAATGACCCTACGGCAAACGGAGGGGGACACTCGCACATGCGCGCTCCATCAGCATTGAAACCGGACGTGCCAAGCTTCGGGTACGCGACGTTTCTGTCCATCAACGCAACGTCCATCTGGGGCGGCATCTACCCCTACTTGCCTGCGTTCTGCCAGACGTCGCTCACCACCATCGTATTCTACACGGTGCAGATCGCCGTGTTCTGGTTGGCGTTCTGCGCGGCCATGGCCTTCACGTGGGCGCGTCCCGGCCTCTCCCGCGGGGCGCATGTGCTGGCGTTCTCGGCGCCGCTTGCGTTCGGGCCGCTCATGCTGGTGGGGGCCATGTACCTGGAATCGCTTGCGCTGGCGTTGGTGGTGGGCGCGGCGGCGCTCATCGGCGTGGGGTCGGCGGGCTACCTCATGAGCTGGCAGCGCGTGTTCGCCTCGCTCGACAGCGCGCGCGGCAACCTCGCGCTCATCAAGGGCACCGGGTTCTCGGCGCTGCTGTACTTCTTCCTGTGCTTCATCCCCACGGCTCTCACCGCTTACCTTATACCCCTGGTGCTGGTGCCGCTGGCGGGGCTGTGCCTGTGGATCGCCGCGCACGCGACGGACGCGCAGCAGCCCATGTTCGACGACGTGCCGCGCGAGCACGCGGTGGTGTACAAGAACGCGCTGTGCGAAAGCTTCCTGCCGGCGCTGTCGGTGGGCGCGCTCGGGTTCTGCTCGGGCGCCATCCGCTTCATCGCGGTCACGCACCAGGAGCTGCTCAGCACCATCAACATCTTCTCGATGTCCGCGCTGCTGGCTGTGGTGGCCGTGTTTTACGGGGCATGGAGGCGGCGCACCATCCACGTGGACCTCATGAGCGTGTTCCGCGTGCTGTTTCCCATCGCGGCGACGTGCCTCATCGTGCTGCCGTTCGCGGGAGGCGAGTTCACCACGGTGGGAAGCGGCGTGACGTACGCGTGCTTCATGCTGGCGTGCGTGCTCATGATGATGCATTGCGGCCAGATCTCGCGCGATAGCGGCATCAACCCGGTGTTCATCTTCGCGTTCTACGGCACCATCACCTACTTCATGCAGATGTGCGGCTACCTGGTGGGCTACGCCTCGGGCAGTGCGGCGGCGCTTGGCGTGGAGCAGCTGTCGTTCGTGGCGTTGGTGGCCCTGTACGTGATGCTGCTGATCGCGCTGGTGGGGCGCAAGGTGGGCAAGCTGCACACGAACCGCCTGGAGTTCCTCATGCTCACGCCGAAGGCGCCGCAGAAGGAGACGTCGGCCGAGATCGCCGTGACGCAGGCGGTGCGCTCCCGCGACGTGGCAGCGCCGGCCGGCGCTGCCACGGGGCCGCAGCTTGCCGATCGCGTGTCGAAGCGCTGCAAGCGCCTGAGCGAGCTGTACGGTCTGTCCAGCCGCGAGGCCGAGGTCATGGAGTTGCTCGTGCGCGGCTACTCGGGCCCGGCCATCGCCGAGATGCTGTTCATTTCCGAGAACACCATGCGGACCCACTCGAAGCGCATCTACGCCAAGCTCGACATCCACAAGAAGCAGGAGCTGCTGGTCCTGATCGACCAGATGTAGGGGAAGCGCGACGTCCGAGCTGGGAGGATGCTTGCTTCGTGGGCGCAAATGGCTTCCCATGGCAATTTTGGTGGCGGTTGGCGCGTCGCTTCGGCTTCGTTGCGAAACGCGACCAGGCCTTTTGCCGACGGCGCGTCGGGCGAGCGCGCTTTAAGCGTCCGATTATTGTCATGGGTGCCGTTTTGCGCCCAGCATTTCCGGTCGCGTGGTGCCAAGCAGCTGAGATCGTAGTCTGATCTGCTTGAGTTCCCAATCGTGCGCTCGGGAGCGACATCTCGTTCCCAGCCGTTTCGCCATCGCATGGGCGACCTTGTCCATTTCCGACCTCGTGTGCAGTTGGTCGCTTGAAACGGTGATGACGAGGATGCCCGCGTACGCCAACGCGGTTCTGCGAGCCGAGTCCTTCTCCTGCTCGGCCTCCCCTGCATGGTGCAGCCGGCTGTCGTACTCGACATCGAGTTTCGCGTCGGGCCAGAACAGGTCGCAGCGGCATATTCGGCCCACGTCCCGTCCGCGCGCGTTCTCCGAGATGCGCACAGGGTGGTTCAGCGTTGCCGGGGGAAACCCGTAGCCGCCGAGGCGTCCCGGAAAGCTGCTGAGCATGGAAAGCTGCGATTCTTTGGGCGATTCCGAATTCTGGAGTATGTGCGGAACGGCTTTTCTCGCCGCGCCGACGCCGTTGACATCTTGCGTGCGGGAGAGGAGCGACTGCAGCTTCGGCACGGAGGTCAGGGGGAGCTGGTCGGGTGCCATGTTGCCGTCTGGCAGGGCAGGCAGCCGGTATCGTCCGCAGAACTCGTAGCCCGTTTCGACGAGGTTCGCTAAAGCGGCCGTGCGGGCTTCGAGCAGCAGGCACAGTTCGGGCGAGGCGACGAACACCCCGTCGCCCACGTTGACGAAAGCCGATGAGGGAATCCTTCGGTCGAACACGCTGCAGGTTATGCGTGCAGTGCGCACGCGTGAAAGCGCGTTGGGGACGATAAAGTGCGCGGGGTTCGCGTGTTGCGCGAGCCCGATGCGCTCGAGCCGTTCCAAATCGCCTGCGCTCGGCTTGGCTACGTCAGGCGAATCCGAGCGAAAGCTCCGAGGCTCGCCGCGGCGAGCGAGCAGCGCGCGCGTTTGGGAATGCGAGCGCTTGGCGCGCCAGAACTCCATCGACGAGGTATGTCCGAGAACGATTTCCATGCGTCCAGCGTACCATGGCAAGCCGGGTAATGGAAGAGCAAAAATGATGTTTGATCAGGCGTTATACGTTAGATTCACGTGAGAAGCGCGCTAGATCGGCGCTAGATCCGCGTGGAATTTCCGTTAGATTCGCGCTAGGGCCGTGCGAGGTTTCCGCTAGATCGGCGCGCCGCTCGCCCAGGCGCCTGCATGCCGTCATGCGGGCGATTCGATTGGAGCGCCCCGGTGTTCGTGGGCGCAAAAGGCCACCCATGGCAATTCTGATGGCGATTTTACCGAAGGACGGGCATGCGGGTTGTTCACCACCTGGGGTTTTGCTAGCTGTAGGCGTTGAAGCGTCGAAGAATCGCGCTGGAAATTGTCATGGGTGCCGTTTTGCGCCCACAACGGCGAAGTATGGTCGGCGGGGGTCGCGGAGATGTGCGTTCGCAGCGGGATCGCGGGATCCTGGGGTTGGGATGCGGGATCGCGGGATCCCGCCCGCGCCGCCCGCTCCTTTGCCGGTGACTTCGCCGTGCGATTGTGGGACAATGGGACGTGAACTATTCGAATTCGCGCATGTGAGGTATGAGAGCCATGTCTGCCCAGTTCAAGATCAAAGCGGCCGACCCCGCGTCCGTCGTGCGCCTGGAGCGCGAACTCGGTCTGCCCCGCTTCATCGCAGCGACGCTGGTCGCCCGCGGCATCGACAACCCCGCTGCGGTTCACCGTTTCCTCGCGCCGTCGCTCGAGCGCGACTGGCTGGACCCCTACATCATCCCCGGCCTGTCCGACGTGGCCGATGCCCTGGAAGCCGCCGTCAAGCGCGGCGACCACATCCTCGTGTTCGGCGACTTCGATCTCGACGGCATCTCGGCCACCACCGTGCTCACCCGCGGTTTGCGCGCCCTCGGCGCGCAGGCCACGCCGTTCATCCCGCTGCGCTTCGAAGAGGGCTACGCGCTGTCGCAGGCCGCCATCACGCGCGCGTGCTCGTTCGGCCCCGACTTCATCGTCACGGTGGACTGCGGCATCGCCTGCAAGGCGGAGGCCGCGGCCGTGGTGGAGGCGGGTCTGGGCCTGGCTATCACCGACCACCACGAGCCGGTGGACCTTGTGCCTGAAGGCGTGCCCGTGGCCGATCCGAAGTGCGACGCGAACTGCCCCAGCTCCATCCTGGCGGGCGTGGGCGTGGCCCTGAAGCTGGTGCAGGTGCTGGGCGGCCGTCTGGGCCAGCCGCACCTATGGCGCGACTTCACCGACTTCGCCACGCTGGGCACGGTGGCCGACCTCATGCCCATGCGCGACGAGAACCGCGCCCTCGTGTCCGACGGCATCGCGCGCATGAACGCCGCGCCGCGCCCGTGCATCGCCGCGCTGCTGGCCACCAGCGGCGCGGCCGACAAGCCCGTCAGCGCCACGAACCTCAGCTTCTCCGTCATCCCGCGCCTCAACGCCGCCGGCCGCATGGGCGACGCGCAGCTGGCGCTCGACCTGCTGATGACCGACGACTTCGAGGAGGCGAACCGCCTGGCCACGAAGCTGGAATCGGTGAACGATCAGCGCCGCGCCATCGAAGCCGAGCTGTCCGAGATCGCGAAGGCGCAGGCCGCCGAGATCTACCACGGCCAGCGCGCGCTGGTGGTGTCGGGCGAGAGCTGGCACGAGGGCGTGAAGGGCATCGTGGCAAGCCGCCTGGTGAACACGTACGGCGTGCCCAGCCTGCTGTTCACCATCGACGGCGACGAAGCGCGCGGCAGCGGCCGCAGCGTGGGCCAGGTCAGCCTGTTCTCGGCTGTGGAAAGCGCATCCGACCTGCTCACGCGCTTCGGCGGGCACGATGCGGCCGTGGGCGTCACGCTGCCGGCCGACAAGCTGCCGGAGTTCGAGCGGCGCCTGTGCGCCTACATGGACGCGCTGCCCGAGGGCGCGTTCCATCCGCTCGTGGAAATCGACTCGTGCGTCAGCCTCGATGAGCTGACGCTGGACAACGTGGCGCAACTGGACAAGCTGGCGCCGTTCGGCCAGGAGCATCCCGTGCCCGTGTACCTGGCGCGCGACGTGATGCTGGCGAACTGCCGCGCGGTGGGCGCCGAGAAGAACCACTTCTCGTGCTCGCTGTCCGACGGGCGCGCCACGGTGTCGGGCATCATGTTCCACTGCTCGGACATCGAATCGCTCATGCGCACCGACAGCGTGGTGAACGCCGCGTTCGAGGTGCAGATCGACGAATGGCGCGGCCGCAAGTCGGTGAAGGCCATGCTGCAGTCGCTGGCTCCCGCGCGCACCTGCGGCGCCCTGGAGGCCTGCCTCAACCCCGAGAACCTCAGCTTCGTGGCCGACCTGTACGCCACGAGCGACGCCGAGCTGTGCGCGAACGCGCCGCATCGCCCCGAGGACGTGGAGGCCTACGAGGCGGCCCGCGCGGCGAACCGCGCCTGCTGGGAGCGCAAGGCCGCGGAAGACCCCGCGGCGCTCGAGCAGGCCGTCGTGCGCGCCATCATCGGCGACAAGCCGCTGCACGACGCGCAGCGCGAGATCCTCGCGCATCTGCGCGCCGGGCGCTCCACGCTGGGCATCATGGCCACGGGGCGCGGCAAATCGCTGACCTTCCAGGTGCACGCCGCCGAGCGCGCGCTGGCGAACCACGAGGCCAGCCTGTTCGTGTACCCGCTGCGCGCGCTGATCGCCGATCAGGCGTTCCACCTGCGCGAGGCGCTGGACGCGTTCGGTATCGGCGTGATCACGCTGACGGGCGAGAGCACGCCCGACGAGCGCCGCCAGGGCTTCGCGGGCCTGGCCGACGGCACCTACGACATCGTGCTGACCACGCCCGAGTTCCTTGCGTGGCACGCTGACGAGTTCGCGGCCGCGGGCCGCGTGCGCTTCGTCGTGGTGGACGAGGCGCACCATATCGGCCTGGCGAAGGCGGGCCAGCGCGTGGCCTACGCCACCATCGGCGCCGCCATTGCGAAGCTGGCTGGGCCCGGCGGCGAGGCTCCCGCGGTGCTGGCGCTTACGGCCACGGCCGACGACGAGGTGGCGGCCGCCATCAAGCGCGAGCTGCCGGTGGACGCCTGCGTGTACGACCCGGCTTCGCGTCCCAACCTCGAGGTGGACGACCAGCGCAACCTCAAGAACCGCGACGACTACCTGGCGAATCTCATCGCGTCGGGCGGCAAGACGGTCATCTACGTGAACTCGCGCGAGCAGTCGGTTGCCGTGGCGCGCGCTCTGCGCAAGCGGGTGCCCCAGCTGGCGCCGCTCATCGGCTTCTACAACGCGGGCCTCGCACGCGCCGAGCGCAAGCGCATCGAAGAGCTGTTCCGCACCGACGCGCTGTCGGTGCTGGTGGCCACGTCCGCTTTCGGCGAGGGCGTGGACATCCCCAACATCCGCCACGTGGTGCTGTACCACCTGCCGTTCAACGAGATCGAGTTCAACCAGATGAGCGGCCGGGCGGGCCGCGACGGCAAGCCCGCGGGCATCCACCTACTGTTCAACCGCGGCGACTGCTCGCTCAACGAGCGCATCCTGCGCGACATGACGCCCGACCACGACTGCCTGGCCCAGGTGTACCGCCGCCTGCGCAGTCTGCAGCGAGAGATGGGCGAGTGCTTCTTCACCATGGGCAACGCCGATCTGGCCGCGGCGGCCAGCACCGATGCATTCCCTATCAGCCCCGCCTCGGCAGCGTGCGGCGTGGCGGTGTTTCGCGAGCTCGGGCTTATCGAGACGCACACCGCGTTCGGCGCCGACGGCATGGCGCGCTCCATCCACGTGGTGGAGACGCAGGACAAGGTGGAGTTGACGGACAGCGTACGCTACCGTGAAGGTTTGGGGGAGCGCGAGGTGTTCCACGCGTTCCGGGACTGGGCGATGAAGAGCGATTCTGCTACCCTCCATATACGCGTGTCGCGGCCCATTTTGCCGGGTGACGCGGCAGGCGACGCGCGCGAGCGCTAGGGCATAGGGAGGACGACCAAAATGGGCAAGAGCAACCATGAGGAGCTGCTGGGCGGCGCGCCCGAGGCGACGTCGAACAAGCAGACCGTGGAGGACAACCTGCTGGGCCGGCCGCACGTGGCCGAGAAATCGTTCGCGCCCGAAGCCAAGAAGGACGCCCTCGCGCCGAAGACTCCCGAGGAGCGATTCGCCGAGCTGCAGCGCCTGACCTCGGTGTACCTGTCCGAGGACGACGAGGCCATGCTGGCGAAGGCCTTCCGATTCGCAAGCGAGGCGCACGAGGGCCAGTGCCGCAAAAGCGGCGAGCCGTTCGTGGCACATCCCGTGGAGGTGGCCATCATCCTGGCCGACTTGCGCATGGACGTGGAAACGCTGTGTGCAGCGCTGCTGCACGACACCGTGGAGGACACCAGCGTGACGCGCGACCAGGTGGAAGCGGAGTTCAATCCCCAGGTGGCACAGCTGGTGGAGGGCGTGACGAAGATCACGCGCATCGAGGTGGAAAGCCTCACCGACGAGCAGGCCGCCACCATCCGCAAGATGTTCGTAGCCATGAGCAAGGACATCCGCGTCATCGTCATCAAGCTGGCCGACCGCCTGCACAACATGCGCACGCTGGGCGCGCTGCGTGAAGACCGCCGCATCTTCAAGGCGCGCGAGACGCTGGAGATTTACGCGCCCATCGCGCACCGTCTCGGCATCAACAACATCAAGTGGGAGCTCGAGGACCTGTCGTTCTACTATCTGGAACCGAACAAGTTCAAGCAGATCAGCCGCATGGTGACTGAAAGCCGCTCTGAGCGCGAGGGCTATCTCGACCAGATCATCTCCATCTTGCACGACGAGATGGAAAAGGTGAACATCCAGGCGCAGATCATGGGCCGCCCGAAGCACCTCTACTCCATCTACCAGAAGATGACGAAGAAGGGCAAGGGCTTTTCGGAGATATACGACCTCATCGCCGTGCGCGTTATCGTGAAGTCGGTGAAGGACTGCTACTCGGCTCTGGGCGCGGTGCACACGCTGTGGCATCCGATGCCCGGCCGTTTCAAAGATTACATCGCCATGCCGAAGTTCAACATGTACCAGAGCCTGCACACCACGGTCATCGGGCCGGCGGGCCGTCCGCTGGAGGTCCAGATCCGCACCGAAGACATGCACCGGCAAAGCGAGTACGGCGTGGCGGCGCACTGGCGCTACAAGGAGAAGGGCGGCAAGAGCGGCGACGCGCTGGACCAGCAGCTGGCGTGGCTGCGCCAGATGGTGGACTGGCAGGACGAGTCGCAGGATTCGCGCGAGTTCCTGAAGGACCTGAAAGTGGATCTCGCGCCCACCGAGGTGTTCGTGTTCACGCCGAAAGGCGAGGTCATGAGCCTGCGCGCTGGTTCGACGCCGGTCGATTTCGCCTACGCCATCCACACCGAGGTGGGCAACCACTGCGTGGGCGCGAAGGTGAACGGCGCCATCGTGCCGCTGACCTACGAGCTGCAGCTGGGCGACCGCGTGGACATCCTCACGCAGAAAAGCGCCAGCCCTTCGCGCGACTGGCTGGGCATCGTGAAAACGCCCAGCGCGCGCAGCAAGATCCGCTCGTACTTCAGCAAGGTCAGCCGCAGCGACGATTTGCAATTCGGCCGCGACAAGCTGACCCGCGAGATGCGCAAGCACGGTCTGGGCATATCCAGCGCCCAGTCGATGCGCGCCCTCAAGTCGGTGGCCGACCACATGGGCTACAAGGACGCCGACGACATGCTCGTGCACATCGGCACCGGCAAGGAAAGCGCCCAGCACGTGGCGAACCGTCTGCTGAAGATCCTCGTGGACAAGGGCCACGAGGCCGAGACCGCCATGGACTACGTGGCAGGCGACATGTCCACCGGCAAGATGCCGCCGATGCTGACCAGCGTGAAGGCGCCGAAGAAGCACGAGGCGCACACGTCGAACGGCGTGGTGGTGAAGGGCGTGGACGACGTGCTGGTGCGCCTGTCGCGGTGCTGCAACCCGGTGCCGGGCGACGAGATTCTCGGCTTCGTGACGCGCGGCCGCGGCGTGTCGGTGCACCGCGCCGACTGCCCGAACGCTCAGGATCTCAAGCAAACCCCCGAGCGTATCATCGAGGTGGCCTGGGAGAACGATCTGCCGAAGAACACGTCGTTCAAGGTGGAGGTGTTCTTGGACGCGCTCGACCGCATGAACCTGCTGCGCGACGTGGCCATCATCCTGTCGGAGCAAGGGGCGAACGTGCTGTCCAGCTCCACCACGTCGCATCGCGACGGCATGGTGGAGATGCGGTTTTTGTTCCAGGTGTCCGATATCAACCATATCGATATCGTACTGAGCAAACTGCGCGGCATCGAAGGAGTGTTCGACGCGCGCCGCATGGTTCCCAAGGCCGGCGGCGGCAAGAAAAAGACTAGGAGCGACGCATGACCAATAAGGTGAAGGGCACGTGCGTGCCCGTCGAGTACCTCGTGCTCGGCATGCTGGAGAACAACGTGTACATCATTTCCGACGGCAAGGCCACCATCGTGGTGGATCCCACGTGCAAGCCCGACGAGATCATCAAGGCGGCGGGGGGCTCGGTCGACGCCATCATCCTCACGCATCGCCATTCGGACCACGTGGGCGCTGCGAAGGAGCTGCGCGACAAGACCGGCGCCACGGTCATCGCCTCGGCCATCGACGCGCCCATCATTTCGGGCGAGAAGAAGCTGCCGCGCGACGACATGCGCTTCACGCCGTGCCCGGTGGATCATGTAGTGAACGACGGCGACATTCTCAAGATCGGCGACATGCCGTGGAAGGTGATCCTGACGCCGGGTCACACCGAGGGCGGTATCTGCCTGTTCATCGACCCGCGCTTCGGCACGAACCCTGAAGGCGCGCCGGTGCTGATTTCGGGCGACACGCTGTTCTGCGGCTCCATTGGCCGTACGGATTTCCAGGGAGGCGACATGAACGCTATGCGCCGCTCGCTGAAGCGCCTGGCCGTGCTGCCCGACGAGACGGTGGTCCTGCCCGGCCACAACAGCACCACCAAGATCGGCAACGAACGCAAAAGGGTGTTCGCTTACTACGCGTAGGGGGTCGCGGCTTACGCTCAGGAGACGGATTGCGCGCTCCGTGCCCTCAGGATGACCGAGTCTTCCTCCTCATGACCAGCGAAATCGCCAGGCAGGCGAGGGCGAAGGCGCCGAAGGCGGCAAATCCGGGGACGCTCGTGCTGAACAGCAGCGTCGATGCCGACAGCACGAGCGGCGGAAAGAAGCCGCCCAGGCCGCCCATCATGGCCACGATGCCGTTGGCAATCCCGGCTTGCTTCGTGAAGTACGCAGGCACCAACTTGAACACCACGCCGTTGCCGATGCCGCATGCGATGCTGACCAGATAGATGCCCGCCAGGTACACGGGCAGCCCCGGTGCCGTGGCCAGCACCGCGGCGCCTGCGGCGAGGCCTGCGAACACGAGGGCCAGCAGCCGATAACAGTCGAACCGGTCGCCCAGCCAGCCGCCCAGCACGCGGATGGCGGCCGCCGCCACGATAAACACCGAGGTGGCCACGCCTGCCGACACGCCGTCCATCCCGTAGTGCGACGTGAGAAAGTTCGGCAGGTACACGGTCAAGGCTACGAAAGCGCCGAATGTCACGAAGTAGAACAGCGACAGGAACCACAGGCGCGCGTCGCTCCAGACGGCGCGCAGCTGCTCCATGACCGGCGTCTTCACACGCGGTTCGTCGCGATCGCCCAGCACGAAGTTCAGCACGATGAACGCCGCCAGCAGCACGAGGTACAGCTTGACGGCCATGCGCCAACCGAAGGCAACCGCGGCCACGGGCGCCAACCAGGTGGTCAGCGCCGTTCCCATATTGCCGAAGCCGTATACCCCGTTCACGAAGCCGTGGCGCTCCTTCGGGTAGTACTTCGGCAGCGAGGTGACGCCCACCGAGAACACTGCGCCGGCGATGCCCAGAAACGTCCCGCCTATGAGCAATCCCTGATACGTGGTGGCCTCGCTCAAAAACCATACGGGCACCACGAGCACGATGAAGCTGGCCAGGAACACGGCACGAGCGCCGAACAGGTTCGCACAGTAGCCGAAGGGTACGCGCAGCACCGATCCCAACACCACGGGAATGGCGGTGACGAGGGCTATCTGGTCGGGAGGGATATAGACGTCCTGCTTGATGTACGGAAGCAGCGACGACAGGATGACCCACACCATGAATCCGGCGATCAGATCCGCGGTCTGCAAGGGCAGCTGGAAGCGCCTTCTCATTTCGATTTCCTCCCCCCAGGCGTCGTCGAGCCGTGCTTGCGACGCGGCGACGCGGAAACCTCTTCTTGCGTAACGGTTACTTTATCACGTATCGATAGAGCGGGGGTTAACTCCTACCGATTGCAGGGGTTTTACCCGTAGGCGGTGCCGGGGCGTGACTTTACCTGTATTTTGCCGTTTCGCCCGTAATCCAACGTGAAAAGAGAAAAGAGCCCCTTTCGCTTTGTTAGATTTACGTTAAACTGGGGAATGCTGAACCTTTTTGCTGTTGTTGTCGAGAGGGATTTCGTGACCATAGAGTGGGCTTCGTTCATCGCTGGGCTCGCGTCCAACCCGATCCTCGTGGTTGTGACCCTGCTCAACATCGGCGTCATCGTCGTGAATGGGGCGACGGACGCTCCGAACGCGATCGCAACCGTCGTATCGACAAGGGCTATGAAGCCGAAGCCCGCCATCGTCATGGCGGCTGTCTGCAACTTCCTGGGGCTGCTGGTGGTTTCTCTGTTTACCGCCGCCGTCGCACACACCATATTCAATATGGTCGATTTCGGAGGCGACTCCCAGCAGTCGCTCATCGCTCTCATGGCCGCCATGGTGGCCATCATCGTGTGGGGCACCGTGGCCTGGTATTTCGGCATTCCCACCAGCCAAAGCCATTCGCTGATCGCCGGCCTCACGGGCGCGGCCATCGCGCTGCAGGGCAGCTTCGACGCCATCAACGGCGCGGAGTGGATCAAGGTGGTGTACGGCATTCTTTTGTCCACGCTGCTGGGCTTCTTTCTGGGTTGGCTGAACTCCAAGGCGCTTGGACGCGTCTGCCGCAACATGGATCGCAAGAAGACTTCGCGCTTCTTCCGTTGGGCTCAGGTGGCCTCGGGCGCGGGCGTGGCGTTCATGCACGGCGCGCAGGACGGCCAGAAATTCATGAGCATCTTCGTGCTGGCCATCACGTTGGCCACGGGCGTGGGGCAGGCCGATCAAATGATCCTGCCCATCTGGCTCATGTTCTTCTGCGCGCTCAACATGGGGTTGGGCACCGCCGTCGGCGGCGAGCGCATCATAAAAAGCGTCGGCCTGGATATGGTGAAGCTCGAGCCGTTCCAAGGATTCGCCGCCAGCGTGGCAACGTTTTTCTGCCTTATGCTCTCCACCTTCGCCGGCTTGCCGGTTTCCACGACGCACACGAATACGACCGCCATCATGGGCGTGGGCGCAGCGAAGCGGAAAAGCGCGGTGAAGTGGGGAATTGCAATCGATATGGTGAAAACGTGGGTGCTGACGTTTCCGGGGTGCGGTCTGCTCGGATTCGCGTTCGCCCACCTGTTCTTAATGTTCTCGTAAAGGAGGACCCTGTGGGCAAGAGGGACAAGTTCGATTATTTCGATGCGTTCGAGAAACAGACGGAAGTTGCCGTTCAGGAAGCCGAGCTGCTGATCGAGGCCATCGAAAGCTTCACCGAGGCGGAGCATCTCAAAGAGGTCATGGAGCGCGCGCACGAGCTGGAGCACAAGGGCGACGAGATCAACCACGCCATCTTCAAGACGGTTGCTACCGATTTCATCACGCCTATCGAGCGCGAGGACATCATCAACATGTCCCAGTACCTCGACAACATCATCGACTACATCGAAGACGTCATGCAACGCTTCTACATGTACGACGTGCATTTCATCCATCATGATGCGCTGGAGTTCGCGCACCTCATCAAGAAGAGCTGCGTGGCGCTGGACAAGGCCATGGAGGATTTCCGCAATTTCAAGAAGTCCAAGATGTTCAAGCAGCTCATCATCGACGTGAACGATTACGAGGAAGAGGCCGATCAGCTGTACATGACGGTCATTCGCAAACTGCATACGCACGACCGCGAGAACCCCATGCGCGTGCTGGTGTGGTCGCAGATATTCGACCGCATGGAGAAGTGCTGCGACTCGTGCGAGCACGCCGCCGACACGATGAACTCCATCCTGCTGAAGAACGTGTAACCGAAGGAAAGCGTGTCGAAGGGACGGGGGGTTTGACACGCTTTTTCCCGTTTTGCGAGGCGCGGTGTCGCGAGCGTGTCAGATCCCCCGTCCTTTCGACACGCGCTGGACACGGTGGCTTGGTTTTAGCTTCTTGGCTCGAAGGGGTCGCGAGGTTTCTCTTCCTCGCCGCCCATGATGCGGTGGAGCTCCTCGCGGTCCACGATGATGCGGTCGCTGGGGTCGCTGGCTGCGGCGGTGCCGGCCGACGATCTGGCCGCTTGCGAGTCGGATGCGGCAAGCTTGTCGTCCTTGCTGCGCTCGGCCACGTACTCGCCGTTCATGCGCGCCCAGAACGCACGCAGCTTCTCGTAACCGTGCCGCTCCTTGTCGCGCTCCACCTTGCCCTTGGGCGGCCGCACGCGATTCGCCACCGAGCGTACCGGCTTCGATACCGCGCGGGTCACCACGTCGGAGTAGTCGCGCGGCGGCTTCGTGCGCCAGCCGAAGAACAGCGACGCGTAGCGCAGCCCCAGCACCAGCACCACGCAGGACAGCGCGGCGTAGTTGTCCAGGATGTGGTTCTGGCTCATCAACGCGTACACGATGCAGCCCACCAGCGCGGCGCTGCCGTACAGTGCGCCGGCCTGGAACGCCTCGGGCTCGCGGTTCATGCAGATGTCGCGCAGGATGCCGCCGCCCACGGCGGTGATGGTGCCCAGGATGATGGACGGGATGATGTCGAGCCCCGCCGACAGGCTCTTGCTCACGCTGATCACGGCCCACAGCGCTACCGACAGGTTGTCCAGCAAGTCGACGATGGGGTCGAGATAGGTGGCCAGCTTACCGAAGTAGAACACCACCACGCCCGCGATGGCGCAGGCGATGATCAGCGTAGGCTTCTGGAACGCGTAGATACCGTAGTTCTGCAGCAGGATGTCGCGCATGATGCCGCCGGCCAAACCGGTGATAATGGCGATGCACGCCACGCCGAATATATCGTAGCGTGCGCGCACTGCGCTCATGGCGCCGGACAAACCGCCGGTCAGCGCAGCGGCAAGCTCCAGCCAGAAGGGGATGGTGAGGGCGACGTCCAGCATGGGGCGCTTACGCTTCGTCGGCGGGCTGCGGCTGCGCGTCGGCAGCGCCGTCCTCGACCGACACCACGAGCGCCACAACGGGTTCGCCCGAGAAGTCTCGCTCGTTGGTGATGGCGCGCGCTGCTGCGAGATCGAATCCGTCCTCGTCGAATGCGAACAGGTTGTCTTGCGCTTTTCCCAGCGCCTCGCCGAAGAGATCCCAGAAGCTTGCGGTGCTCATGTCTCCCGTGAACGGGTTCTCCCACGTCTCGCGGGCACGGTTGTCGAACTGGCTTTCGATAAGCGCGACGGGGCGGTGGCTCATCGACTTGTAGAACGAGAAGGGGCGCAGCAGTTCTTCGACGCGCCCGAAGAGGGCGCGCTTGCGGCCGGAGGGCGAGTAGAACACGCGCTGCGCCACGCGGAAGTCCTTGACGGCCGTCTCGAACAGGTCGGCGGGGACGATCTCGCCGTACACGGTGAGGGCGACGTAGGCGTACATCTTCGAGATGACGTGCAGCGTGAAGTTGCTGGCGTTGAGGATTTCGGCGGAGGGGTTGAACGTGGCGATGGTCTCGCCGCGCTTCTCAAACAGAACGAGTTCGTCCAGTTCGCTCTCGATCGTGCCGTGCACTTCGCTTCCGTCGGCGCGCGTCAGGCCTGGAACGCCGGCGTCGCACAACCGGTACTCGTGGAAGTACACGAACGGGTGCATCGTGGAGTCCAGCGTGTAGTGGCAGAGGAAACCCAACGCATAGGCGCGACCTACTTCACGCTCGGCGCTGTTGAGGATGCCGAGGGAGTTTTTGAGCGCGGTTAGAAGCTCGCTGGGCTTTTTATTGTGCATAGTCGAGCCCAGTCGGTTGTGCGCGCGCAACTGCGGACTGAGCACCAGGTAAAACAGAGGGTCGGGGCCTTGGTTGCCCAACAGGAAGGCGTCGGCTTCGTCGCGCGAGCCGCCTATGAAGGTGTACAGGCGGTCGTAGACGTCGCGCCCGAAGAAGTCGTGGGTGATGAGTGCGGGCATGGGGATGACGCTCCGTTCTGACTTGAATTTTACCGGTGACGCTACGCGCTATCATATACAATGAGCGGGGACTTGTTAACCTTCGGTTTCGCACTTGTGAAGAAGGAATCCCAAGTTGACGCAAACGAGACGAGAGGCAAGGCCATGGCAGGCAAGCTGACCAAGCAGGAGAAAAGCTGGATCCTCTACGATGTGGGCAATTCGGCCTTCGTGCTGCTTGCGACGGCGCTGATCCCCGTGTATTTCAAGACGCTGGCCGAACCGGGTTCGTCGGTTGTGGTGGCGTGGGGCTATGCCGAGACGGTGGCGTCGCTTCTGCTGGCGCTGCTCATGCCGGTTCTGGGCAGCCTGGCCGACCTCAAGGGCAACAAGAAGAAGTTCTTCATCGGAACCGTGGGCACGGGCGCCATCGCCTTGGCGGCGCTGGGCATCCCGTCGGCTGCGCTGGCTTTCCTCGTGATCTACGTCGTCGCGTCCATCATGCTGAACGGCTCGATGGTGTTCTACGATGCGTTCCTCGTGGACGCCACCACCGACGAGCGTTACGACGAGGTGTCGTCGCAGGGTTACGCCTGGGGCTATATCGGCTCGTGCGTGCCGTTCATCCTGTGCCTGATCGTGGTGTTGGCAGGGCCCAGCGTGGGCATCCCTATGGACATCGGGATGAAGATCGCGTTTCTGATCACGGCCGTTTGGTGGGTGGCGTTCAGCGTGCCCCTTATCCGCGATGTGCATCAGACGCACTACAAGGAACGTGCTCCTCGCTTGATCCGCGACACGTTCGCCGGCCTCTTCCGCACGCTGAAACGTATTTGGAAGGATCGTCGCCTGCGCTACTTCATGCTAGCGTTCTTTTGCTACATCGACGGCGTGCACACCATTATAAAGATGTCCACAAGCTACGGCACCGACCTCGGCATCGATGCGACGCAGCTGGTTTTGGCGCTGTTGGTGACGCAGTTCGTGGCGTTCCCGTCGGCCATCGCCTACGGGCGTCTGTCCACAAGATTCGGCACGAAGCGCATGCTGCTGGTAGCTATCGGCGCGTACTTCTGCATCACGCTGTTCGCGGCGTTCTTCCTGCGCGAGGCCGCGGAGTTCTGGATGCTGGCCATCTGCGTGGGGTTGTTCCAGGGCGGCATCCAGGCGCTGTCGCGCAGCGAGTTCGGCAAGCTCATTCCGAAGGAGCACGCCAACGAGTACTACGGCTTCTTCGACATCTTCGGCAAGTACGCTGCCGTCATGGGCACGTTCCTGGTCAGCTTCTTCACCCAGCTGTCGGGCAACTCGTCGTTGGGCGTGCTGTCCATCGCCGTGCTGTTCGTGCTGGGCTTCGTGCTGCTGTGGAGGATGCCTGAAAAGCAGGAGTAGAGCGCGCGGCGCGCGGGTTCGCGCAGCATGCGGCGCGCGGGTTTTACGGCCTCCGCGGCGCGGGCGGCTGGTCGCCGGTTGGGGCTCAGCGGGTGCGGCTGATCGGATACATGGTGCGGCTGCTCTCCGAGAACAGACAGGCCACCAGCACGAATGCTCCTATGATGACGGTTGCGCCGACGGCTTTGCAGGCGATGCTCAACGGTTTGCTCATGGCGATCTCCTCGTATCGTGCGTTCACGGGTTCAACTATACCGTGAGCGCATGACGGACACCTTGACCGCCGCTTACACTCAGCTTACGTCTTCGTAAGACGAGGGTTCCCGGCAAAGCGCAGGTGTGAGGTCGCGTGGGGAAGCGACGTTTCCGCCCTCTGTCGAAAGGATTCCCGTTCAGGTGCCTCTCGCTCGGGGCGGTTGCGGACTGTGTGCGGAGCTGGGCGCAAAGCGGCACCCATGGCAAAGTTTGCCGTCACGAACTGGCGAATTCTCGAATCAGCGAAGTTGCGACCAGGCATTATGGTGGGTGACGCCCGTGTTTGCGGGTGCGAGCAGCTCGAAAACGCTTGCGAAATTGTCATGGGAAGCATTTTGCGGCCACGTCGGCAGGATGACCTAGCTCCTGGAGGGTCGCCTCTTCGAGATCGAGGCCGGGGGGGGCTTTTCGGTTCGCACGCGTAATTCTCGTCAAGCGCGGCCGGTCGTCCGAACGCGCTCCTCGCGATGCGGTATCATGCGTACCGTATTGCATCTTCTTGGAAGATCGCTTCTCATGCGCGATGGGACGGAGGGGCTGTTGGTTACCGTTGCGGACATTATCGCATTGCCGGCGTTCAAGAACGTGGAGCTGGTCGCTCCCTGCGAGGGAGCGGAGCGGCGCGAGGTGCGCAACGTGGGCATCCTCGACTGTCCTCCCGACTACAACGAATACAGTGTATACGTGGCGGGCGAACTCATCCTCACGAACCTCGGGTTCGCGTTCGGCAACCCTGGCATGGCCGAGAAGTCGCTGCTGACGATGCTGCGCCGCGACGTGGCCGCCATCGCCGTCAAAACCGTCTACGAGCCTCCCATCAGCGACGCCGTGCGCAAGGAAAGCACGGCGCGCGGGGTGCCGCTTTATCTGTACGACGGCGCTTACCACGAGACGGTGGCGTACCAATCGCTCGATCTGCTGCAGCGCGATCGCGACGAGCTGGACAAGGGCAAGGCCCTCGACGAGCTGCTGAACCGCCCACGACGGCGACCGGGTGCGTACGAGGCTGAGCGCGCTCGTGGGCGTGACGGGCTCGAAGCTGCAGTGCTTCGCGTTCGCCCTGCGCGCGGGCGACCCGTGCTCGTTCTACGCCATGCTCGACTCGGTGTCCTCTGGGCTGGGGACGGTGAGGGACGGGTGCGCGATCGTCGAGTCGGCCAGCGTGTGCCGCTACCGCGATCATATCCTGGCGTTCGTATCCTACGGCTCGGCCAGCGATGAGGAGCGGGCGGCCGCCGAGCGCCGCTGCATCGCCGTGACCTCGGTGGAAGGCAGCCTGCACTGCGGCGTGAGCGAGGCGGTGCACCTGTGCGATGGCGACCTGGCTATCCGCCAGGCGCTTGCCGCAGCCGCGAGTGCGCAGCGCCACGGCGAGCAGCTGGCGCGCTGGTCGGGCCTGCATCTGTCGGCATTCGCCAGCGCCGCGCGCTACGACCGCCTGTTCATGAGCGCGAGCGAGCTGTACCGCTCGATGCTGGCCGGCTATGACGACGAGCACGGCACTGAGCTCGTGCGTACGGCTGAGGCGCTGGTGAACTGGCACGGCGACGTGAAGGCTATCGCCGAGGAGCTTCACCAGCATCCGAACACCGTGCGTTACCGCATGCGCAAGATGAAGGCCGTGTTGGGCATTCCCCATGAGGACGACAAGGTGTTCATCAACCTGCTCAGCCTGGTGTTCCTGCCCGAGTTGGGGTGAGGCAAGGGAACGGGTTAACGCCTCATTCAAACGGCGAGGGCACCTTCTGCTTGCTGAGAAGGTTCGCCGCTGCGTACGCTACGAGCCCCGATGCCATGCCTGCGACGATGGGGACTGAGCTTGCTGTTCCCACGACGACGAAGCAGCCCGTCACCGCCACGGTGCTCGCGCCCAGCGCGTACAGCCCCGCTTTCGGGCTGAACCGCTTGAGCACGAAACTGGCCACCAGCGGCACGAACACGCAGCCCGACAGGTACCCGTAGCAGATGTCGATCCCCACCAGCACATCGTTGATCCACAGCGAGCACACCATCACCACCACGCCGATGAGCAGGGCGAACAGACGCGTGATGGTCACTTCCTTGAGGTGCGCCGTGCCCTGGGCCGCTCCTTTGCGGACGAACCGCAGGTACAGGTCGTTGTACAGGATGGTGGACGACGCCAGGATGGTGCCGCTCGACACCGACATCGTGGCCGCCATCGCCGCCGCCAAGATCAGCCCGCGCACCCCGACCGGCAAGAACGTGGACACGCCCACCACGAACGCGTTCTGAGGGTTGTCCAGGTGGGGCAGCAGCACGAACACGCTCATGCCGATGACGACGGTGGCCAGCGCGTAGAATACGCTGTACACGCCCGCGCAGACGGTGCCCGTTTTCGACACCTTCTCGTTCTTCGCGGTGAAGATGCGCTGCCAGATGTCCTGGCCGATGATGAGCCCCGGCACGTACAGCACGAGGTAGGCGAAGCTCTTGTCGAAGCCCATGCTGCCCACCGACAGGTACGCCTCGGGCACCTTGCTGACGAGCGCGTCCCAGCCGCCCGCCGCCGAGATGCAGAAGATGGGGGCCAGGATGAGGATGCCCACCGTTTTCACCACGAACTGCACGATGTCGGTCATGGTGACCGACCACATGCCTCCCACGAACGTGTACAGGATGACGATGCCGCCTCCTACCAGCATGGACAGCGTGGCGTCGATGCCCGTCACGCCGTTGATGATGGTGCCGATGGAGATGACCTGCACCACGCTCAGCGTGAGCGTGTAGATGAGCGTGAGCGCCGAGCTGAACACGCGGGCGATGGGGCCGTAGCTGCTCTCCACCACCTCGTTCACGCTGAGAGCGCGCAGCTTCGAAAGCTTGCTGGTAACCAGGAAGCCGGCCGCGACGAGCCCCAGTCCGATGCTCAGGTTGAGCCAGATGCCGCCGAGCCCGAACTCGTAGCCCAGCTGGGCGCTGCCGATAGTGGAGCCGCCGCCCAGCGTGAGCGCGGCCATGCAGCCGAAGAACAGGGGAAACGACAGCCGCCTGCCGGCCACGAGGTAATCTTCCTTCGTTTTCGCGAACCGCGCCGCGATGAAGCCGATGGCCACGATGACGATGAAGTACAACGCGATGATGACGTAGTCGATAGGCGATAGAACCATCTGCGACCCCCGCTCCGTTGGAAGAACCCGCTTGCGCGCTTTCATCCTAGATTCCTGTTGCCCTGTGTCCCTTGTTCGGTCGGACAAAGCGCGCGGCTCGGGTTTTGTCCGACTGTCCAGAGGGGCTCCCTCTCGCCGCTGCGTATGATGCTTCTCGTAACCTGGCCTGCCAGGAGGGGTCGCACCATCGGGCGCGGCGTCCGTCGGGGATTAGGGCGCAAGAGCATCCATCGAAAGGAGCTTCACATGACCGAGTCGGTATTCCAGGGACGCAGCCTCCTCTCCACGAGGGACTACACGAAAGACGAGCTGATGTACCTCATCGGGTTCGCCGAACATCTCAAAGACCTGAAGAAGTGGGGCGTCGAGCATCGCTACCTCGCAGGCAAGAACATCGCGCTCTTGTTCGAGAAGACGTCCACCCGCACCCGCGCCGCGTTCACCACCGCGTGCATCGACCTGGGCGCGCACCCCGAGTATCTGGGCAAGAACGACATCCAGCTGGGCAAGAAGGAGACGGTGCGCGACACCGCGCTGGTGCTGGGCAGCATGTTCGACGGCATCGAGTTCCGCGGCTTCAAGCAGGAGCACGTCGAGGATCTGGCGAAGTACAGCGGCGTGCCGGTGTGGAACGGCCTCACCGACAAGGAGCATCCCACCCAGATGCTGGCCGACTTCATGACCATGAAGGAGAACTTCGGCACGCTGGAGGGCCTCACGCTGGCCTACTGCGGCCAGGGACGCAACAACGTGCAGAACTCCCTCATGATCACCAGCGCCATCCTGGGCGTGAACTACGTGAACGCCACGCCGGCCGAACTCGAGCCCGACCCGGCCATCGTCGAGGTGGCGCGGGCCTTCGCCGCCGAGAGCGGCGCTACCATCACGGTGACGAACGACCCGGTGGAGGCCGTTGCGAACGCCGACGCCATCTACACGAACGTGTGGGCGGCCATGGGCGAGGAGTCCCAGTTCGCCGAGCGCGTGAAGCTCATGTCGCCCTACCAGGTGAACGCCGAGCTGCTGTCGCACGTGAAGAACCCGGACTACATCTTCCTGCACTGCCTGCCGGCCTTCCATAATGCGGAGACCGAGTACGCCGCCGATATGGCCGAGCGCTTCGGCGTGAAGGAGATGGAAGTTACCGACGAGGTGTTCTATTCCGACCACGGCCGCCAGTTCCAGCAGGCTGAGAACCGCATGCACACCATCAAGGCCATCATGGCGGCCACCCTGGGCGATCTGTACATCCCCTGCGTCTAAACACGCTTCCCGGTACGCCGTGCGGCTCTGCGCAGGGTCGCACGGCAGGCTCTGTCTGCGAGGATGCCGCTTCTGCGGCACCCTTGGGCAGCTGCGCCCCGCTGTGCCGGAAGCGTCGAGGAGAGGAGCATCCATGTCAGACAACGAGCCCGAGAAGGGCAAGAAGAAATTCAAGATGCCGAACACCTACGTCATCCTGTTCGGGGTCATCTGCTTCATCGCCGTGCTCAGCTGGTTCGTGCCGGGCGGCGCGTACGAGCTGAACGCCAACGGCGACGCTATTTCGGGGACGTACCACATCGTGGAGTCCAACCCGCAAGGGTTGTGGGACGTGTTCATGGCGCCCATCACGGGCATGCTGGGTTCGGGCGCCATCAGCGGCGCCATCGCCATCTCGCTGACCATCTTGCTGTTCGGCAGCTTCCTCGAGATGATGGAGGAAACCGGTGCGGTGAAGACGGCGCTCAAGCGCATCACCATGAAGAACCAGAACAATATGCACCTGCTTATCGCCATCCTTGTATGCCTCATGTCGTTCCTCGGCACCTTGGAGGGTGCCTACGAGGAAGGAATCGTGTACTTCCTCATGTTCGTGCCGGTGATCCTGGCGCTGGGGCTGGACACCGTGGTGGCCATCATGATCGTGGTGCTGGGCACGCAGGCCGGCTGCCTGGCCTCGACGGTGAACCCGTTCGCCACGGGTATCGCGTCGGGTATCG
Source organism: Eggerthella lenta DSM 2243 (assembly GCF_000024265.1). Lineage (NCBI taxonomy): Bacteria > Bacillati > Actinomycetota > Coriobacteriia > Eggerthellales > Eggerthellaceae > Eggerthella > Eggerthella lenta. The sequence goes on along the minus strand of NC_013204.1, from coordinate 3,136,004 downwards.
CGGGCATCTCGGCCGGCGACGGCATGGGCATGCGCGTGCTGATGCTGGTGGTGTTCACGGGACTCGTCATCTTCATCATCAACCGCTACGCCGACAAGGTGAAGGCTCATCCCGAGAAGTCGGTCCAGTTCTTCCGTCGCAAGCTCGATCTTATCGAGTTCCCGGTTTCGGCTGACGAGAACTTGGAGCTGTCCGGCCGTCAGAAGGGCGTGCTGGCCATCTTCGTCCTCACGTTCGCCATCATGGTGGTGGGGTGCGTGCCGTGGACTTCCATCAACCCTGATTGGACGTTCTTCGAGCAGTTCGTGTCGTGGATCGGCGTCACGCCGGTGCTGCGCGAGGTGCTGGGCAGCGACATCACGCCGTTCGGTTCGTGGTACTTCCCCGAGATCGCCATGCTCGTGATGGTGATGACGTTGCTCGCGGGCATCGTCATGCGCTACAAGGCCGATAAGATCATCGACACGCTGATCAAGGGCGCTGCCGGGCTCGTGTCCACCGCGTTCGTCGTGCCGCTGGCGCGAGGCATCCAAGTGGTGATGGACGGCGGGCAGATCACGCCCACTATCTTGCACATGTGCGAGAGCACGCTGTCGGCCCTGCCTCCCGTCGCGTTCGTGATTGTGGCGCTGATCTGCTACTTCCTCATCGCGTGCCTCATTCCCTCGTCGACGGGGCTGGCGGCCGCGACCATGGGCATCATGGCGGCGCTGTCGCAGTTCGCCGGCGTGGACGTGGCCATCATGGTGACCATCTACTGCATGGCGCTGGGTCTGGCCAAGATGATCTCGCCTACGTCCATCGTGGTGATGACCTGTACTTCGGCTGCCCACATGAGCTACGGCGACTGGGTGAAGCGCGCCGCACCCATCGTGGGCTTCCTGTTCCTGGTGTGCTGCGTGTTCCTCACCGTGGCCGTGATGCTGTAACCCTCCGCGCTGCCCCCGGGGCGCCCCGCGCGCCCCGGTTTCTCAAACTGCTTCCCAAACAACCTGTCAAACGAAAGGAGCCTATCATGGCTGAAGAAGAGAAGGTCTACGTGTCCAACGCAACGAACCCGCTGAAGAAAGTGATGATGTGCTCGCCGCGGTACTACCAGTTCAACGGCATCAACGTGATCACCGCCGAGTGGATGAAGAAGGGCGACCAGGAAAAGAACGACGTCATGGTTGCCGAGTGGCAGATGCTGGTGGATGCGTTCAAAGACAACGGTATCGAAGTGGTCGAAGTGGAGGCGCGCCCCGAGTTCGAGGTGATGACGTTCGCCCGCGACTACGGTTGCATGATCAAGGAAGGCGCCGTGATCGGCCACTTCCGCCACCCGGTCCGTCAGGTGGAGGCCGTGGCGTACGAGGAGAAGCTGAAGGAGATGGGCGTTCCCATCGTGGCGCGCGTGAACGCGGGCTGCATGGAAGGCGGCGACTTCTGGATGATCGACGAGCACACGCTGGCGTTCGGCCAGGTGGATCGTACCGACCAAGCCGGCGTGGACAACCTGCGCGACCAGCTGCAGAAGTTCGGCTACACCGTGGTGGGCGTGCCGTGCCCGCCGGACAACCTGCATCTCGATATGATCTTCAACATCGTGGCCCCGCAGGTGGCGCTGGCTTGCATCGACCAGCTGCCCTACAACTTCCTGCAAATGCTGAAGCGTCGCAATTTCGAGCTGATCCCCGTGGCCAGCGAAGATATGTACAAGCACGGCTGCAACGTGCAGTGCATCGGCAACGGCAAAGTGGTGGCAATCGAGAAGAACAAGCACATCAACGACAAGATGCGCGCGCTGGGCTTGGACGTGATCGACGTGCCGCTCGACCAGATCCTGCATGCGGGCGGCGGTCCTCACTGCCTGACCCAGCCCATCGAGCGTCCGTAACTTCGTCGAGACGAAAGAAGGGTTGCCATGAAGGTTCTCATCTGCGATCACGCCGATTGCATGATGCCCGACCACGCGCTGGAGATCGAAACCCTGCGCGCGGGCCTGGGCGAGGACGTGGAGGTCGAGGTTCTCGAGTACGAGGACGATAAGCGTGATGAATTCTACGAGCATGTGGCCGATGCCGATGCGTTGCTGACGGCGTTCGTCACGGTGGATGCCGAGGCTATGGATCGCGCGCCGAAGCTCAAGGTGGTTTCGCTGAACTCTACCGGGTTCGACCAGGTTGACCTGGACGAGGCCACGAAGCGGGGCATCGGGGTCTGCCCGGTGGGCGAGTACTGCACGTGGGACGTGGCCGAGAGCGCCATCGCGTACATGGGCGCGCTCAACAAGCACTTCAAGTTCTACCAGAGGGAGATCGACGAGCGGCACAAGTGGGATTACGCCGCGGCACCCCAGTGGCCGCGTCTGGAGGATCAGGTGCTGGGCATCGTCGGGTTCGGCAAGATCGGCAAATGCACGGCCGAGAAGGCGATGGGCCTCGTGAAGCGCGTGATAGCCTGCGATCCGCACGCTGACGACGCTGCGTTCGCCGAACGGGGAGTGACGCGCGTGAGCAAGGAAGAGCTGCTGACCCATGCCGACATCATCGTGAACCACATGTGCTTGACCGATGACAACGTGCGCTTTTTCGACGAGGCGGCGTTCGACTTGATGGCGCGACGTCCTATCTTCATCAACCTGGGCCGCGGCCTGTGCGTTGATGAGGAAGCGCTTGTGGACGCGCTCGATGCGGGCAAGCTCCGTGCGTTCGGCGCGGACGTGCTGTACGACGAGACTCCGGATCTGGCTTCGAACAAGCTGGTAGGACGCGACAACGTCATCATCACGCCCCATTCTGCGTTTTACTCGACCACGGCTATCGAAGATCTAGAGCGTTTGAGCTGCGAGAACATCGTCCATTTCCTGAAAGGCGAGAAGGAGAAGGTATTCAAGCTGGTCAACGAGGTGTAGGGCGAAACGGGGGGAGGGCCGTCGCAAGTACGGCCCTCCCTCGCTGCGCGCGTTCTGGGCGCAAACGGCCCCCTGTGACAAAGTTCGCCATGGCGAACCGCCGATTTTCCGAAGCGGAAAATCGCCACCAGGCATTATGCCGAACGTCATCCGGGTCGGTCGGCGCGAGCGGCATGAAAACGCCTCGGGAATTGTCATGGGTGCGCTTTCGCGTCCATTTTTCTCGCGAGTCGGGTTGGATGCTTCGTGTCGAACGGCAGGATGCGCCAAGTGGCGCAGGACGGCGACTCGTCGTATCATGTCCGTGACAGGTTTCGGAAGGAGCTCCTCGTGATCACGGTTGCGGACATACTTGCGTTGCCGGCGTTCGAACAGGTGCAGCCGCTGGTGCTGTGCGAAGGAGCCGAGTTGCGAGAAGTTCACAACGTGGGCATCCTCGATTGCGCTCCCGATAAGGACGGCGGCTACGAATCGTACATTCCCGGCGAGTTCATCGTGACGAACCTGGGGTTCGCGCACGACGATCCGGAATTGTCCGAGCGATCGCTTCTGGTCCTGATAGCGCGCGGCGTTTCGGGTATTGCGCTGAAGAAAGCGTATCGCCCCATCGTCAGCGACCGCGTGCGGGCTGCCAGCGAGGCGGCGGGCGTGCCAATGTACTTGTACGACGGCGGCTACCACGAAGTGGTGGCATATCAGGCGCTCGATCTGATTCGGCGCGACAGCGAGCAATCCGATAAGGGACGCATCATGGACGGCTTGCTTTCTGGGCACGATCCGCATGCTGCCCGTGCGGCGTTGTACGAGCTGGCGGGGGCGACCGGATCGACCGTCCAATGCATAGCGGCGTCCCCGAAAGCGGACGACGAATGCTCCCTATACGCCATGCTCGACGCGATGACCGTCGTGTTGGCCGAGTTCAAGCGCGATTGGGACGATGTGGTGGAGGCGGTGTTCGCCTTCCGCTACCATGGCGCGTTGCTTGCGCTGGTGTCGTACGCGCAGCCTCCTGCCGGCGTGCGAACTCGCTCCGAAAGCGACCTGACGATGCGCCTTTTGGCTGCGGGCCAGGTGCATCTGGGAGTGGGCGAGGAGACGCCGCTTTCCGACGGCGACATGAGCGTGCGCGAGGCGCTTGCCGCGTTGAAGACGGCGCAGGTTGAGGGCGATCGCGTGGTGTGCTGGGCCGATCTGCATCACGATGCGTTTCGTGCGGCCGCCAACGAGGGGCGCTTGTTCTGGCGCACGGCCGCGCTGCACAGGGCCTTGCTGGAAGAGCACGACGATCTTCACGGCACCGAGCTTGCCGCGACTGCCGAGGCGGTCGCGCGCGCCTACGGCGACCTGCGTCTGGCGGCCGAGGCGTTGCATCAGCATCCGAACACCGTTCGCTACCGCCTGCGCAAAGCTAAGGACGTGCTCGGCATGCCCGATTCCCCCGATCGCGAGTTCGCGTTCCTGCTGGGCCTCGTGTATCTGGACTACACGAACCCCTTGCTGCAGCCGTAAGGGCAGGGGGCGGCGGCTCGCTACGCGGCGCTCGATGCTTTCTCGGCCAGTCCGCCTGCAATAATATGATTTAAATCATCATGGACAAAAAGCACTACTTTTCAGTAGTTTTCGACGCGTAATGGGAGCGAGCAGGAAAGAGAGGTCGAAGAAACCCCAGGTGATGAAAAGCTATTCCAAAATGAGAATAAAGAAAAACGGCATATTTTGTCCATGATGGTTTTGGTAATGAATCAAGTCGCAGCGCGCCGCTGTCTCACGAGGCAACGGAGGCGCTTTGAAGCTGTCGGGACGCTTGTTTGTACGATCGGCCAAAACCGACCGGCGAGGTTCTCCATTCGTCCAAAAGCCATCTTTCCTTGGTGCAGTACGCTGGATGCATCGAAAAGGAAAGGAGCATCTCATGTTTGGAAAACTGAACGAGCAAGCTGCGTCCGCCCTGCTGTCTTTGGAGCCCGGCGACCTGTCGTATTGCCTTAAGCTGGCGAAGCGCTTCGAGCACATGGGCATCGAGAGCGATCAGGCGAGCAATGCGTTGTGCACGCTCGTTGAGAGCGGCGAGCTGGAGACGATCTACCAGGCGGGGTAAGCGTATGCAGAGCAACGTCGAAGCTGTCTTCGGTTCGGGACGTCGCCCGCATGATCTGCTCGGTTTCGAGCGCATCATGCGGGCGACTGCTCGTTCTCTTCGTTTTCCCCATGTAAAAAGCTCCTGTTAACGGGCTTTCTATAGGCGACGATGCGACCGTTTGGTATAGTGGACAGCCGATTGGGTTCAACCTGACGAGAAAGAGCACCATGTCGCTAATCGTAGCAAAATTCGGGGGCACGTCCGTCGCTTCGCCTGAGCGCATCCAGATGGTCGCGAAGAAGCTCATTGCGAAGAAGCAGGCAGGGCACCAGGTGGTTGCCGTCGTGTCCGCCATGGGCAAGACCACCGACGAGCTCGTAGGCCTCGCCGCCTCGCTCAACGACAACCCGCCGGCGCGCGAGATGGACCGTCTGCTGTCCACGGGCGAGCAGGTGTCCATGACGCTGCTGGCGATGGCCATCGAGGCGCGCGGCTACAAGGCCATGAGCTTCACGGGCCGTCAGGCCGGCATCGAGACGGACGGCATGCACGCCAAGGCCAAAATCGTGAAGGTGCACAACGAGCGCATCATGGAAGCCCTGAACAAGGGCGTGATCGCGGTGGTGGCCGGGTTCCAGGGCATCGACGCCAACGGCGACATCACCACGCTCGGCCGCGGCGGCTCCGACACCACGGCGGTGGCGGTGGCGCACGGTCTGGGCGCCGACGTGTGCGAGATCTACTCCGATGTGGACGGCGTGTACACGGCCGACCCGCGCGTGTGCCCGCGCGCCAAGAAGCTCGACGTCATCTCGTACGACGACATGCTGGAGCTGTCCAGCTCGGGCGCCGGCGTGCTGCAGATGCGCGCCGTGGAGTTCGCGCGCAAGTACCAGGTCGTCATTCATTCCCGCTCGGCGTTCTCCGACGCCGAAGGCACCTATATCAAGGAGGAGACCGACATGATGGAGGAAGCCGTCATCACCGGCATCGCCCACGACACGTCCGAGGTGAAGTTCACCATCCGCGGCGTGCCCGACATGACCGGCGTGGCCGCGAAGGTGTTCTCGGCGCTGGCGGGCAACACGGTGAGCGTGGACATGATCATCCAGAACATCTCGGAGGACGGCATCACCGACATCAGCTTCACGTGCCCCGGTGCCGACCTGCCCCGCGCGAAGGAGACGGTGGAGCGCATCTTACCCGACATCAACGCCCGCGACTACGACGTGGACGAGGACATCGCGAAGGTGAGCCTCGTGGGCACGGGCATGAAGTCGTCGCCCGGCGTGGCGGCGCGCGCGTTCTCGACGCTCGGCGAGAACCAGATCAACATCCTGGCCATCTCGACGTCGCCCATCCGGCTGTCCGTCGTGGTGGACGGCGCGCAGGCCGCGGCGGCCGTGCGCTGCCTGCACAAGGCGTTCGACCTCGATTCCGACAGCGTGTTCGAGGAGACGCAGCTGAGCGCCGAGGAAATCGCCGCGAAGATGAACAAGGGTAGATAGGGGACTGACGATGACTTGGACAAAGAGGATGCCGGCGAACCCGGTGGTGGCCGTGGCGGGCGCCACGGGCGCGGTGGGCGCCGAGTTCTTGCAGGTGCTGCACGACGTCGACTTCCCGGCGGCCGAGGTGCGCGCGCTCGCGTCCGCCCGCTCGGCGGGCAAGGCGCTGCCGTTCTTGGGCTGCGGCCAGGTGCCGGCGGGCGACCTCACGGTGCAGGAAATGACGCCGGAGTCGTTCGAAGGCGTGGACATCGCGCTATTCTCGTGCGGCGCGGGCGTGTCGAAGGAGATGCGCGAAGCCGTAGCCGCGGCCGGCGCCGTGATGATCGACAACTCCAGCGCGTTCCGCATGGACGAGGACGTGCCGCTCGTGGTGCCCGAGGTGAACCCGGGCGACGTGGCGTGGCACAACGGCGTGATCGCGAACCCGAACTGCTCCACCATCCAGATGGTGGTGGCTTTGAAGCCGCTCTACGACCTGTCGCCCATCAAGCGCGTGGTGGTGTCCACGTACCAGGCGGCCAGCGGCGGCGGCGCGCCGGCCATGGCCGAGCTGTACGACCAGACGCGCGAGTTCCTCGGCGGCACGCCCGACGACGAGCTGACCGTCGAGGTGTTCCAGCATCGCATCGCGTTCAACTGCATCCCGCACATCGACAAATTCCTCGAGGACGATTCCACCAAGGAAGAGTGGAAGATGGTCGTCGAGACGAAGAAGATCATGGGCGACCAGGGCATCCGCGTGGCCGCCACGTGCGTGCGCGTGCCCGTGCTGCGCTGCCACGCCGAGGCCGTGTACGTGGAGTTCGCCGACGAGGTGAGCGTGGAGGCCGCGCGTGCGGCCCTCGAGGCGTTCCCCGGCATCGTGGTCATGGACGACTGCGCCACGAACACGTACCCCATGCCGGGCCTGCTGGCCGGCACGAACGAGACGTACGTCGGCCGCCTGCGCCGCGACGACACGGTGGACCACGGCCTGGCCATGTGGGTGGTTGCCGACCAGATCCGCAAGGGCGCGGCCCTCAACGCCGTGCAGATCGCGCAGCTGCTGTTGCCGTAGCGCGAGAGCGCGCAGCGAGCTTGCTCCGGCGGCCGCCCTTGGGCGGCCGCCGTGCGTTGCGGGAGGGTTTCAACGCCACGGCGCCCTGATGCGCCAGCCGGTTTCCGTCACGTCGACGAACAGCAGCCCCAGCAAGAACAGCGCCGCGGCCGTGTACCCGCACCCGGCGATGACGAGGGATGCTATCCCGATTGCGTCCATGCATGCTCCTTTCCGTTCGAGAAGCAGCATACGGACGCGCGCGTTAAGAGGATGCGAAAGACGCGCCCCGCACGTTAACATTGCGCAAAGACGCCGCACATCCCGGACGCCCTACTCGTCCTGCGCGTCCTTTCCGCAGCGGGCGTTCACCAGGTCGACGATCTCCTGCTTCGCGTGCACGTCGAGCAGGGCGTAGATCTTCTTCGTGTGGGTGCGCACGGTGTTTTCCGAGATGAACAGCTTTTTCGCGATGGACGGCACGTCGTAGCCGTGCGCCAGCAGGTCGAGCACCTCGGTCTGGCGCGCCGACAGCCCGCGCTCGGCGGCCAGCTGCGCGCACGCCTGCTGCAGCACGTCGACGCCGCTGGGGGCGGCCTCCTTCGGGCGCGCGGCGCTCTTCCGCACGAGGATGAACATGACCAGCGAGCAGCCGTACAGCAGCACGAACACGCTGGTGACGATCTGTGTCTCCTGCGACAGCGAACTGCGTCCGATCACGGCCGCCAAACCTTGCCCGATCAGGCGCGACGCGTATGTGACGCCCGCGAACAGCGCGTACACGAACACGAGTCCGAGGCCGCGCTCGCTCGCGATGGAGATGCACGACACCATCATGACGATGGAGAACAGCGTGAATCCGAAGCTGCCCACGAACAGCACGAGGGTGCGGTACTGCTCGGCCACGAAGGGGAACGCCAGGAACGCGGTGATGAGCACGGGGAACAACACGACGTACGCCTTCGAGATGGTCGTTTCCTTGTCGAGCGCCAGCCAGACGACGGCCAGGATCGCCGCCGATACGAGGTTCGCCGCGAACACGATGGCGCAGCTCTCGAAGAACGCGAGGTCGTCGGAGAACGCCACCGATCCGATGACGGGCGAGATCACGCCGATCATGACGATGCACAGCAGGGGCTTCCAGAAGCGGCTGCGGATGAGCAGCGGCACGCGCGGCGCTGCGCCTGCAGGGGGCGTGGCGACGGGCGCCGTAGCGGGCGCGCCGCCCTCGAACCGCAGGGTGAAGAACAGCAGCACGAGGTTGCAGAACGCCAGCAGCGACTCGGTGAACAGCAGCCCGGCCTGGCCGAACGCGAAGAACAGCCCGAAGGGGAGCAGCGACAGCACCGATCCCAGGATGATCTGCTTCTTCGTCTCGCGCGGCTCGCTGAGCGACAGCACCGTCTCCCAGCAGATGAAGCAGCACGTGGTTCCCACGCCCACGAGCACGGCCGACACGGTGAGCATGACGGCCGACGACGTGACGAAGAACCCCAGCAGGAAGATCATGCCCGCCGCGATGAGCAGCACGGCCTCGAAGAACGGCGCGCGGTCGAACAGCCGCGGAAAGCGCGTCGATCCCAGGAAGTAGACGAAGAACGCGACGATGTTGCTGAGCGACACCGGCGTGCTCCAGCTGTCCTGCGCGCTCGCGCCGAACGCGAACTGCGGCAGGAACGAGAAGCCCCACAGCGAGAACGAGTTCATCGCCAAAAAGCAGGCGAACCCCGTGGCCACCAAGAACAGCTGAGTTTTCTTCGTATGCGCCATAACCCCTCCCCAGGCATATTGTAGGCGAAATCAGGGGACGCTTCGATGGCCGACGCCCAAAAAGGCGTGCCGATGATCAGCGAATTTGCCAATTCACCTGATCTATGTGACCCCTTTTCGAGCGAAACACCAAGCGCGGGTGAACGCGCGCCGCCCGCGTTCGTGCAAGACTGAGCCCGTGTTCCGCAACCGATCGCAAGGAGGGAAATCGCATGGAACTGAATCGCCGAGATTTTCTCAAAGGGGCTTTGGCAACAGGCGCGTTGGCGGCTACGGGAAGCGCGCTCGCGGCATGTTCGCCTTCGGGCGGCGCTGCGTCCGGCGCGGCCAGCGCGGGCTCGGCAGCGGGCGCGTCCGACGTGCTGACGGCCGACAGCTACCAGCAGATGAAGTGGAGCTTCGAGATTCCGCCCGAGCCGGTGGCCGATGCCGACATCGCCGAGACCATCACGCACGACATCGTGGTGGTGGGCGCGGGCATGGCCGGATTGTGCACGGCGGTGTCGGCCGCCGAGCAGGGCGCCGACGTCATCGTGTTCTCGGCTAGCAGCAAGCCCATCAGCCGCGGTGGCTCGAACCACGCCATCGGGTCGAAGTACCAGAAGGCGAAGGGCATCGATTATTCGCCCGAAACCGCGCGCGAGATCGTGAAGGCCGAGCAGACCGCCGGCACGTACCTCATGGACAAGAAGAAGTGGGAGCGCTGGATCAACCACTCGGGCGAGTCCATCGACTGGACCATCGACCATATGGAGAAGCAAGGCCTCAAGTGCTGCCTCGAGCCGGGCTACTACGATCCCGACGGCACCATCACCGTCCCGCCCGCGTCGCACAACTTCTACACCGATGAGCAGCCTTTCGGCGCCCTGTACGGCGCGCCGCTCGAAGCGCAGGCGTACGCCGATATCTTCACGGGCGATTTCGGCGGCGAGATACACTACAAAACCGTCGCGCAGTACCTCATCCGCGAGGATGACAACACCGGGCGCGTGTCGGGCGTCGTGGCGCAGCGCGAGGACGGCTCGTACGTCAAGTACGTGGCGAACAAGGCCGTGGTGCTGGCCACGGGCGACTTCTCGAAGAACCCCGACATGATGGCGAAGTACAGCCCGTGGGCGTGGGAGCACTTCAAGGACGCGCTCTCGTTCGGCGACGTGGATTACGATGCCGAGCTCGTGTACTCGGGCCTCATGCCCGGCGACGGCCAGAAGATGGGCCTGTGGGTGGGTGCCGCCTGGCAGAAGACGTACCCGGTGCCGCCCATGATCAACGGCGGCGCGTCGGGCCCGGCCCACGGCGTGATCTCCAACTTCTGGGGGCTCAACATGGACATCCACGGCGAGCGCTACCAGAACGAGTGCACGAACTTCGCGTACGGCGCCATCTCGGTGCTGCAACTTCCGCAGAAGACCGCCTACGCCGTGTGGGATAAGGCGTACGCCTACACGCAGGACGAGTGGGAGCAGTTCGGATGCTGCATCGACCACGAGAACGGCATCATGCCGCTCACGCCCGACGAGGTGATCGCGTCGTGGGACAAGAACGCCGAGGGCGGCAAGGAGTCCATCGGCACGGGCGCCACGTACTACAAGGCGGACACCATCGAAGAGCTGGTGAAGCAGATGGACGGCATCGACCAGGAGCAGGCGCTGGCCACCATCAAGCAGTACAACGAATACGCCGAACAGGGGCTCGACGAGCAGTTCCACGTGAATCCCGAAATCCTGTTCCCCATCTCCACGCCGCCGTTCTACGCCACGAAGATCACGGGCGCCACGTTCCTCACCGTGTGCGGCGGCTTGCGCACCGACGAGAACATGCAGGTGTGCGACGAGAACGACACGCCCATCGAGGGTCTGTACAACACGGGCATCATGACCGGCGACTTCTACGCCAACACCTACAACTTCGTCATGCCCGGTCAGAACCTCGGCGCCGTGTGCGGCACCCTGTCCTACCTGCTGGGTCGCGACCTGGCTGCATTGTAAGCGCAGCTCGAACTCCTGCTGTTCCTCCCTCCATGCGGCCGCCTTCGGGCGGCCGCGGCTCGGTGAGGACGGCGACTTCTCGTCGTCCTTGTTCGATAATCTGGCAGAAAAACCGAGGTAGGTAAATAATATGCGCATTGGAAAAATCGCGACCTGGGATTTTCTGATATGAGCGCGCAGAAAATGGTCGAATTATTTACCTACCTCGATTTTTCTGCCACAATCGGCATCGATGGCTGACACCGCCGTCGGATGCCGACGCAGAGCGCATCCCCCTCGCCGCGCTATTCGTGGACAAGGGGCTGACGGTCGAGGAGGACGTGCTCGTGGAGCGGGTGATGGAGCTGGTCCCGAAGGGCGCGACGAATCTTGATATTTCCTGCGCAAAACGATAGCCGGGGCGATGCGCCGCCTTCGTCGGTGCGGACGTGGTTTGCTCTATACTGTTTCCCATGAAGAAGATCAGACTTGATACGCTGCTGGTTGAGCAGGGGTACTTCGCGGACGCCGGCGCGGCGCTGCGCGCGGTGCTCGCCCACGAGGTGAAGGTGGACGACGTGTATGCCACGAGCGCGGCGCTCAAGGTGGCGCCCGACGCGGAGGTCGTGGTGAAGAACCGCAAGCGCTTCGTGTCGCGCGGCGGCCACAAGCTGCAGGGCGCGCTCGACGCGTTCGGACAGCGCGTCGAAGGCCTGCGCTGCCTGGATATCGGCTCGTCAACCGGCGGTTTCAGCGATTGCCTGCTGCAGGCCGGCGCGGCCAGCGTGGCGTGCGTCGACGTGAACTACGGGCAGCTGGCGTGGAAGCTGCGGCAGGACCCGCGCGTGGCGGTGTTCGAGCGCGTGAACATCAAGCTGGCCGACCCGGCCGAACTGGGCGCGCCCTTCGACGTGCTCGTGGCCGACCTCAGCTTCATCGGCCTCGCGGCGCTCGCGCCCACGTTCGCGCGGTTCTCACAGCCGGGCACCGTGTTCATCGGCCTCGTGAAACCCCAGTTCGAGTCGCGGCCCGACGAGACGGAGCACGGCGTGGTGCGCGACGAGGCCGTGCGGCGGCGCACGGTGGACGAGGTGCGTGCGGCGCTGGTCGCTGCGGGGTTCGGCGTGGCAGGCGTGGTGGAATCGCCCATCACGGGGCCCGAGGGCAACGTGGAATACCTCGTGCGCGCGGTGTTCGAGGGGAGCGGGGTGGCGGATTGAGCGCGACCGAGCAGCAGGTGCCTTCTTGGGATTTCAAATCGTTCGCGGCACGGTACCTGCCGGGCTTCTCGTTCTCGTTTCTGGGAACGGGCCTCGTGCTCGTGTGGATACAGTGCATCCTGTACGCGCGCTACATCTGGGTCGATTCCGGGCTGACGACGGTCGCCATCAACTTCGCGCGCTGCGGGTGCATCGTCGTGCTGGGCGCCGTGGCGCTGCACCGTGCGTTCTCGCCGAGGTTCGAGAACGTGCTCGGCTGGATCTCGGCCGGGCTCATGACGCTGGGCAGCCTGCTGTTCTTCGTGCAATCGCTGTTCCCGTCGTTGCCGTTCACCCTGGTGGCGGCCGTGTGCTCGGGCGTGGGGCTCGCATGGGGCGGCGGCATGTGGATCACGTTCTACATCCGGCTGGGGTTGCGCGAGGCGCTGCTGGCGGCCTTCGCGTCGCTGGCGCTGTCCACCGTCATCGGCATCTTCATCGGCATCGTGGAGGAGAGCACGGCGTTCTTCGTCAGCATGCTGCTGCCGATGGTGACGCTGGTCATGTACTTCCAGGCGCAGAAGACGCTCGACGAGCGCGAGCGGCGCGGCATCGTGGCGCCGCCGCCCGACGACGTGTACGCCGCCGAGCCGCGTTCCACCATCGTGCGGCTCGTGGTGGGCATCGCCCTGTTCAGCTTCGTGCTGGGCGTGTCGCGCGGGTTCCCGTTCGGCGAATCCATCAAGCTGTCGCCCGTGTTCCACCTCGTGCAGCACCTCGGGGTGACGGCCGCCGGCCTCGGCATCATCTGGTGGACGCTCGTGAAGGGGCGCGGGTTCAAGTTCGCCGTGCTGTGGCAGGCGCAGCTTGCCGCGCTGGCGGTGGGCGTGATCTTGCTGTCGACGCTCGATCCGCTGGTCAGCGAGGTGGGTGCCACCCTCATCGCCATCACGAACCTGTTCCAGGTGGGGTTCTTGTGGTTCGTGTCGTACGACGTGGCGCGCCATCGCGCGCTGCCGCCGTATCTCATCCTGGGATTCTTCTGGTTCCTGCACCTGTTCTTCCGCGAGAGCGGTCGGTTGGCGATGTGGTGGCTCGGCGATGCGGGCGGGGCCGAGCAGATGCTCATCGTGGCCACCATGATCTGCCTGCTGGCCGTGAGCGTGGGCTTCTTGCTGACCGATTCCATCCCGCGCGTTCGGCCGCTGTTCGCCGAGGTGTGCGGGCGCTGCCGGTTCCGTGCCGAGACGGAGACGGCGCTGCGCGAAGGTCGTCTGACCAGCGTGGACGAGCGCGTGTGGCGCCCGGAGGAGCACGGGGCGGCCCCGCTGGCCGCCGCGGCTCCGGTGGCGGCGACAGCCTCGGCGGCCTCGCGGGTCCCGACGGCCCCGGCAGCTGCGATCGAGCCGCCCTTCGACCGCGAGGCGTACGTGCGCGAGCGCTACGGCCTGACGAACCGCGAGGCCGAGGTGCTCATGCTGCTGGCCGAGGGCCGCAGCTCGTCCTACATCGCCGGCGAGCTGGTGCTGTCCGACAACACGGTGCGCAGCTACGTGAAGAACATCTACCAGAAGCTCGACGTGCACTCCAAGCAGGACGTCATCGACTTCGTGAAGGCGCTGTAGGCGCTCGCGCGTCGCGGAATCTCGCGCCCGTTGCTCCCTCGCGCCGTGAATGTCCCCCAGGGGGACGGGGGCTGTCCCCGTGCGGGGCATCCGACCGAAACGCACCGCGCCCCGGCTGGGAGGCAGCCGGGGCGCGCGGGAGGGAAGGGACGTCGTCGAGAGTGGCGTGCGGCGCGAGGCGCTAGGCGTTCGCGAGGGCGCTGCGAGCGGAGATGCGGCCGAAGATGAGGCACTCGGCGATGTTGCCGCCGCCCTGGTACACGCCGCTCCACACCGAGCCGAACTCGCCGGCGGAGTACAGGTTGGGAATGGGCTTGCCGTCGGGATCGAGGATCTCGCCCTGGGCACTGCGCACGGGGCCGCCGTCGGTGTTGAGGAACGACGGGCAGCACAGCTGCGCGTAAAACGGAGGCGTGGAGATGGGCGTCAGCGTCTTCTCGGGACGATGGAAGTACACGTCCTTGCCGTTGGCGCAGCACTCGTTCCACTGGTCCACCGTGGCGGTCAGCTCGTCTGCCGGCACGCCCATCTGGCTGGCGAGGTCTTCGATGGTGTCGGCGGAATAGGCCAGCTTGTCGGCCACGGGGTCGCTCGTGGTGTCGGCGGGGATGGCGCCGGCCTCGAGGCCTGCCTGGTCGAACACGAACCATGCCTTGCGCGGCTGGGCCAGGTGCGGCCACTCGCCGCCGATCTGCATATGGCCGTGGCGGCTGCCGACGGAGACGGACGGGTCGTCCATGTAGGCGATGTCGGACTTGTTGCTGTAGCCGTCCCAGTCCATGTAGTAGCGGCGGCCGTTCACGCCCACGGTGATGCCGTACTGCTTCGGGCACGGCGAGATGATCTGGTTGTTCGTGAACTTCGTGTTCTCGAGGTCGCGGCCGGCCATCCAGAAGCCCGCCACGTGCTCCATGTGCCAGAAGTCGGCGCCGATCTTCATGCAGGCCTTGTGGCCGTCGCCCGTGTTGCCCTCCTCGACGGCGGGATGGGCTCCGCCTTGGCCGATGAAGTCCTGGCGCATCGTGGGGTTGGCCTCGAAGCCGCCCGTGCACATGATGACGCCCTTGTTGGCCTTGACGTTCTTGCCGTCGATGACCGCGCCGAGGATCTGCTTGGTGCCGGGGTCTTGGATGAGCTCGCTCATCGGGGCGCCCGTGCGGTACTCGATGACGTCGGAGTGGTCGGCGATGACGCGGTCGAGCAGCTTCGTGATGTGCTTGTCGCCCTTGATCTCCACGTCCTTCTTGCCGGCGACGGTCAGCTTGCCCAACGCGTAGCAGTGCTCGAACTCGGGCCACTCGGGCGTGGACTTGAGCGGGTCGTCCTTGGTGGTGGGGGCGATGATCGACGCTTCCTCGACCACGCCGCCCAGCGTGTCGAACACCCAGCTGTAGTTCTCGGCGGCGCCCTTGGCGTAGGCGGCGATCACGTCGTCGGGCGTGGTGCCCTCCTCGCCGCGCATCTCCAGCATGTACTGGTTGAACGCTTCCTCGTCCTCGGCGTACACGACGGTGCCCTTGCAGTACGGGCTGTTGCCGCCGGGCATCGTGCCCTTCTCGGCCAGCAGGCACGTCGCGCCGTTGCCCTCGAGCGCCACCGTGATGGCGGCGGCCTGGCCGGCGCAGCCCGCGCCGATGACCACGACGTCGAACTCCTCGTCCCACTTCGTATCGGTGCCGGCAGCCGCGGCGGCCGTGCCGCCGTCTCCGGTGCTGGCGGAGCCCTGCGGCGCGCAGCCGACGATGCCGAGGCCGGCGGCGCCGGCGAGGGCGACGCCGGCGGTCTTCAGGAACGTGCGACGGCTCTGCTCGAATGGGGTGCTTTCTTTCATGATGGTCCTCCCTGTCTCCGTGGTGCTGCGATGCAGCTTTCCGGTCCGTGCGCATCCACCGGCCCTCCCGTCGCTGCCGGGATGCTGCGATGGTTCCCGCGCATCGGACGAGGAGCATGCTATCCCGCCCGCCGTTACGGCGGCACCCCCTAAGTGCAGCGTTTTGGTAGGGAATGCGCGCACCCCGCAAAATGCGGGGGCAGGGGGTGGTATGCTTTCGAACTGGGAAAACGTTAGATCGGGCACCGCGGCGCGAAAGGATGCTTCATGAGCGTGATCGGCAACATACTGTGGTTCGTCTTCGCGGGGTTCTGGCAGGGCGTGAGCTGGTGCCTCGTCGGGCTGCTGTGGTGCATCACTATCGTGGGCATCCCGGTGGGCACCCAGTGCTTCAAGATGGCGGGGCTCGCGTTCTTCCCGTTCGGCAAGGAGGTCGAGTACGGCGGCGGCGCGGGGTCGGCCGTCCTCAACGTGCTGTGGTTCATCTTCGGCGGCGTGTTCTTGGCGCTCGAGGCGCTGCTCAACGGCGTGCTGCTGTGCATCACGATTATCGGCATCCCCTTCGGCATGCAGTGCTTCAAGCAGGCGAAGCTGGCGCTGCTGCCCTTCGGCGCGGTGGTGCGCGGGAAGTAGGCGTTGCGAGCGCGCCGCGCCCGCCTTACGCCTGCTGCTCGAACAGCACGAGCAGCTCTTCCTTGTTGCCGGTCTGCGTTTTCTGGTAGATGTGCCGCAGGTGCGTCTTCACCGTGTTCTTCGAGATGAACAGCGATTCGGCCACGTAGTCGAGGCGGTGTCCCGTCACCCACAGCTCGAGGATCTCGCGCTCGCGCGCCGTGAGGCCGGTCGTTTCGACGATGCGGTCGAGACGGCGTTGCAGCACGTCCTCCGCATCGACGATCACCTCGGTCGGATGATCGCTCGTGGCGAAGAAGTACATGCCGGGCACGAGGATGAGCAGCGCGAGGATGGACAGTGCCGCCGGGTCGAGCGGCGCGAGCATGCCGACGCCCGTGCCGATCGCGCGCCCCACAGCTCGGTGGCGATCAGGCCGAGCCCGCATACGAGAAACGGGCTGGTGCGCGTCTTCTGCGCGATGTCGAGCAGGATGAACCACAGCGCGATGGACAGGCACTGCTGCGTGGCCAGGATGATGCAGTGCTGCGCGATTTTGTACGGCTCGGACGACGCGCCCGAATCGGCGCCGATGAGCAGCCCCGACAGCGCGTAGCATACGGCCATGATGCCCGCGAACACCACGAGCGCTTTCTGGAAGTCTCCCTGGCGCCTCGATACGAGCAGCGCCACGATGAGCACCGCGGCCAACGCGTTGCCGGCGATGATGGACCACCACGAGATGAAGCCGCCCGTCTCGGCCGACCCCGGCAGGATGGCGCTGGCCGCCATCGCGCAGCAGATGCCGGCCAGCAGCTTCCACGAAGGCTGCATGGTGCCTAGGCCGCCCGTGAGCGCCACGTAGGGCGGGGAGGACGGCGAGCGGCGCAGCACGACGATGAGCAGGATGGATCCGAGCGGCAGCAGCTTCATGAACGAGACCGACCACGTGCCGGGCAGCACCTGGATGAGCGCGAGCACGGCGACGGCCAGGGCGAGCGAGCCGGCGGTGCGGGCGATGATGGAGCGCAGGGGAAGCTGGGCGTACGCCTCGCCCCAGGCGAGGTCGATGATGGGCAGCACGAGCGCCGACAGCAGCAGGTCGACGGTGAGGAACTGCTGGGGCAGCACGCCTGCGGCGGTCAGCGGGTAGCCGAGGCCGCCAACGATCTGGACGATCATGGCGGCCGCGATGAAGCCGGAATGCAGGCGTGCGGGCGACAGCCGTTTCCACAGCGCGGTGGTGACGAGGGCCGATACGGCGAAGGCGCAGAAGAACGCGAAGCGCGTGCTCACGAGAGCGCCGGTGTCGGAGAAGCCGCCTCCCAGCGATGGCGTGGGCGACAGCACGAGCAGCAGGGTTGCCAAGTACAGGCCCCTGCCGAGGTACAGCCACGATGCTGCGGTTCCCGATGCCCCTGGTGTGCGCGTCAAACGCCCCTCCTCGCTTGCTGCTTCGCTGCTTCTCGGAGCTTCCATTATAGCCAAAACGCGGCCCGGAGGGGCCGCGTTCGGTGGCTCGGGCGCGGGGAGGGGAGGGCGCGCCCGAGCATTCAGGGGAGGGATGGCGATCGGTGGGGCGGAGGGGCGGCCGGCCGTCCTACGCTTTCCGCTGCTCGATGTCCTCGGGCGCGGTGGTGGCCAGGCGCTTGCCCAGCAGCATGCCCTCGGTCATGCACAGCCCCAGGCTCATGCCGCTGATGGGCGTGCAGTAGTTCACGATGTAGCGGTTGCCCGAGTTGTTGCCGGCGGAGTACAGGCCGGGGATGGGGAACAGGTCGGAGTCGAGCACGCAGCCGTTGAAGTCGGTGTCGAGGCCGGTGGTCTGGCAGAGGCCGACGTAGATGTCCTCGGCGTTGCCGGTGACGGCGTAGAACGGCGGCGTGGTGAGCGGCTTCATGATGCGCGCGTCCACGGCGAAGTCCTCGTCGAGGCCGGCTTCGGCGTACTGGTTCCACTTCTCCAGCTCGGACAGGGCGTTGGCCTTCTGCTCCTCGTTGTAGCAGCCGATCTTGTCGAGCAGCTCCTCGAAGGTGTTGGCGCAGTACACGCCGTCCTTGCTGGGCTCGGTCGACGAGGGGTCGAGGGCGGCCATCTGCTCCTGCAGCGGGTCGATGCCGTGGAAGGTCACCTTCGACGTGAGGTTGATGGCGCCGTGCGCCGGCGGCATGCACGCGATGGTGTCGAGATAGCCGGCGTCGGCCACCGAGACGATGGCGCCCTTCGGCTGGCGGCTGGACTGGTAGCCCGAACCCTCGGTGCCGCCTGCGCACTCGTTGCAGAAGCGCAGTCCGCGCTGGTTGAGCAGCATGAAGCCCGGGCCCCACGGCGCGGTTTCCCAGGGACCCGACTGGCCCGTGTTCATGCCCGTGCGCGGGCCGGCCTCCACGTGGCCGCCTGCCCACACGCCCAGCTTGATGCCCGCGCCGTCCTTGACGCCCATGCCGCCGGAGGTGGCCAGCTCGATGTTGCCGTAGTTCTCGGCCAGGTGGCGGTACTCGTCGTTGATGTCGCGGATCATGTCCTCGTTCGCCTGGAAGTCGCCGGCGGTCAGCACCACGCCGCGCGTGCCCGTGTAGCGCACGTAGCTGTCGTCGTCCTGGTTGCGCGCCACGACCGCCACCACGCGCCCGGAGTCGTCCTTCTCGAGGTACTCGGCGTACGTGTTGAAGTGCCACGCGGCGCCTTCTTTGATGGCCTGCTCGCGGTGATGCGTCATGACCACCGGGCCCCATTCCCAATCGGAGCCGCCGCCCGTGACGGGACGGTGGACGATGGTGGACTTGTAGAACTGGTAGCCGGAGGGGTCCATGACCATGCGGTCGTCGGCTTCGGCCGAGTAGATGTTCACGCGGTCGGTGTTGTGGTAGAAGTCGGGGTCCACCTCGTCGATCTCGGAGATGCTCCAGTCCATGATCTGTCCGGAGTAGTCGACGAAGTTGCGGATGAGACGCTGGTTGCTGCGGTTCGCGTTGCGCACGAGCCAGTTCGTCATGAAATTGACCTTGTCGATGCGGTCGGCACCGTGCTCGATCGCCCACTCGCTGTTGATGATGGCCACCTCGCCGCCGATGTAGAAGAAGCTGTCCTCGGGCTGCGCTTCCACGACGCAGACGCTCGCCCCGTTCATGGTTGCCGAGCGCGCCGTCCAGGTTCCCGCCTGGCCGCCGCCCACCACCACGACGTCGAAGGTGCCGCCGTCGGCGATCTTCGCCTCGTCGACCGGCTCGGGCGGGGTGCGCCAGTCGGCCGCCGCCTGGCTTTGCCAGCGATGCTCGGGCTTCGCGCTGCCGTCGGCCGCGTCGGCCTCGGCGACGGCCGACTTCGGGCTGCACCCGGCCAGCGCCCCTGCCGCGGCCAGGCCGGTGACGGCTGCGCCCGTGAGGAAGGTGCGGCGCGAGAGGCCGCGGTTCGCTTTGTTCTGTCCGTTCGTTCCGTTCTCGTTGTGCTTCATGGTCGTGATCCTTTCATTCCCCATCTTGGCCCTCCTGTGCGCCGCTCGGCGCTGCCAAGGTTCGTCGTGCATCATGCCCGGCAACGTGGGATCGCGCGTCATTCCTCAGAGGTGAATGTGCGAACGACCGGCAAAAAAGAAAAATCACCCCTGAGGAATGACGCGGATTTTCGCGTCAACCACCCGCTTCGTCAGGGTGGGCGCGCGCAAGTCACTGCTGAACGGGTGGCGGTTCCACCCGCAACGGGGGGACTGTCGCGAACGCGTCGAGCCTACTATCGAAAGCGTAAGGGCGGCATGAGCCGTGCGGATCGAAGGAGGAACGATGGAACAGTTCAGCAGGCGGAGTTTTTTGAAAGGCGCAGGGCTGGCGGCAGTGGGAACCGCTGCGGTCGGGCTGGTCGGATGCGGGTCGGCTGCCGCGCAGGAGCAAAAGGATTGGTGGATGCCCGAGGCGTGGGACGAGGAAACCGACGTCGTCGTGGTGGGGTACGGCGCGGCTGGCGTGGCCGCCACCATCACCGGTCTGGACGCCGGCCTGGGCGTGATCACGCTGGAGAAGTCGAGCGAGCCCGACGGCGGCAACCTGGGATGCGCGACGGGCTGCATCCAAACCTGCATGAAGCCCGACGATGCCGACGGCATGGTGGAGATGCTGCGGCATTTCAACCAGGGGTCGGTGAGCAAGGAGGACGGCGACGTGCTGTATCCCGCCATCGTCGAGCAGGAGATCGAGGCGGGCGCGTGGCTCGACTCCCTCGAGGACCTCGAAATCTACTGGGTTTGGCGCGATTACGGCGATCCCTCGCGCATGACCGGCGAAGTGGCCTGGTCCGAACGCGGCGATGCGGGCGGTTCTGAGCTGTTCGGGAACTTCCACGAAATCGCGGTCGACAAAGGGGCCGATATCCGGCTCGCCACGCCGGCGAAACGCCTCGTGCAGAATCCCGAGACGAAGGAAATCCTCGGCGTCGTCGCCGAAGGCTCCGGCGGCGACATCGCCATCAAGGCCAAAAAAGGCGTCATCATGGCGTGTGGCGGGTTCGAGGGCAATCCCATGATGCAGCAGTGGTACACCGGATGGGGCATCCACCTGTTCCCGTGGGGCACGCCGCACAACACGGGCGACGGCCACCGCATGTGCGTCGAAGCGGGGGCGCAACTGTGGCACATGGACTGCTCCGAGATAGGATCGCCGTGCTACCGTCTGCCGTCCGAGCAGGTAGGGTGCTCGGTGAGCATGCAGTCGGCGGGGCATTTCCCCGACGCCTCGTCGTGGCTCTTCGTCAACTACAAAGGCGAGCGTTTCGTGAACGAGACGAAGAACCTTTCCCATGCACCGCAGCACACGCGCAAGCGCACGGTGTGGTACGACATGGACACCGACACGTACGAGTTCTCCAACCTGCCGTACTGGATGGTGTTCGACCAGGCGACGTTCGACGCCGCACCGCTGTACATCCAGTCGACGAAGCCGAAGTCGCTCGTGTCGTACGCGGGCGTTCACCAGCTGCTCGGCCAGGAATGGACGAACGCCTGGGCGCTCGAGCAGGGGTGGATCGTGAAAGCCGACACCATCGAAGGGCTCGCTGCGTCGATGGTGGGCACGTCTCCTTCGGGCACGAAGTACGAAGGCGTCGACGCCGCGGCGCTGGCGGCGACGGTGGAGCGTTGGAACGCCAGCTGCGAGGCGGGCGCCGATCCCGATTTCAAACGCGATCCCGAGACGATGGCGGCGTTCGGCGACGGGCCGTTCTACGCCATCGAGATGGGCATGGGCATGATCAACACCCAGGGCGGCCCCAAGCATAACGAGCACAACCAGACGCTCGACACGAACGACGAGGTGATTCCCCGCCTGTACAACGTGGGCGAGTTCGGGTCGCTGAACGGCGGCAACTACAACCTGGGCAACATAGCCGAGGCGCTGACCACAGGCCATTTCGCCATGCTGCATGCAGGCGATCTCGAGCCGTGGGATGCGAGCGACGGAAAGTAGGAGCGCTCATGAACGTATCCGCGAAGAAAGGAATGCGCGCGTTGGCTCCCGCGGCGATCTTGCTCGCGCTGTGCGCGTCGCTTGCCGGGTGCGGCGGCACGCCGCAGCAAGCGGGCGGTGAGGCGGGCAAGGCGGGCGATACGGCCCAGGCGGCGGCGAGCGACGCTCCGTTCTCCTGGTCGGCCGATGCCGATTGCGGTCTGTGCCATGCGACGCAGTCGTCGTCGCTGACGGACTCGTCGTGCCAGGTTTCGGCCAACCATGCCAACCTGCAATGCGTGCAATGCCACACCGATGAAAACGGCCTTGCCGCAGCCCATGACGGCGTCACGCTGGCCGATACGAAGGGAGCGAAGAAGCTGTCGAAGACTTCGGTCGAGCAGGATGCGTGCGTGAGCTGCCACGCCGACGCGGGCGCACCCGAGGCCGCCGCGTCCTCGACGGCGCTCACCGACGACCAAGGCACGACGGTGAACCCGCACGACCTGCCGCAGAGCGCAAGCCACGACACGTTGACCTGCGGAAGCTGCCATACGATGCACGATGAGAAACCGCTTGAAGAGACGGCGGCCGCAGCGTGCACGCAGTGTCACCATCAGAACGTGTACGAGTGCTACACCTGCCACGAGTAAGCGAGTCTCGCTGAACGACCCCGCGTGCCCGCCGCTCTCCCTCCCGGCGGCGCGGTACGGCCTGACGGCCAAGATCGCCCTTCCCTCGGCGATCTTGGCCGTCCGCATGCGCTATCGGCGCTCGTTCACCAGGCGGATGAGCTCTTCCTTGCTGTGCACGTCGAGCTTTGCGTACAACTGCTTCGTGTACCAGCGCACGGTGTTCTCCGACAGGACGAGAATGTCGGCGATTCCCTTCTTAGTGTGTCCGCGGTAGAGCAGCTGCATGATCTCGCTTTCGCGATCGGACAGAGAGAATTCATGCTTCACCTGGCCCCATCCCCTGTCGGGGTCGTCCACGGGATACGAGGGTGCAGGCTGCTCGTCGTGCAGGTTCTGGGCGGTCATGAAAAAACAGCTGGCCAGGAACACGAACACGCAGATGGCCGTCGCTTGCACGATGTGCTCCTCGATGGGGAGCGTCCCGTAGGCGCTTGCGAGGGCGCTGTACGCTGCGATGCCGCCGGCGACGGATGCTTCGTACAGTCCGCGACCGATGCCGAACACGAAGCAGGGGTGCTGCGCGCTTCGCTGGGCGAGCTTGATCAGCACGAGGTACAACAGCACGAGCACGAGGTTGCGCGCCAGGGAAAGCGAGATGTAGTCGATGGCGGACGAGGCGCCGGCTACGAACCAGAGCATGAGCAGCAGGAACGTCAGCGCCAGCAGCATCGAGTTGGCCAGCGCCTTCGCCCGTGCGTTGTCCTCTCGGGCGACGAGCCACATGAAGAGGAGGAAGGGCAGCAGGGCGCGCAGCGCATAATTGGCGAAGGCGATCGCGTGCTCGTGCGACGAGCTGGGAATGGCCCCCTGCAGAATGCTGAATATGATGCCGTTGCCGAAAATCACGGCGTACACGATGACCTGGACGACGAGGAAAAGGGAGGACGATCGGCGCGGCTGCTTGCGAAGCGTGGTAGCACCCGGTCGATTGACCAGGAGGTTCGACGTCCCATCCCAAGCGCGGCGCGCGCAGATGATGGAGCCGAACGGCAGGACGCAGGCGACGGCGAGGACGGGAGCGGTGCCGGTCAGGGAGAAGATGCTCATGACGAGGCAGATGAGGGCCCCGAACGAGAACCCCAGCAAGATGAATCCGCAGGCGTCTTTGGTTTTCATGCTGCTGTAGATGAGGAACCACGACGAGAAGCAGAAGGCGATGCCGAGCCCGCTTATTGCTCCCGCAGCGACCTGGGCGAAAACGGGCAGCGCCACCGAAGCGATGCCGAGCAGCGGCGTGACGCAGAGGGCGACGGCGCTGAGCGGATGGAAGAGGACGTGCGGGTCGCGTTCGGCACCGGGTCGAAACAGCAGGGCTATGGCGAGCAGGGCCGCCAGCATGCCCAGATGGAAGGCGAGTTGAAAGGCAAGCGTGTCGAACACCACGCGTTGGCTCACCACGAACATCCAGGCTTGCGGGAAGCAGAGGCCCAAGAACAGCGCATTGCGTTTCGGTCGGTAGACGCGCGTCAGCTGGTCGATCATCGATATCCCCTCCTGCTTGAAGGGGCGCCGCGCGCTTCGCGTTTCTCCCCCGCGCCGCGCCCTCGTTTCGAGCTTATCAGGTGAACTCGATCCGAACAAGGATGATGCGATGGCGCAGGTTTTTTGGAATTATGCCGATGACCTGGGAATACCGTGCATTGTGCCAACGCGCGCGCAAAGTCCACCCCGATCGGGTGGGGCGCAGACGATCGCGGTTTCGGCACGCCTTGAGATCCGCTGCTCTCCATGCTATCATATGTTGTACGTACAACATTGGAGGTGCAACATGGCTGATGCGATGGTGACGGCGCGCATGTCGGCGGAGAAGAAAGAGGCGGGCAACCGCATGCTCGAGCAGTTGGGCACGAACGCCTCGCAGGCGGTGAATCGCCTGTACGACTACGTGCTGGAGAAGAAGCAGCTGCCGTTCCCCGAGCAGCAGGGGCGACGGAAGTACACGCAGGAGGAAATCGCGCAGGCGATCGCCTGGGTGGATAGTATTCCGCGGAGGGATCGCTTCTCCACCATGACCGACGATGAAATCAGGCGGGAGCGCTTGATATCGCGTGGTCTTGCGACGAGTAAGGATTTCTCATGAGGCTGATGCTCGATTCGAATATCGTGATTGACTATATCAAAATGCGAGAGCCCTTTTATGCGAGTGCTCGAAAGCTAGTGATGCTGGGGTTTCTCGCGGAGCACGAACTCTGGTTCAGCTCGGCGCAAGCGAATGACGTCTTCTATACCCTGACTGGCGGAGGGAGGCCTTCGCAAGCTGCCCAGCTGAAGCAGGATCTCAAGAAGATGCGACAAGGGATGCGCATCTGCGGTGTTAACGAAGTTCAATTTGACGCAGCGCTCGATTCGTCGTGGGTCGATCTGGAGGATGCGTGCGTGTACCAGTGCGCGCTCAGGTTGAAGGCCGACGCCATCATCACGCGCAACCAAAAGGATTTCGAGAAGTCGACCATCAAAGTGTTCGACTGCGACGAGCTGTTCGCCTACTTGGCCGAGGAAAAGGGTTTCACCTACGAGGAAATACCCTGGTAACGAGAAGGCGGCCCCCGCAGGGCCGCCTTCGAAGAGCGTGCTGGACGCAAGCGCGGCCGCCGCGCTAGTTCTTCAGGGAGTTCAGGGGGGCGGGCATACGGCCGCCGCGGTGGGCGAACGTGGTGCCGGCGTACTGGTTCACGGGCATGACCGGGGCGTAACCCAGCAGGCCGCCGAAGTCGAGCTGGTCGCCCACCGTCTTGCCGATGGCGGGGATGAGGCGGACCGCGGTGGTCTTGCTGTTGATCATGCCGATGGCGCATTCGTCGGCGATGATGCCGAAGATGGTCTCGACGCTCGTGTCGCCGGGGACGGCGATCATGTCGAGGCCCACGGAGCACACGCAGGTCATGGCTTCCAGCTTCTCGAGCGACAGCGCGCCGTCCTCGGCCGCGCGGATCATGCCGGCGTCCTCGGACACGGGGATGAACGCGCCGGACAGGCCGCCGACGGACGAGGACGCCATGACGCCGCCCTTCTTCACCGCGTCGTTGAGCATGGCGAGCGCCGCCGTGGTGCCGGGGCCGCCGCACTGGCCCACGCCGATGGCCTCGAGGATCTCGGCCACCGAGTCGCCCTCGGCCGGAGTGGGGGCCAGCGACAAGTCGAGGATGCCCTGCTGCACGCCCAGGCGCTTGGACGCCTCGCGCGCCATGAGCTCGCCGGCGCGCGTGATCTTGAACGCGGTGGCTTTGATGGCTTCGGCCACCGACGTGATGTCGGCGTCTTTCGGCAGGTCGGCCAGCACGGCGCGCACCACGCCGGGACCCGACACGCCCACGTTCACCACTTCGTCGGCCTCGCCCGATCCGTGGAACGCGCCGGCCATGAAGGGGTTGTCCTCCACGGCGTTGCAGAACACGACCAGCTTTCCGGCGCCGATGCACTGGCGATCGGCCGTGGCCTCGGCGGTAGCCTTGATGATGCCGGCCATCTTGAGCACGGCGTCCATGTTGATGCCCGCGCGCGTGGAGCCCACGTTCACCGACGAGCACACGTTGTCGGTGACGGACAGCGCGTGGGGAATGGACTCCATCAGCTTGTTGTCGGCTTTCGAGGCGCCCTTGTGCACGAGCGCGCTGAAGCCGCCCACGAAGTCGACGCCCACCTCTTTTCCGGCCTTGTCCATGGCCACGGCGATGGGGGTGAGGTCGTGCGCGCTCGTGGCGGCGCAGATCTCGGCGATGGGCGTGACGGAGATGCGCTTGTTCACGATGGGGATGCCGTACTCGCGCTCGAGCTGCTCGGCCGTGGGCACGAGGTGCTCGGCGGCGGTGGTCATGCGGTCGTACACCTTGCGTGCCATGACGTCGATGTCGGCGTCCGTGCAACCTCGCAGGTTCAGCCCCAGCGTGATCGTGCGGATGTCGAGGTGCTGATTGCTCACCATGGCAAGCGTCTCGGCGATTTCAGCAGGCGTGATCTGCATGATGCCCCGTCTTTCTCTCAAGCGTTGTGTGATCGTGCGGAACAGCATAGCAAACCCCGTGGTCGGCGGCGTCGCGGTTCGCTCGATTTCGACGTTTCTTCTCAAGGGCAGCCCGAGGAAGGGAACGGATGTTTCACGTGAAACATCGGCGCGATCGAGTGGCGTGCGGGTTGCGCACGGCGCGCGGCCATCCGTGCGGGCGGCGGGGCAGCGGGTTAGGTGAGCCGGGTGCTGACCTCGCCGTAGGGGAGCTCGCGGCGGGTTTTGTCGGGCAGTTCGACGACCAGCTTGAAGTCGGGCGTGAGGTCGACGGCGCGGGCGCGCACGCGCGAGGGGCCCTGGCGCACGACGAGCGGTTGGCCCAGCAGGAAGCACCGGCGGCGGTACTCGTCGTAGAACGAGGCGTCGGCCACGTGCCGGTACAGGTTCCAGAAGCGCGTGAGGATGGCGGCGGCCAGCTCGCAGCGCACGGCGCCCGTGCGGTCGTCGAGCACGGCGCCCGCCACGTCGGCGATGTCGCGAGGGAAGCCATCGGCCGGTGGCTTCACGTTCACGCCGATGCCGAGCACCGCGTGCTCGAAGCGCCCCGACTCCATGTCCACCATGCCCTCGGTGAGGATGCCCGCCACCTTGCGCTCGTCGCAGTAGATGTCGTTCACCCACTTGATGAGGGCTTCCTTGCCGGTCACCTGCTCGATGGCCTGCGCGCCCGCCACGGCGGCGGCGCAGGTGAGGAACTGGCCGCGGTCGGCGGCCAGCGTGGGGCGCAGCACGATGCTGAGGTACAGGCCCGAAGACGCAGGGGAGAAGAACGTCTTGCCGGGGCGTCCCTTGCCGGCGGTCTGCTCCTCGGCCACGATGACGGTGCCCTCGGGCGCGCCCTCGGCGGCGCGGCGGCGCGCCTCGGAGTTGGTGGAGTCCACGCGCTTGCGCACGGAGATGGCGAAGGGGTGGCCGGGCGGCAGGAACCGCTCGATGCCCTGGGGCGACAGCAGGTCGTTCTCCTGCGACAGCGCGTAGCCCTTGTTCGTGACGGCGTCGATGGCGTACCCCTCGGCGCGCAGCGCCTCGACGGCTTTCCACACCGCGTTGCGGCTCACGCCGATGGCCTGCGCCATCGCGGCGCCCGACACGTAGCGCTCGCGGTTCTCCTCCAGCAGGCGCAGCAGTTGTTCCTTGGTTCCCATGGGTGCATGGTAGGAGAGAGAGGCCGATCGTGTCAACGCGATCGGCGAAAGAAGGTGACAATGGAGGGAAGCGTGCGAGAGGACGCGAGGGCTTGGGCGCGCGAGGGCGGGGGGGGGGTGGGCGAAGAAACGAACGAATGTTTCACGTGAAACATTCGGCACGCCGCCGCGCGAGGAAGTGCGCGCGGCGCGTCGCAGGCGAGGTGCGCCCCACGGGAGGCGGGCGCCCTGCGGCACGACGCGCATCGCGCCCCGCCTCGCGGCACGCCGCGCGGCGCGCCTCGTGTGAAGGCGGGGTTCTCCCTCGTTGTGTTCCGGGGCGCGAACAGGTATACTGCTCGTTATTCGACAAGTTGTTCATTATTGACCCAACTGTTCAATTAGAGGTGATCATGACCACGACAACCGTTTCGCCCGCTCCCGTCGCTGTCGCGACGGCGCGAAGCACGGCTGCCCCGCAGGATCGCCGCATCACGCGATCGAAGCGCGCGCTCAGCGACGCGCTCATCGAGCTCATGGAGGAGCGCAGCTTCGACGGCTTCTCGGTGAACGACCTGTGCGAGCGCGCCGATCTCAACCGCGGCACGTTCTACAACCACTTCCGCGACAAGGACGACCTGCTGGCCCAGCTGGAGGCCGAGGTCATGGACGACCTCGACCGGCTCCAGGCGCAGATGCAGAACCTCACCGTGCGCGAGCTGCTGGGCTACCGGGCGCGCAAGAAGCCGCTGCCGCTGCTCGTGGAGCTGTTCGACTACCTGCGCGAGCAGGGCGCGTTCCTTCACGCGGCGCTGGGCCCGGGCGGCGACGTGGGCTTCGGCCCGCGCCTGCGCGACTCCGTGTGCACCAACCTCGTCCAATCCATCCTGCACGAGCGCTACCGCAACGATCCGTCGCCGTTCGTCGGCTACTACGTCGCGTTCTTCGCATCCGCGTACCTCGGCGTCATCACGCGCTGGATCGAAACGGGCATGCAGGAAAGCTCGGAGGAGATGGCCCTCATCGCCATGAGGCTGTTCTTCATCAAACCGGGCGAATCGATCAAGCTGTAAGGCAAGGGAGCTATGGAAGAGAACAACAACCTGCATATCGGCATCGACGTGGGCTCCACCACGGTCAAGCTGGCCATCCTCGACGAGGCCCACGAGGTGAAATTCTCGGTGTACCGCCGCCACCACGCCGACGTGCGCGCCACCATCGTGGAGGTGCTTTCCGAGGCGGCGGCCGATTTCGGCGCCGATCGCATGACCATCGCCATCACGGGATCGGGCGGCCTGCTGCTCGCGCAGTGGCTGGGCATCGAGTTCGTGCAGGAGGTCATCGCCTCGAAGACGGCGGTGGAAACCTTCATCCCCGTCACCGACGTGGCCATCGAGCTGGGCGGCGAGGACGCGAAGATCATCTACTTCGACCAGGGCATCGAGCAGCGCATGAACGGCACGTGCGCCGGCGGCACGGGCGCCTTCATCGACCAGATGGCCGCGCTGCTGAACACCGATGCGGGCGGCTTGAACGTGCTGGCGCAGGGCGCCACCACGCTGTATCCCATCGCCAGCCGTTGCGGCGTGTTCGCGAAGACCGACGTGCAGCCGCTCATCAACGAGGGCGCGCGCAAGGAGGACATCGCCGCGTCCATCTTCCAGTCGGTGGTGACGCAGACCATCAGCGGCCTGGCGTGCGGCCGCCCCATCCGCGGCCACGTGGCTTTCCTCGGCGGCCCGCTGCAGTACCTCCCCGAGCTGCGCAAGCGCTTCTACGAGACGCTGGAGCTGGACGACGAGCACATCATCGTGCCCGAGAACGCCCACCTGTTCGTGGCCAGCGGCTGCGCCATCGCGGGCGCGGCCAGCGAGACGGTGAAGGCCGAGCTGCTGGACGACGTGCTCGACCGCCTGAAGAACCTCGGCGACATCCAGGGCTCCGAAGTGGTGCGCCTGCCCCCGCTGTTCGCCAGCGAGGACGAGTACGCCCAGTTCAAGGACCGCCATGACGGCGAATGCGTGCGCCGCGGCGACCTCATGTCCTATGAGGGCACGGCCTACCTCGGCATCGATGCCGGCTCCACCACGTTCAAAGCCGCGCTCATCGGCGAGGACGGCGCGCTTCTGTGGTCGCACTACGCCAGCAACAAGGGCGACGTGCTGGGCTGCGCGCGCACCGCGCTGAGCAACCTGTACAACGAGATGCCGGTGGACGCCGACACGGGCGAGCCGCTCGTGCACATCGGCCACGCCACGGTGACGGGCTACGGCGAGCATCTGTTGCTGGAGGCGCTGCGCGTGGACTCCGGCGAGATCGAGACGGTGGCGCACCTGCGCGGCGCGCAGGAGATGCTGCCGGGCGTCGAGTTCATCCTCGACATCGGCGGCCAGGACATGAAGTGCCTGCGCGTCAAGGACGGCGTCATCGACCACATCATGCTCAACGAGGCGTGCAGCTCGGGCTGCGGCAGCTTCATCGAGAGCTTCGCCACGGGCCTCAACCTGGACGTGGCCGAGTTCGCGCAGACCGCCATCAAGGCCGAGCGTCCCGTCGACCTGGGCAGCCGCTGCACCGTGTTCATGAACAGCCGCGTGAAGCAGGCGCAGAAGGAAGGCGCCACCGTGGGCGACATCGCCGCGGGCCTGGCCATCTCCGTCATCAAGAACGCGCTGTTCAAGGTCATCAAGATCCGCGACCCGCACGATGTGGGCACGAAGGTCATCGTGCAGGGCGGCACGTTCCTGAACGACGCCGTGCTGCGCGCGTTCGAGCAGCTGTCCGAGGTCCAGGCCGTGCGCCCCGACATCGCCGGCAACATGGGCGCGTTCGGCGCCGCGCTGCTCGCGCGCGACCGCTACCACTCCGCCGTGGCGCTCGAGGCGCGCAAGGCCGAGGCCGGCGCCGCGTGGAGCTCCGAGAGCGAGCAGCTAGCCGCGCCCGTCGCGGTGGGCTCGAGCCTGCTGTCGCTCGAGCAGCTGGCGGCGCTGTCGCCCACGCACAAGACCGTGCGTTGCAAGGCGTGCTCGAACCACTGCCTGCTCACCGTCAACGACTTCGGCGTGGACGAGACCACGGGCAAGCACCGCCGCTTCATCACGGGCAACCGCTGCGAGAAGGGCGCGGGCACGCTCGACGAGAGCAAGAACGTGCCGAACCTCTACGAATACAAGAGCAGCCGCCTGTTCGATTACGAGCCCCTCGCGCCCGAGAACGCCCCGCGCGGCAGCGTGGGCATCCCGCGCGCGCTCAACCAGTACGAGAACTACCCGTTCTGGTTCACTTTCTTCACGAAGCTCGGCTGGCGCGTGGTGCTGTCCGACCCGTCCACGAAGAAGACCTACGAGGCGGGCATCGAGTCCATGCCGTCCGAGTCGGTGTGCTACCCGGCGAAGCTCAGCCACGGCCATATCATGAACCTGCTGGACAAAGCCCCCGACTTCATCTGGTTCCCGTGCAGCAAGTGGGAGCGCCAGGAGGACGAGGGCGCGGGCAACCACTTCAACTGTCCCATCGTGGCCAGCTACCCCGAGGCGCTGCGCCTCAACATCGACGAGCTGCGCACGTCCGACGTGAATCTGCTCACCCCGTGGCTGCCCTACGACCAGAAGGAGCACCTCAAGAAGCGCCTGTTCGTAGAGCTGGTCGAGGCGCACCCCGAGCTCATGGGCTCGGTCGCCGCGCCGACGCAGGCCGAGGTGGACGCCGCCGTGGACGCCGCGTGGGCCGAGGACGAGGCCTTCAAGCGCGACATCCGCGCGAAAGGGGAGGAGACGCTCGCCTGGATGGAGGCCACGGGCACGCACGGCATCGTGCTGGCGGGCCGTCCCTACCACAACGACCCCGAGATCAACCACGCCATTCCCGAGCTGCTGACCAGCTTCGGCCTGGCCGTGCTCACCGAGGACTCCATCGCGCACCTCGGCACGCTCGAGCGCCCCATCCGCCTCGTGGACCAGTGGATGTACCACACCCGCCTGTACGCGGCGGCGAAGGTGGCCACCGAGCGAGCCGACCTCGACCTCATCCAGCTCAACAGCTTCGGCTGCGGCCTCGACGCGCTGACCACCGACCAGGTGCAGGAGATCCTCGAGGCGGCGGGCAAGGTGTACACCGTGCTCAAGATCGACGAGGTGTCGAACCTGGGCGCGGCGCGCATCCGCGTGCGCTCGCTGCTGGCGGCGCTCAAGGACCAGGCCGACGAGAAGGCCGACGCCGAACGCATGCCGCGCGGCTGCCCCGCCGTCAGCTTCGATCCCGACACGTTCGAGGCCACGCCCGAGGCGGCCATCGACGCGAAGACGGGCCAGACCGAGGCCGCCATCGCGGCGAAGCTGACCGGCGCCACCCCCGAGACGTTCACCCAGAAGGCGGCGCCCGAGGTTGCCGAGCGCTTCCGCCAGCGCGAAGGCGCCACCACCGAGTTCCCGCGCGCGGTGTTCACGCAGGAGATGAAGGATGCGGGCTACACGATCCTCTGCCCGCAGATGGCACCCATCCACTTCGACCTGCTCGTGGACATCTTCAAGCGCAACGGCTACAACTTCGAGCTGTTGCCGTCGGTCGACCACGGCGCGGTGGACGCGGGCCTCAAGTACGTGAACAACGACATCTGCTATCCGTCGGTGCTGGTCACCGGTCAGATCATGGAGGCCGTCATGTCCGGCCGCTACGATACCGACAAGCTGGCGGTCATCATCACGCAGACAGGCGGCGGCTGCCGCGCCACGAACTATATCTCGCTTATCCGCAAGGCGCTGGCCTCGGTGGGGCTGCCGCATATTCCCGTCATCGCGCTGTCGTTCAAGGATCTGGGCGAGAGCAACCCCGGCTTCAAGGTGACGCCGTCCATGCTGCTGCAGGCCGCATACGCCATCTTCTACGGCGACCTGCTGATGATGGCGCTGTACCGCACGCGTCCGTACGAGGTCGAGGAGGGCAGCGCGAACCGCCTGTTCGACCACTGGATGACGACGTGCAAGGCGCAGCTGCGCAGTGGCTTGAAGCGCGGCGAGTTCAAGAAGACGGTGCGCCGCATCGTGGAAGACTTCGATACGCTGCCGCTGGCCGGCGAGGGGTTGAAGCCGCGTGTGGGTGTGGTGGGCGAGATCCTGGTGAAGTTCCATCCCACTGCGAACAACCAGATCGTCGACGTCATCGAACGCGAGGGCTGCGAGGCCGTGGTGCCGGGCTTGGCCGAGTTCTTCCTGTTCGGCATCGCCGGCGGCATCTTCCAGAAGGACCCGCTCGGTCGTTCGGCGAAGGGCGCGCTGGGTTCCCGCATCGGGCTGTGGGCCATCGCGAAGATGCGGGCGCCCGTCACGAAGGCGCTGCAGGACTCCAGCCGCTTCGAGCCGCCGGCCGACATCTACGAGCTGGCCGAGTACGCGAGCGAGATCCTGTCCTTGTGCAACTCGATGGGCGAGGGTTGGCTGCTGACCGCCGAGATGGTGGAGCTCATCAAAACCGGTGCGCCGAACGTGGTATGCACGCAGCCCTTCGCGTGCCTGCCGAACCACGTGGTGGGCAAGGCGGTCATCAAAGAGCTGCGTCGCCGCTACCCGGAAAGCAACATCGTGGCGGTGGACTACGACCCCGGCGCGTCCGAGGTGAACCAGCTCAACCGCATCAAGCTGATGATCAGCGTGGCGAAGGCGAACCTTGCCGACAAGGAGGCCGAGGCGAAGAAGGCGCGCGACCGGTTCGTGGACGCCGGCCGCCCCCAGGCCGTCCAAGAAGAAGCCGGCGCGCTGGAAATCGAGACGGAGCGGGCATAGCGAACGACGAGCGAGTTGACGCGGGGCGGGCCGGAGCGGCTCGCCCCGTTGCTTTCGGAAGGAGGTTGGGCGATGGACGACGATGCCCGGTTCATGGCGAGGACGCCCGCGGGAGAGCCGTACGAGCTTTGCAATTTGTACGCGGCTTATGCGGAAGGCGAGGGAGGCAGTCCGAAACCCCAGATGGTGCGGAAGATGCGCGGGTGGGGGTTCAGCTGGCTCGCGCTGTTGCTGACACCTCTGTACCTGCTGTACCGCAAGCAGTACCTCGCGGCTGGCTGCTGGATCGCCGTGAGCTTCGGCGCCGATTTCCTGTCGAAGTCCCTTTCGACGGTGGTGGGGATGCTCTTCTTCCTGGCGAGCCTCGTGTTCGGCATGGCGTTCTACTCGCTGTACCGCGTCAGCGCCGAGCGCGCGATGGACCGCGCGTTCGAACAGGGCGCGACGAACGTGCGGGAGGCGCTCGCCTACGTGCGGCGTTGTGGCGGCACCAGCTTCGCGGCCGTGGGCGTGGGTTTCGCAGTGGTGTTCGCGCTCGCCGTGGTGGAAGTGCTGGCGGGCATCTAAGCGCGCGGCGTGCGCGTCGGCCGCTGAGGCGGGTCGGGGCCGCCACCCTGCATAGCGCACAAATGTTTCACGTGAAACACTCCGCAGGACAAACCTTCGCGTTGCTGCAAACTTGCGGCGGCGCGTCAGGGGGGGGGGTATACTCTTTTCTGAGACGGCATGTTCGAGCACGATAGGCGGTGATTGCGATGAGCGTGAACGCGAAGACGGCGCATGGGGCTCTTCTCGCGAGCGCACTCGTATTATGCGGGGCGTCGGGGATACTGCTCGGTTCGTGCTCGACCGGCCAGCCTTCCGCGCAGGAGTCAGCGAACCAGTCGGCGTACGAGACGGCTGCGTCGGCTGAAGGAAACGTTCTATCCCGTGCGGCTTCCGTGCCAGAGCCGGCTTCGGCTGCGGTCGATGCTGCTGGATCCGTGCGCATCGGCAAGGACCAGGTGACGGTGCTCGTGCTCAACGGCTGCGGCGTCGAGGGCGCAGCTGCCGAGGTGGCCGAGAAGGTGCGCGGCGCGGGGTTCGAGAACGTGACGGTGGACAACGCGACCTACTTCAACGCTGCGTTGACGCGCGTGTCGTACTACCACAAGGAAAACAGCGCGGAAGCGGAGGAGCTGGCCGAGCTGTTGAAGGTGGTCGGGCCGGGGAGCGTGTACTGCTACGACAGCGATCAGTCGGGAGGATGGAGCGAGGATTACGACATCCTTGTTTTGGTGGGCGATCCTTCGGTTGGCGGCTTCGCGCCGCAGGGTGCGCAAGTATGACCGTTCCGTAAAATGTTATCAACAAAGTATCATTTGGCGGTATCATAGGTACGATCACAGACGAAGAACAACCCCTCGTTGAAAGAAGGACCCATGGCTTCCAGCATCTATGACTTTACCGTAAAGGATCAGCAGGGCAACGACGTGTCGCTCGCCGACTACCGGGGTCGCGTGCTGCTGGTGGTGAACACCGCCACTGAGTGCGGCTTCACGCCCACGTACGCCCAGCTCCAGGAGCTGTACACCGCGTTGCATGAGCGAGGCCTGGACATCCTCGACTTCCCGTGCGACCAGTTCGGCCACCAGGCGCCCGGCACGAACGAGGAGATCGCGCAGTTCTGCACGTCGCGGTTCGGCGTGACGTTCCCGCAATTCGCGAAAATCGAGGTCAACGGCGAGGGAGCCGACCCGCTGTTCACCTACCTGCAGCAGCAGAAGGGCTTCGAGGGCTTCGACGACGGCCACGAGTTGACGCCCATTCTGGAAGACCTGCTGTCGAAGGACGACCCCGACTACGCCGGCAAGCCGGACATCAAGTGGAACTTCACGAAGTTCCTCGTCGACCGCGAGGGCAACGTCGTGCGCCGTTTCGAGCCCACCGCGTCCATCCCCGATGTCGTGGCGCCCGCCGTGGAGGAGCTGCTGTAGCCTTTTCGGATCGCACCTATCTCGCGCAAGCGCATGAAGCGCGAACCCGCGAACCTGGCCGCCGCATCCATAGTGATGCGGCGTTTTTTGTGCGCGTCCGAGTGTTTCACGTGAAGCATTTGTACGGATTTGCCACTGGGAGAGCATCGGCCGAGATGCTCGCCTAAGGGTTGTTCTGGGTTCGCGCCCAGCGGAGGTCTTCTTGCATCGCGAATCGGGACGCGTTGCCCCTCCGTGCGGCCAGTCGCCCTCGAAATGGCACAAAGGCATCGAATTCGGAAGAAATCGCGAGCCTCGGACGAGCTCGATGCATGGTGCCGGAAGCGAGCCATCCTGTGACCTGGTGTTATGCGAGGAGGAGGATTCCCGGTGCTCTTGCGCACTGGATGGAGACTTCCGAATTCGATGCTTTTTCGCCATCAAGTGCGCCGTCGGCCGCACGGGATACTTCGTGCACGGCCAGGGCGTGCAGTGGGAGGACTATGCCCACGTGCTGCCCGATCTCGCGCAGCGCTACCACGTGTTCGCCGTCGACTGCTTCGGTCACGGCGAATCGAGCCACGATCCGGCGCTTTACTCATGCGAGGCCATCGGGCGGGCGCTCAAGTCCTTCGCTGCGCAAAAGATCGGCGCGTGCTATCTCGTGTCGGGCCATTCGTCGGGCGGCATCATCGCCGCGTGGCTGGCCGCCAACGACGCCGAGCGGGTATCGGCATGCGTGCTGGAGGATCCGCCCTTCTTCCGCGTCACGCCGGTCGAGATGCAGCAGGAACCGGGCTGCTTCGCATGGAAAGACGGCTTCATGGTGACGCACGCGTTCCTCCGGCAGGGCGACGTTGCCGACCCGACCGTGTACTACGCGCAGCACAGCTACCTGTTCAGCCTGTTCGGAGGACTGCAGCCTAAAATCGCGGAGTGGACGGCGCAGGAGCGATCAGCGAACCCCGACGCGCATCTCACGCTGGCCTGGGTGCCGCACGACTGGGTGCGTGGCCTGTACTTCTACGACGACTTCGACGTGCGGTTCAGCGAGACGTTCTATGACGGCACGTGGTTCGACGGCATCGACCAGGCCGACCTTCTGCGCTGCATAACCTGTCCTGCCGTGTACCTGAAAGCGAAGACGAACTACGGCGAGGATGGTACATTGCTCGCCGCCAACTCCGACGAGGACGCCGCACGCGTGCAGCAGCTCGTGGCTGTCTGCGAAACCGTCGTCGTCGAATCGGGCCACGACATCCACTACGAGCGTCCGAAAACGTTCGCGGACGCCGTCGACCGGGCGGCATCGGTCGCATCGGCTAAGTAGCCTCGTCCGACGGCGGCTTTTTCGGCCATCGAGGCGTTGGTCGAGGGCGAGCGGCGTTTCCATCACGACGTCGATATCGAAGCGCGGGGCAACGAGTCGCCTTGCGGGTGGCGCCCATGCGGGCTCTCGGGCGCGCCAACACCTCGCAAGCGTTCGCCGCCGTCGATCAGATGGCGGCGAAGTACTCGTGCCCCTCGTTCAGCGCGGCTTCGTACAGCTCGCGAGCTTGTGCGATGTCGTCGGTGACCAGACCGTCGATGCCATAATCGATGAGGCGCGACATGTTGGCGGGGTCGTTGACGGTCCAAGCGTATATGATCTTCCCCGCCCCTTGCACTTCGTCGACGAGTTCCTGGGTGACGAAGAAGTCGTCGACGCTGAAATAATCGACATGCTCGATGCTCGAGATGGAGCCGTAAGCCAACGTCATGTCGTACATGGTGGGCATGGAGGGGTCGATCTCCTTCACCTTCGCGAGCGACTCGTAGGAGATGCTCGCGACGGCCACCTGGTCTCTCATATCGTAGGCGTTGATGAGGTCGACCGTCTTTCGCTCGAGGTCGACGCCGTGGCCGTCCGGCTTCACCTCGATATTCAACTTGATCTTGCCTTTGCACAACGCAAGCGCCTCTTCCAGCGTGCATATCCGCTGGTCTGCGAATGCGGGATCGAACCAGCTGCCGTTGTCGAGGTCTTTGATCTCGTCGTACGTGACCTGCCAGAACTCTTTATCCAGACCCGTCGTGCGCTTGAGGTTGGCATCGTGCATCACCACGAGCACGCCGTCGGCCGTCTGCTGCACGTCAAGCTCCACCCAATCCGCGCCTTGGTCGATAGCGTTCTGGAATGCAGCCAAGGTGTTCTCGGGAGCCTCGCGCGCGCCGCCCCGATGCGCGGTGATCGCGAAATCCGGCGCGGGCTCTCGCTGGCTTTCGGATTCGAATACCCCGTGCAAAGGGTCGTAGGACAGCAACGAAACGAGTCCGAGCATGGCGAGAAAGGAGCCGACCGCTGCGCGCGCGAGCCTCGTCCTGCACGTACGCGAGGGCTCGTCGATGCGGTAAGGGATGTCGATGCCCCGCTCCTGCGAGAATTCGTAGAACGTGGCGCTGAGGGCGGCATAGCTCAGCGGCGCGAACACGCAGTCGACCACGATAGTGAACGCGAACATCACGAGCGTGAGCGCGAAGGAGACTCCGAACGGCAGGCCGCCTTCTAGGATGGCGGCCAAGATGAGGACGCCGACGACTATGGCCGCGACCGCTCCCGACGCGAACACGGCGAACAAGGCCAGCAGACGGCGCGCCAGCCGCCAGGCGTTGCCGCGCAGCAGGCTCCTGCTCGAGATGCGTGCCTGCATCCAGGATTCGTCGCACAGCGTGAAGAAGTGAATGCCGAACGCCAGAAAAAACGCATGCAGGTACAGTGCGGCCATCACGATGACGAACACCGCGGTCAGCGCGCCGTTTTCCCAGATGAAGTCCATAATGAACTCGGGAAGCCGCACGCCGGTGAGCGCCGAGGAAGTGACGGTCAGGTTCGTGAGCGGAACCAGCAGCAGCACGAACAGCGCAAGAAGCCAGTTCGATGGGCGTGCGATGCGCCGGGCGGAAGAGAATGCGAGCCGGCTCGTTTCGAACACTCCGATGCGCCGACCCGTCTTTCCCGCCTGCATGACAACGACGAGGGCGCACATCTCGAAAAGGGCTCCGAGGGCTAGCACAAGCGCGGCCACGAGCAAAAACACCCACGCCAGCGGATTCGCGAATAGAGTCGTCATGTTCGTGTCGGCCAAGTAGGCAAGTCCGGCCGCTTCCATCGCGAGATCCACCATGCCGAAACATGCCGGTACGAACAGGATGGCGAACAAGAATCGGAAACCGAATTCGAACAGGATAGCGGTTCGCGCATTGGCGGCGAACAGCCTCCATGTGCTGCGTGCGAACTCCATGGCATGCGTCCTTTCGTCGGATGCGGTGGCTGGTTGTTCGAGCCATTCTACCTGATGCGCTGGTTGGGAGCTCGCGCACTGCGGCGTTAATCGAGGGCGAGCAGCGCTTTCGCTACGGCGTCGATATCCAGCAGGGGAAGCGTTCCCGACGGGAAGCTCGGACGGCGCTCGATGGCCAAGAGGGCATGTTCGGTTTCGTCGAGGTCGACGACGTAGGGCGTGCCGTAGAACTGCAGCCCCAACAGGCATCCTTCCCCTTCGACGAGCACGACGTGCCCCGGTCCAGTGTCGGGGGCTCTCGTGTCGACGATGGGAGCCAGCTCGTTGCCGCGGAACAGCACGCCGCAGAACTGCTCGGGCAAGAGGGCAAGGGGCTGCACGCGGCTGGCGGCGACCACTTCGACGATGGATGAGAACGCGATGGCCATGTCTCCGTCATCGGTGGGGATGACCAGCGCGTTATTCCGCCGAGCCTCTTGGCGGTCCTTGCCGATGAGCGTTTCAATCCAGTGCAGACGTTGGCTACGGTCGCGCATGGGTTCCCCTGTCCTTCGCCGCGTCGTTCAGAAAGCGCCGTACGCTTATCACGATGCAGGGTGAACCGTCTTGCAGGATGGCGTATCCGATGTAGCTCAGTTCGTGCATGCACCGGCGGTCGAGCAGTGCCGGAAGCTGCAGCATCGAGATCCGCTCGTAGCCCTCAACGTCGTCTGCGGCCAAAGCGTATCGTTCCCCCAGAGCTTCAAGCAGGACGGTATATGCGGGGTGCGCCGCGTCAAGCGGAAAGGGCTTGGCACCTTGGTTGAGCATCTCAATATGCGCGCCGTGTTCGTCCTCGTACCAGGTTGAGGTTGCTTTCGACCCTTCTCCCGCTGCGCCGCCGCGCTGGACGCGGGCGGGGTCGAACGCCTCGAAGCGCACGATCTGCTGTGCGGGAACTGCGAAGCGGACGCCTCCGGTGCGCAGCAGGGCGGCTTCGAACACGGTGAACGGCACGGGAAAGCGTAGGACGATCTCCAACGTGCCGCGTTCGGTGTTGCGCATCGTGCCGCGCCCGCCGATGCGCTGCAGCATGCAGCCTATCTCGTTCAGTTCTGCGAAGGCGTTGCCATCGCTGGCGGCGCTCGGCAAGAAGAATTGCGGCAGAAGGATGAACGCGCCTATCTCCTCGTCGGAATACGCGTCCAGCGGACGGGCGAGAAGGCCGCGTTTCGACGCTATCGTGGCGATACGGTGCGCGTCGAAGGGCCTGCCGTCGTGCTCGATGCGGCAAACGACATCCGAGCCTTCGTTTTCCAGGCGCAAGCGTATGGTTGCGCGTTCCGGTTTTCCCAGGTCGGCGCGTTCCTCGGCGCTTTCGATGCCGTCGCGGATACATGATCGAAGGGCGCGTCTGAGCGTTTCCTCGATGGATGCGAGCACCGAACGATCCAGATCCATGCGTCCTTGCTCGAGCTCCAGATCGACGGGAACGCCGAACTGGCGCCCGTAGTCCTCGACGAGCTTATGAAGCGATGGGGCGATGCGGTCGAACGCTTCGATGCGCGAAAGGGCGACGGTGGATCGCAGGTGGTCGAGGGTCTGCGCGTACGAGAACGCGATATCGCTGAGCACGCGGTCGTTCGGAAGGCTTTCGGCGTGCGCTCGCAAAGACCGGTTCGTCTCCTCCAGCTGCGCGATCAGGTTCGACAGCTTTTCGTCTCGCTCGCTGCGCGCATCGCGATCGGCGAACGAAGAAATCGCTTCGATCCCTCCGTTTTCTGCATCGTCTTCCTGGGGTGCGGAAGGCATCTCGAACGGCGGGATGCCTTCGGGATCCTCCACGATGGTGCAGCTGTCCACGAAGAACGCACCGCTGATGGCTGCGAGCACCCGCTCGGGCGTGCGCGAGACGAAGGTGACGAACAAGCCGTGGTCGCGCAGGTAGGGAATCGTCTCTCGACTGCTCTTGATCGCGTGCGGATGGCATGTTGCCGAGTCGCACAACGGCGCGATGCGGCGCATGACGAGCGAAGCGCGCGTGTTCTCGAGCCCGCAATTGGGCTTGAGCTTCGCCTGCACGGTGATCTCCTCGCGTTTCACGACCGGTTCCCTCCGTCGCGCTCTATCTGGTTCGATTGCGCGAACACGCAACGGTTCTTGCCCGTCTCCTTGCCGTGGTACAGCGCGCGGTCGGCCGATGCGAAGTTCTCGCCGAACGTGAGTTCCGGATCGTAGGCGCTCAGACCGAACGTGAGCGTGCACGAAAAATCGCCTAAGTCGTCGCTGATGGGATAGCTGGCCACTTCCTCACGCATCTGGTTGCACAGACGCAAGGCCTCGTGGTCGGGCGTGGAGAACAGCACGAGCAGCAGTTCCTCGCCGCCCCATCGGATGACCGGATGGTTGCCGGAGAGGTCGTCGAGGATGTCGGCGATGCAGACGATGGCGATGTCGCCGGCCTGATGGCCGCGCACGTCGTTGATGAGCTTGAAGTCGTCGATATCGCACAGGGCGAGCACGATGTTCGCTTCGCCGCTCATGCGTTCGATCTCTTGCTCCAGGTAGTCGGTTAAATAGTGGCGGCTGAACAAGCCGGTCAGCTGGTCGCGGAATGCGAGCGCCCGCATGACGTCCAGCTGCTGCTTCAGGGCGGCGTTGTCGGCGCGCAGGCGTTCGCGGTCTTCTCGGATGCCTTCCGATCCGCTCGGCGCGCTGCCTGTTTCGGTTCGGAATCGCGTCATGCCCCAGCTTCGCTTTCGTGCGGATCTGCATCGATTTTGAAGCGGCCGATCAGGTGCTTGAGTTCGTTCGCGCGATCCGCAAGCTCCTCTCCGATGACCGCGCTTTCCTCGGAGGCGGCCGAGTTCTCCTGCACGACCTGGGAGAGGCTGTCCATGCTCTCCTGTATCTGGGCAACCGCTTCGAGCTGCTGCTCGGAGGCGTGAGCGATGGAGGACATCGCCGTCTTGATGTCTTCGATAGAGGTAACGGCTTCCTCCATGTTCGAAGATGCGGAGCCGATCAGCTCGCTTCCGGCCTCGACGTTTTCGATGGCGCGCCCGGCGAGTTCGTCAGCCGCACGCGACGCTTCGCTCACCTGCGAGGCGAGGCGGCGGATCTCCTCGGCCACAATGGCGAAGCCGCGTCCGGCATCGCCTGCGCGCGCGGCTTCGACGGAGGCGTTCAGCGCGAGGATGTTCGTCTGGAACGAGATGTCTTCGATGGAGTTGGCCAGCTGCGAGATGCTCTGGGCGTTGTCTTTGATCTCCTCGATGGCGCACACGGTGCGGGCTATCGAGTCGCTGCTTTCCTCGACCGCGCCCAGTACATCGGAGGTGTTGGAATTCACGGTCAGGACGCTTTCGGTGTTCTCTCCCACCACGTGCGTGATGCTCTGAACGTTGGCGGCAAGCTCTTCGATGGCGGTGGCTTGCTCGGCGGAGCCTTGCGCGACGGCTTGGGAGCTGTCCGACATCTGCGATGACGAGCGAGCCACCTGCTCGGCTGTTTCGCTGAGCTGCTCGGTGGCGAAGCGCAGCGAAGCTACCGTTTCGTTCATGGACGAAGCGAGCGAGCCCAGCTCGTTGCCGGACGTGCAGGATGAGCGCACCGTCAGATCGCCGTCGGCCAACCGCTTCGCTATGCGGTCGATCTCCTGAATGGGCGCGGCGATGCTGTGCGTGATGCGCCTCCACATAACGATGACGAGCACGATGGCCGCCG
Source organism: Eggerthella lenta DSM 2243 (assembly GCF_000024265.1). Classification (NCBI taxonomy): domain Bacteria; kingdom Bacillati; phylum Actinomycetota; class Coriobacteriia; order Eggerthellales; family Eggerthellaceae; genus Eggerthella; species Eggerthella lenta. Next base: position 3,093,508 of record NC_013204.1, on the reverse strand, counting down.
TCCCTAGAAGCCCGATGGCCAGCGAGGTTCCGACCTCGACGCTGAACGAGTCTTTGACGAAGGCCTGCGCTACGTGCTCTGCGGTGTTCACGACCTCGGTGGACAGGTTGACGGTCACTTCCTTTTGCGCGAGGTACTCGTTCGAGTACAGGTCGATGGCGCGGTTGATGTCTCCCGCTTCGGCTGCACCGATCACGGCGTTGCGGCGCGCGCCCAGCTCGTCGCAGGCGTTCGAGAAGCGTTCTAGAAGATCGGGATCGGCTTTGAACAGCGACCGGACGACGTTCAGCTCGTTCATGCGTTGTTCAGTGAGATCCTCGATGGCCACCAGCGCTTTCTGTTTCGCCGCGTCGTTTTCTGCGTTAAGCAGCTGCTCGACGTACGTCGACATCTCCTCGATCGTGAAGCGAAGCGCCACGGCGCTTTTCGAAACCATGTACGGCCGGTTGTAGAACTCTTTGGTCATGGAGGCGTTCGCGTGGACGCCGTAGAGCGCCACTGCGATCGAAAGGGCGAACAGGGCGATGACGATGCCGTAGGATATCATCAAGATGCGGCTTATGCTGATGTTGCTCGGTTTCATGCTCATACGTTGGTCGCTTTCGCTTGTCTTCGATAAACGGAGTTCCCCTGGTATTCGAACAGCGTACGTTCGCGGATGATCTCGGCGTGCCCCAGCATGAGGTAGCTCGATGGGGCGAGGTGGCGGTGCAATGTCGCGATCACCCGGTTGCGAACTTCGGCTTTGAGGTAGATGATGACGTTTCGGCACATGATGAGGTCGTACGTCCTGCGCAGGACTTCGTCGTCGCAGAGGTTGCCCTGCGCCAGAAAGACGCGCGAGCGGATGCGCTCGGCAACGGTGTACAGCTGACCGTTCCGAACGAAGTACGCATTGCGCCAGCGACGGGGCACCCTGTTGATGCGCGATTCGGGATAGGCGGCCGTACGCGCCTCTTCGATCGCAGGTTGCGACAGGTCGATGCCGGTGATGCGAACGGAGGGGATCGGGTGGGTTCGCGCGTAGTCCTCGACCAGCATCGAGACGCTGTAGCATTCTTCTCCCGTGGAGCAGCCGGCGCACAGTATGTTCCACGGGCGGTTCGGCCGCTTGGCCAGCAATTCCGGGAAAGCCGTGGCGAAGAGGAACTTGAACTGCGCGCTTTCGCGCAGGAAGTAGGTGTAATGGGTGGTGACGAGGTTGACGAACCGGTTTCGCTCCTGCTGGTTTCGCCCTGACTCCACGAGGTCGAAGTACGCCGAAAACGACGGCAGCTGCAAACGATCGCGCTCGCGCGCGAGGCGGCATTCTAGCAGGGTGCGCTTCGAATCCATGTCCAGACCGTACGTCTGGGCAAGAAACGAGCGTACCTGCTCGAATTCGCTGTCAGTCATATGTTCCACGCGCACCGCTTCGTCGATGGATGTTCATGATGGCTACAGAATACCATTGATAGGGGCTCGATCCGGGGATGAGCGGGGGGGGGGGGGGGTGCATTTTTATGCGTTTTTTCCTGTTGCGGCAGGATGCGGCGCATGCCGGGCTCGGCTACGCAGACGGCTGTCCGGCCGCGAGGGGGCTTTGCCCTCGTGCAAGCGCCTGCGTCGATCCTTCTTATGACGCAGGCGCTTTTCCCCGTTGGCGTGGCGATGTTCGGCCTTGGCCAGTGCAGCTTACCTCACGTGGTCGTCGAGCCATTCGATGGCATCGCGGATGACGCGGTCCTTTTTGAACTCGTTGAATATCTCGTGGTAGAGGCCCGCGTAAATGCGCAGCGACTTGTCAGCCGACGACGCTTCGCGGAACATGTCGATGCTGTCCTGCGGGCTGACCAGGCCGTCGTCTCCGCCGTGCAGCAGAAGCACCGGGTCGGCGAAATCGGCGGCCTGCGCGCGCAGCCAGAGGTGGCCGTCGTGCACGGCGCGCAGCAGCGCCACCGAGAACTCCTTGATGACGAAGGGGTCGGCCAGGTAGGCCTCTCCCACGGCGGGGTCGGAGCACACGCCGTCGCCCAGCTCGTTGGGGATGTACGTCTCGGGGTCGAGCCCCTGCTCGACGGCGCCCGAGGCCAGGCTCGCGTGGTCGCGCGTCCAAGCGCCCGACAGCACGTAGCCGTCCAGCTTGCCGGGATGGGCCGTGCCGTAGCTGGCGGCGCCGAAGCCGCCCATAGAGTGTCCGATCATGAACACCGGCAGGTCGGGGAACTGCGCGCGGGCTTCTTCGACGAACAGGTCGGTATCGGATACGATCTGCGTGCGGTCGTCGTACCACACCTTCTTGCCCATGGAGCGCCCGTGCCCGCGATGATCGAAGCGCACGACGGCGTACCCGGCTTCCAGCAGCCGCTGCGTCACGTAGTCGTAGCGGCCGAAGTGCTCGCACAGCCCGTGGACGATGACGACTGCCGCCTTCGGCTGCTCCGGCGCGTCGATGCGTCCGACCAGCAGGAAGCCCTCGGGGGTCTGTTTCGTGAGTTGCTGCTGCATGCGCGTTCCCTTCTCTCGGGTCGATAAGCTGGAGCTATTGTAGCGCGTTGACGCGCGGGTATGGAGGGCAGGGGAGGAAGAGGAGAGGAGGCGGGGGAGGCGGGGAAGGTGGCCTCGGGTGGGGCCCGCTCTTCTGGGCGCGGGGTGGCGCTTGCGAGCGGGTGGGCGCGTTCCGCGCCGATTCGTGGCGGGCGCGGCGTGCGACCGGCGCGGCCGCTGACACCTAAGTCCCAAATCCCACTCCGCGCCAGAGAAGGGCTTGCGCCCTATCCCCGCGCCAAAAAGGGCTGACCCGACCCGGCTGCTCGCGTGCTTTCCATCCTGCGCGTTTGCCAAGGTTGCCCGTTTGCCCGACAATGGACGACAACGAAGAACGGCGCGGCGCGCGCAGCAATGGAAGGAAGCACATGGCCGGCAAGCTCATCATATGTCCTACGCCCATCGGCAACTTGGGCGACATGACCGAGCGCGCGCTCGAGGCGCTGCGGTCGGCCGACGCGGTGTGCGCCGAGGACACGCGTGTCACAGGCAAGCTGCTAGCGGCATTCCGCATCGAGAAGCGCATCGAGCGGCTGGACGAGGCGCTCATCGGCGAGCGCGCGTCGTCGTTGGTTGAGCGCGTGGCGGCAGGCGAAGTGATCGCGTACTGCTCGGACGCCGGCATGCCGGGCGTGTCCGATCCGGGGCTGCGCCTCGTGCGCGCCGCCCGCGAGGCGGGCGTGCCGGTGGAGGTGCTGCCGGGCGCCACGGCCGTGGCCACGGCGTACGTGGCCAGCGGCAGTGCGAACCCGCGCTTCTATTTCGGTGGCTTCTTCCCGCGCAAGGACGCCGAACGCCGCGCCGTGGTGGAGAGCCTGCGCGCGCTCGATGCGGCGCTGCTGTTCTACGAGAGCCCGAACCGCCTGGTGGCGGCCTTGACCTCGCTGGCGGAAACGGTTCCGCACCGCGAGATCGCCGTGTGCCGCGAGCTGACGAAGCTGCACGAGGAAGTGGTGCGGGGCCCGCTGCCCGAGGTGCGCGACGCGTTCGCCGCGCGCGAGCGGGAGGGCGCGGGCATCAAGGGCGAGATCGTGCTGGTGATCGACGGTCCGAGCGAGGCCGAGGACGCCGCCGCCGAGCAGGACGCCGAAGTCGCAGCCCGCGCCCGCGCCGCCGAGCTGAAGGCCGCCGGCGTGCGCAGCAAGGACGTCGCCCGCGCGATAGCCGAAGAGTTCGGCATCGCGCGCAACGCGGCATACGACATCTCGCTCGAGGCGTGAGGCGGCGCGCGATGGCACGCGGTGCCGGCATGGCCGGCTCGTCGTCGATGGCGCGTCCGTTCGCGCGGTACGTGTCGTTCAACGTGCTGGGCATGGTAGGCGTGTCGGTGTACATACTGGCCGACACGTTCTTCATTGCGAACGGGGTGGGGTCGGACGGCCTCGCGGCGCTTAACTTCTCCATCGTGCTGTACACGGTGCTGCAGGCTACGGGCCTCATGCTGGGCATCGGCGCGGCAACCGAGTTCCAGGTGTGCTCGGCGAGGGGCGACCGCACGGGGGCGAACCGGGTGTTCACCACGGCGCTCGTCATGGCGGGCTGCGCGGCCGCGGTGCTGCTTGCGGTCGTGGAGGCGTTCGCGACGCCGTTGGCGTCGCTTTTGGGAGCGGACGAGGCCACGCTTCCGCTGACCGTGACGTACCTGCGCACCATCTTCGCGTTCGCGCCGCTGTTCTTGTTGAACAACGTGCTGCTGCCGTTCGTGCGCAACGACAGTAGCCCGCAGCTGGCCATGGTCGCCATGCTGGTGGGAAGCTTCGGGAACATCGCGCTCGACGCGTTGTTCATATTCGGGTTCGGGTGGGGCATGTTCGGCGCGGCGTTCGCCACGGGGTTTGCTCCGCTCATGAGCATGGCGGTGCTGTTGATCCATTTCCTCAGGAAGCGCAACACGTTTCGGCCGGTGCGCTTGCATCTGCGCGCGCGGCTCGTGGGGCATATCGCGGCGCTCGGGTTCTCGTCGTTCGTGGTAGAGCTGTCGGGCGGGCTGGTTTTGCTGGTGCTGAACTTGGTGATCCTTGCGTTCGAGGGAACCATCGGCGTGGCGGCCTACGGGGTGGTCGCGAACTTCGCGTTCGTGGCGAGCGCCCTGTTCGTGGGCATCGCGCAGGGCATCCAGCCGCTGGCCAGCAACGCGTACGCGCGTGGCAGCGACCGCGACGTGCGCGCGGTGCTGCGCCTGGCGCTGCTGACGGCTCTCGTCATCGCGACGACGACGTACGCTGCGGTGGCGCTCGCCGCCGAGCCGCTTGCGCTCGCGTTCAATCGAGACAACGATCCGCAGCTCACGGCGCTTGCCGTGGACGGCATGCGCGTGTACTTCCTCGGGTACTTCTTCGCGGGGGCGAACATCGTGGCGGCGGCGTTCTTCAGCGCGGTGGAGAAGCCGGCGTATGGCCTGGCTATCTCCATCGTGCGCGGTCTTCCGGCCATGCTCGCGTTCGCGGCCGTGCTGGCGGCGCTGTTCGGCATGGCGGGCGTGTGGGCCACGTTCCCCGCGGCCGAGGCGGCCACGTTCGCGCTGACCGCCGTGCTTCTCGTGCGGTTCGTGCACGGGCCGCGCCGGCGCGATCGGGAGGTGGTCGCGTGAGCCCGCGGCAGCGTGCGGCGCGGGGGCGGGCTTCGGCCTCGCGTCCCGTTGCGCCCGTCGAGCCCGTCGAACTCGTGGTGGACGGCCTGGTCGTGCGGCTCACACGCAAGCGCATCAAGAACCTCAACCTGCGCGTGCATCGCGGCGGCGGGTTCGTAGAGGTGTCGGCGCCGGCGTACGTGCGCGATCGCGACATCGAGAGGTTCGTCCGCGAGAAGCGCCCGTGGATCGACGCGAAGCTCGCGCAGGTTGCCGCCTCGCCCGCCGCCGTGGCGGCCGAGGCGGGGCCCGAGGAGGTGGCGGCGTGGCGCGCCGTGGTGGAGGCGTGCGTGCCCGCGCTGGTGGAGGCGTGGGAGCCTATCATGGGCGTGAAGGCGGGCAAGCTGGCGTACCGCAACATGACCAGCCGCTGGGGCAGCTGCCAACCCGCCACGGGCCGCATCTGCATCAACGTGCGTTTGGCGCTCTATCCGCCCGAGTGCTTGGAGTACGTGGTGGTGCACGAGCTGTGCCACCTGCTGGAACGCGGCCACGGCTCCCGCTTCAAAGCGCTCATGGACGCCTTCATGCCCGACTGGCGAGATCGGCGCGCGAAGCTGCGCTAGGGCCTTGGTAGCGCCGCGCCCGTAGGCGCCCAAGCGTGGCGAGCACCGAGTGCTGAGCGCCACCCCGAAGGGCGCGGGTCGCGTCCGTGCGCGGCGCGCATTACGCGCCGGCTCGGAATGCGCGGGTCGATCTCGATACGCCCGCGTGCACCGTATGAAAGCCGCAGGTCGTGCCCTGCGTTCGTCCGAGCGCGTTCCCGATGCCCTTCTGCGCGTGGCCGGCGGGCCGCTTGACGGGACGTTCGGGCTTCCGCGGTAAAAACGGAACGGTGGGGGTGTTTTGCGCCCAGGTCGGCCTCGCAGCTGCGGGCGAGCGTCCGGCACGGTGAGGTTCCGTCGGGCGCAGGCGAGCGTCCGGCACGGCGGTCACCGTCGGGCGCGGGCGAGCGTCCAGGGCGCGGGCGCGACTGGCCTTGCCCAGGCCTGATCGCGGAATGTGTGCATCCTTCGCAAACCGCTTGCGCACGCTGCTATCATGGAACTATGGAAAGCGCACAGGCGATAGAGCGAGAACGGAACTATGGCAGCGCGGGTGATACCGCGCAAGGGGTATCCGACGGCTTGCCGAAGAGACAGCGCACCATCGTGCTTGCGGTCATGATGTCGGGCACCACCGCCGCGTGCATCTCGCAGAGCATGATGATAGCCGCGCTTCCCACCATCATGCACGAGTACTCCGTGAGCGCCTCGCTCGGCCAGCTTCTCACCACGTCCTACATCTTCACGCTTGGCCTCATCTCGGCTATGACCGCCTATCTGGTGCATCGCGTTGATTCGAAGAAGCTGTTCATCGCAGCCATGGTGTGCTTCGTCGCAGGTTGCGCGGCCGCGCTCGTCGCACCGAATTATCCGCTGCTGTTGGCATCGCGCCTGCTGCAAGCCGGCGGCGCGGGCATCGCGCTGCCGCTTATCCAGGTGGTGGCGCTGTCAGTGTACCCCAAAAGCGAGTACGGCCGTGCGATGGGTCTGGTGGGCCTCATCATCGGCTTCGCGCCGGCCATCGGGCCCACCGTATCCGGCTTCCTCATCGACTTCTGGGGTTGGCGCTCGGTGTTCGTCATCTTGGGCGCGGTGTCGGCGGTGGTTGTGGTGCTGTCGTTATTCGTGCTGTCCGACGTGGTGAAGCGCGAAGGGTCGCGCGAGCGGTTCGACGTGCCTTCGGGGCTTTTGTACACGCTTGGCTTCTGCGGCATCATGCTGGGGACCACGGTTATGGAGTCGGACGCTGCGTTCGATCCTGTGTCTTTGGCGGCGCTCGCAGGCGGCGCGCTTGCGCTCTTCGTGTTCGCGAGGCGCCAGGCGCGCATCGAGCAGTCGCTGCTCAAACTGTCGTGCTTTCGCAACCGCACGTTCGCGATAGCCACTGTGCTGGTGATGATGTCCCAGATGGCGTTCATGGTCGGTTCCATCATGGTGCCGTTGTTCGTACAGGACGTGCAGGGCGGCAGCGCCACGGTGTCGGGGCTGACTATCCTGCCGGGCGCGGTGCTGCTAGGGTTCTTGAACCCGGTGACGGGACGCCTGCTCGACCGTTACGGTCCAAGGCCGCTCGTTGCGGTGGGATGCGCGGTGCTGGCTGCGGGCACGCTGGCGTTCGCGGCGTGCGACGCGGGTACGCCCGAGTGGGCGATAACCGTGTTGTACGGCGTGCGCACGGTGGGGGTCGCATGCCTCATGATGCCGATGACCGCTCACGCTTGCGCGGCGCTGTCTCTTGAAGACATCGCGCAAGGCACGGCCATCATCACGTCGTTTCGCCAGATCTTCGGTGCGCTCTCGTCGTCGGCGCTTATCACGGTTATGGCGCTCGCATCTTCCAACGAGCTAGGCATCGACGTCGGCGGTTTCGCTTTAAGCTTCGAAGTGCAGGCGGCCGTCATCGTCGTGGGCTTCGTCGTGGGCATGGCGTTTCTGCCGCGCCCGCAGCGGAAAACGCGCTAGAGGCGGCTCGGCTGAGCGTGGTTCGCGCTATGCTGCGGCTGCCAGGGACGGCTCGGCGTAGCGGGCCCTGATGTAGCGGTCGATGGCGTCGGCGGTTTGGCTCTGCTGTTCCGCGGGGGTGATGCTGGCTTCGCCATCGCCGCTTTGCGGGCCGTAGGCGCCGAAGCCGGCATGGTTGCCGCCTTCGATCTCCACGGTTTCGGCTCCCTTGGGCAGCAGGTCGGCGTTGTCCTCGAGCTTGGCGCGGTTGAGCATCTGGTCGTTCGAGCCGTACAGGGAGATGGCGCCCAGGTTCGTGCTCGACAGGTCGCTGGCGGAGTAGGATCCCAACAGCACGAGGCCGTCGAGCGTGCCGTCGCCGGCATGGTCGACCGCGTACTGCGCCGCCATCGAGCCGCCCAGCGAGTGGCCGCCCACCCACCAGGTGCCCACGTCGGGGAAGTCCGCGCGCACGCGGTCGGCTGCGTTGATGTCGAAGAACGCGAAGTTGAACGGCATCTGGACCACTACGGCCAGGTAGCCGCGCTCGGCCAGATCGCGCATGAGCGGCGCGTACGCGCTGTATTCCACCTTCGCGCCGGGGTAGAACACGAGGCCGACGGCTGCGTTCGGGTCGCCGAACGCAAGGTAGTTGTCTCCCTGCTGAACGGGCAGCGTCTCGGTCGACACGAGGTTGCGATGGTTCGCGTCGAGGTCGTGGTACGAGTCGCTCGCGTACGCGAAGAACGCGGCTGCCAGCACGCACAGCAGGATGGCGAGGGCCGTCAGCGCGACGACGAGCTTGCGCGGCTTGCGGCGCGCGGCGACGGGCGTGCCGCTTTCGGCCGCTTCCGTCGTGGGTGTGGGTTCGTTCGTTTCCATGACGAGCATGGTAGCAAAAGAGTGCCATGCGCGGTTCCGGATCTGCAACGCTTGCCTTGCATTTCCTCTTCGTGATAAGTATACTTGACATTGTGATAAGAAAACTTGGCAGAATGAACCAATGAAAACCTTGGGATGCCGTACGAGGATGCCCAGTTGGCAAAAAGCAATCGAATTCGGAAGGTGAGCGCGGTCCGATTCGGTGGCAAGTCCAACGTGATTGAGGATGTCGGCTCGCGACCAGGTATTTTGCAGAGTGGGTAGCCGCGTATCGCTGCGATCAGGGATTCAAACTTCCGAATTCGGAGGTTTTTCGCCACCGAGAAGCTTTTTGCGTGCTTGGTGAGGCATGAGTACAAATGTTTCACGTGAAACATCCGGAAGCGAACGGGCGATGCAGAAGGAGGCAGCCATGAACAAGGACGAGATTCTGGAGAAGAGCCGTCGGGACAACGACGGAATGGACGAGCGGTTCAAGCTGATGCAATGGCGTGCGAGCTACCTTATGCTCTCCGTGATGATGGTGGTATGGGCGTTGTTGTTCTTGTGGGATTCGCTTCATGGTCAGAGCACGGATGTGTCGTTCGCCATTGTCATGTCGGGCATAGCCGCCATGAACTTCTACCAGTTCTACCAGTTTCGTTACAAAACCGCGTTGGGTGCGGGCGTTTTGGTGACGGTCGCGGTCATCAGCGTCGTCGTCCACCATATATTCGCGACGATGTAGGGGCACTTCATGATCAAGCTACCGTCTCTCGGATTCGACGATGTGCATGACAACGACGGCGAGCTCGAACTCTGCAACCGGCTGAAGGCGGCGCGCGCCGAGGCGGGGCTTTCGCAGGCAGAGCTCGCGGGGCTCGTGGGCGTCTCGCGCCAGACCATCTCGTCCATCGAGACGGGCCTGTTCAACCCTACGGCAAAGCTGGCCCTCGTCCTCTGCATCGCGCTCGACAAGAAGTTCGAGGATCTGTTCTACTTCGAGTGAGGCGCGTGCAAGGGCGCGTCTAGGATCGACGGACGCGCCTGGCTCACTTCCAGATCTTGCAGGCTTCGGGGTCTTCGGCCAGCAGCAGGTCGCGTAGGGCTTGCAGGTCGTCGGCCGAGACGTCTTCGGGGTTCTCGTACTCCAGCGTGTCCGCCACGTGAAAGTCGAAGCCGTTCTCGCCGTGCTCGCTCCACAGCTGCTGCAGCGGACGGTTCGGGTGCCCGCCTCCGTTCAGCTTCGCCCGCAGGCTGTTGAGCTCCTTCGCCGCGTCGCGCGTGATGCCCAGAAAGTGCTGGCCCGTGGCAGTGCAGCGCAGTTCAACCACGCCCATGTCGGGGCGGCGGCTCTTGTATGCGTCTCGCAATTCCTTGCGTCGGTCGGTTTGCATGCGTATCACCTCGTCGTCCACGGTACCGCATGCCGTCCGGGCGCGCAATCTACGGAACGTCGACCGTTGCCCTCGCTCGCGGCGCTCCGTGCCCTCAATCAGGCCGAAGCCGGCTGATCGGCCGCGCCGGCCTGCATCCAGGCGATGTACGTGTCGGGGTAGTGGGCGGTCAGCGCGGCCGAAAGGTCGAGGCCGAGGAGCGACTGCACGGCACCGACGATGCCCAATGGGCTGACCAGCGCGTCGAGCGTGGGCACGCGGGTGGATGCCGTGGAGCCGAACGTGCTCAGCGTGGCGAAGTCGTCCTCGTCGCATCCTAACGCGTAGCCGGTGTTGCGCTGGTAGGCGGTCTGCACGATGGCGTACGAATCGTCGAAGTCGACGCTTACGGTGCTGGGCAGCGTGATGGTGGAGCCGTAGCGTCCGAAACCCCAGGAGGAAAGCGGCAGCTGCGTGACGATGTCCGCCTCGTTCACCACGTTGAAGATGTTGCCGAACCTCGGATCGTGCCGGTCGTCAGCGCGCGTGGCGCACGGGGCGGCGAACGTGTAAGCGTAGATGCCGGACGAGGGCGCCAGCGCCGACGCGTCGTCGTCCGGGTCGCCGAGGTCGGCGGCCAGCAGGTTCGCGATGGCCCCGCCGCGGCTGTGCCCTGTGATGAGAATGCGCGTGTGAGCGGGGTCGATGCCCAGATCGCTCGCGTAGGAGCGCACTGCTTTCTCGACCTCTTCCTCGGCCGCTTTGAACCCGCGGTGGTCGGCATCGTCGGAGCCGGCGCCCAGGAAGTTGAAGTTGCTGAGCCACTCTGCGCCGTACGTGCCGCGGATGCCCACGAACAGAAGCGTGACGGGCTTCCCGTCGCCGTCCGAAGCGATGGTCTTGCTGGCCAACGTGTACGCGGCCACGTCGCTCGATCCCACCAACAGTGAGCTGACCTCGTCGAGGACGCTGCTGCGCATCGCGTACGACTCGGTGCGCACGTCGTGGAATCCCAGCGCGCCAAGCGTCCGCTCGGCGTAGGGCAGCGAACCGGCCACGCCGTCGTAGTACTGGGATTCGGAATTGCACACCGCCGCCAACACGGAACAGGCCGTGGCCAGATCGTGCTGGTAGGTGCGGGCGTCGTGGAAGAACCAGGAGTCGTCGAACGTCAGCTGCGTGGATGTTCGTCCTGACGGGTTGTTTGGGTCGAGGGCGGCCACCACCTCGCTGCAGTATTCGGCGGTGACGGTGGTGCGCGGGGAAGCGGGGACGTGCGCGACGACCGCGTTTCCATTGGCGTGCGCGACGGGAACGAGCCCCGATTCGTAGCCCGTGTACCGGAGCTGTACCATGAACAGCGCGATGAGAAGGAGGCAGCCGAGCAGGGAAGCGACAGCCGACGCGAAGCGTCGCGCGGGGTTCGTCTGCATCGGTCCTCCTTCGCCATCGGTGAGTGCTTCCTTCGTTTCGGCCAGTATACGGTGTCGTGCCGCCGCGGTTACCGGTGCTGGCGCAACGCAAGTGAAACTTAAGCGTGCTGTAAGCATTTCTTAAGGTTTGGGGCACGTTGCGGCAAGGTTCGGGATTCCTTTGCATCGCGGGCGTGAAACATTCGCGTGCGATCTGCGGGGACGAGGGGTCGAAGCGTTTCCTCGTGCTAGAATATCCAGTTGCTTGCCAACTGGCGAACGAATGCTGGTTGGCGCGCGTCGTCCAAGCGCGCCGCATCATGAGCGGCGGCGCTCGAAAGCCGGCTGACGAGGCATCATGCGCCGCGCGGCCCCGAAATGTGAGGAAGCACCATGTCAAAGGGAACCTACTCGTTCACCACCCCCATCTACTACGTCAACGCGGCCCCGCACCTCGGCACCGCGTACACCACCATCGCCGCCGACACCGTGGCGCGCTACCAGCGCATGAACGGCTACGACGTGGCGTTCGTGACGGGCATGGACGAGCACGGCCAGAAGGTGGCCGACACCGCTGCCGACAAGGGTATGACCCCGCAGGATTGGTGCGATTCCATGGAGCCCGCATTCCGCGACGCATGGGATATGCTGGGCATCACCTACACCGACTTCGTGCGCACCACCGAGCCGCGCCACGCCGTTACCGTGCAGAAGTTCTGGCAGGACCTCTACGACAAGGGCTGGTGCTACAAGGGCAGCTACGAAGGCTGGTACTGCGTGCACGAGGAAACCTACTACGCCGAGAGCGACCTCGAGAAGAACGACGAGGGCGAATTGGTGTGCCCCGACTGCAAGCGCCCCGTGCAGAAGGCGGGCGGCGAGGAGAACTGGTTCTTCAAGCTGTCCGAGTTCGGCGACAAGCTGCTGGCGTTCTACGAGGAGAACCCCGACTTCATCCGTCCCGAGACGCGCAAGAACGAGATCGTGTCGTTCGTGAAGAGCGGTCTGAAGGATCTGTCCATCTCGCGCAGCACGTTCGACTGGGGCGTGCCGCTGCCGTTCGACGAGGGTCACGTGGCCTACGTGTGGGCCGACGCGCTGCTGGCCTACCTCACCGGCATCGGCTACGGCGACGAGGGCGAGCGCGCCGGCGAGTTCGACGCCCGCTGGCCCATGCAGTACCACTTCGTGGGCAAAGACATCACGCGTTTTCACTGCGTCATCTGGCCCGCCATGCTGATGGCGGCCGGGCTGCCCATCACGCACACGGTGTTCGGCCACGGCTTCCTGCTCACCAAGGGCGAGAAGATGTCGAAGTCGAAGGGCAACGCGCTGAAGCCCGCGGACCTCTGCAAGGTGTTCGGCGTGGACGCGTACCGCTACTACTTCATGAGCGACGTGCAGTTCGGCGCCGACGGCTCCATCTCCATGGAGCGCATGGTGCAGGTCTACAACGCCGATTTGGCGAACACCTGGGGCAACCTGTGCAGCCGCGTGTTCAACATGACGAAGAAGTACTTCGACGGCCAGGTTCCGGAGGTGTCCGCCGGGGTTCTCGCGAAGGAGAACCCGCTGCGCGCCATCTCGGACGAGCTGTACGCCGAGTACGACGCCGCCCTGGGCGCCGTCGACTTCACGGCCGCCGCGGCCGCCGTGCAGAAGCTGGCCGGCCGCGTGAACCTCTACGTGGAGGAGAGCGCCCCGTGGAACCTCGCGAAGAGCGAGGAGACCGCCGGCGAGCTGGCCGAGGTCATCTACAACGCGCTCGAGGCCATCCGCATCATCGCGCTGTACATGGCGCCGTTCATGCCGAACACGTCGGCCGAGGTGTTCCGTCGCCTGTCGCTGGGCGACATCGAGGCCGTGACCGACATCGAGGCCGCGACGGCCTGGGGCCAGCTGCCCGCCGGCAACCCGGTGGAAATCGGCGACCCCCTGTTCCCGCGCCTGGACATGGACGCCATCGACCTGAGCATGGAGTAGAACGGTTCCGCCGGCCTGCCGGCCGGCGGAACGGCCGACGCTGCGGCGCGTCCTCGCAAGCGATCTTCGTGCGATCCCGGAGCCTCGCGTACCGCGGTACGCTTCGCCTCCGCGATCCCGCGAATCTCGCATCCGAGGACGCCCCTCGCTGGCTTTGTTGGACCGGCGACGACTCGAACAACCTGCGAGCAAGAAAGGACGCGACCATGGTCGACGAACAGAGCGCGGAACCCGTCTTCGACGATCCGCAGTTCCGGCAGAAGCGCAAGCACGGCCGTTACCGCGTGGTGGACGCTCCCCAGCTCGAGGGGTCGGTGGCCGACACGCATGCCCACCTGCAGCTTCTGCCCGATCCGTCGTACGCGCTCGCGCGTTGCGCGGCTCATAAGGTCGAGTTCGTCTGCACCATCGTGGACGCGTTCGAAGACGGAACCGCCACGTTCGACCGGCTGAACTCGTGGCGGTTCGAGGCCGCCGCGGCCGCCAAGCGCTTCGTCGGCTGGACTTGAAGCGATCCCTTCCCGCGCGTGCCGCGGGTTCGGATCGCCGTCGGGTGCCATCCCCACAACGCGAAGTTCTACGACAACGGCCTGGAGGCCGACCTGCGGCGCATGCTCAAGGACCCGCGCGTGGCCGCGCTCGGTGAGATCGGCCTGGACTACCACTACCATTTCTCGCCGCGCGACGACCAGCGCGAGGCGTTTCGCCGCCAGCTCCGCCTGGCGAAGGAAGCGGGGCTGCCTGTCGCGCTGCACCTGCGCGAGGCGCATGACGAGGCGCTGGCCATCATGCGCGAAGAGGGCTTCCCCGAGGCGGGCACGCTGTTGCACTGCTTCAACCTGGACTGGGCCACGCTGGAGCCGTGGGTCGAGGAAGGGTGCTACGTGGCCTTCGGCGGGGCGCTCACGTTCAAGAACGCCGACGACACGCGCGAGGCCGCGGCCCGCGTGCCGGTGAACCGCCTGCTCACCGAGACGGATGCGCCGTACATGACGCCCGAGCCCATGCGCGGCATGACCTGCCTGCCCGACCACGTGCTGTTCACGGCGGAACGGCTGGCCGAGGCGTGCGGGCGGGCGCCCGGGGCCCAGCGCGAGGAGTTCCTCGCTCGGCTCATGGACAATGCGCGCGAACTGCTGGATCGCCCGGCCACCGCTTGGCAGAAGAACAAAGGAGCGTGACGCTTGTGAAGCGACTCATCATCAGCGGTTCCCCTCGGGCGCGGGGGCGCAGCGCGGGCGTCGCGGAGGCCGTGCGCTTCGCGTTCGAGGACGCCTGCGCCGACGACGACGTGCGGCTCGTGTCGCTCGCGGACGTGCGCATCTCGCCCTGCACGGGATGCGAGACGTGCGCGCGCACCACAGGGCGCAACGAGCTGTACTGCATCATCTCGGACGACATGCTGCGCGTGCGCGAGATGCTGAACGCTTGCGATCAGCTGACGGTGGTGTCGCCGGTGTACTTCGCGGGCGCGCCGTCCCAGCTCAAGGCGTTCCTCGACCGCCTGCAGCCGTACTTCTACGCCAACTGGCGCGCCAAGCCGAAGCGACCGGCAAGCCTGTACGTGGTGGGCGAGGGGGGCGACCCGCACGGGTTCGGCCCGCTTGTGGGCGAGGCGCGCTCGGCGTTGGCCGTGGCGGGCTTCGCGCTGGAATCCGTGCACGACTGGGTGGGCCTCGTCAGCGCGGACGGCGCGCTCCCTTCGGGCTCCGACGTGCTGGAGGGCGGCCGCGTACATCCGGCTTCGGCCTACACGTGCACTGGTCCCGAAGGCACGTTTCCACGCGCGGTGGGGCAGGTCTGATGACGAAGCTGTCGCCGCTGGCCAGCGTGTCCGAGACGCGTGCCGTCCTGGAAGCGCACGGGCTTTCGACCAAGTACTCGCTCGGCCAGAACTTCCTCATCAACGACGCCATCTTGCAGAAAATCGTCGCCCTGGCCGATCTTGTGCCCGACGATTACGTGCTGGAGGTGGGGCCGGGCATCGGCACGCTCACCGTCGCGCTGCTGAAGAGCGTCGGACGCGTGCTGTCGGTGGAGCGCGACCCCGACCTGCCCGCCGTGCTGGCCGAGACGCTGTCCCCCTGGGCCGACCGATTCGCCCTGCTCAACAAAGACGCGCTTGATTTATGTTCCGCTGATTTCCAATCAGCGGAACCACTCGACGCTGCGGCTTCCCGTGGTGCCCGATCTCGCGGCGAGGCCCAAGGCTCGCGTACCGAAGTACGCAGCGCCTTCGCCCTCCCCACGATCTCGGGCACCACGGAAACCCTCGCTGACGTAGCTGGACCCATGAGGCTTTTACCCAACAAGCTGGTGGCGAACCTGCCCTACGCCGTGGCCGCCACCGTGGTGCTCGACTACTTCGAGCGGTTCGCGTCGCTGGAAAGCGCCACCGTCATGGTGCAGAAGGAAGTGGCCGACCGCATGGCCGCCAGCCCGGGCACGAAGAACTACGGCGCCTACACGGTGAAGCTGCGCCTGTACGCCGAGCCGGCCGGGCGCTTCGCCGTAGGGCCGGGCAACTTCTTCCCGCCGCCGCGGGTGGAGAGCGCCGTGCTGCGCCTGAACCGCCGCCCGGTCTTCGACGACCAAGGCGTGCCGCTCGATGCCGATGCGATCGCCGCCGCCTGCACCATGGCCGAGGCCGCGTTCGCCACGCGCCGCAAAACGCTGTCGAACTCCTGCAAAACCTACTTCGCCGGACGAGGCCCGCAAGGGGCCGCCGTCATCGCCCGGCTCCCGCAGTTGTTCGAGCGCGCCGGCATCGATCCCCGCCTCCGCGGCGAGACCCTCGACCTCCCCGAGTTCGTCCGCCTCGGCTGCGCCTTCCAGCAGATCGCTTGAACGGTTCGGTCGCTGAAGAGGGCTCGTCTGCCGAGGGGCTTGCCGCCGAGCAGCTCGCGGCCCCCCTCGCGTCGCAAATCCGCGGGCGATGTGCAGCAAAAACGAGGTTTTGGCAGCGCGAGCCACCTCGCCGGCGCATAGAGCGAAACGCGACCTGGGGTTTCTTCGTCGCGCTGCCCGCAAAAGAGCTTCCCGCGACGGCCGAATGAGGTTCCGACTGCCAAAACCTCGTTTTTGCTGCACATCGCCGTGCGTCCGCTGTTAAACCAATATTGACATGCGCCGCCGTGCGCCGCCTCCTCTGTCGGGGAGCCGGCGATCGAGCGGGACGGGCGCCCGGCCGACGGCCGAAGAGGGCCTCCGAGCCGCCGGCGAGTCCTCGCGGGACGGCCCGGCCCGGCTATGTCAATATTGGTTTAACAGCGGAACCGTGCGAATCGGTGCACCCGTGGACCGAACGGGGCGGTGCGCCTTCGCGAGTCTCGGTCGCGGGCTAGGCGTCCTTCAGCGCTTTGGCGCGCACGGCCTTGCCTTTGCTGCACTTGGGCTTCGCAAGCGGGCAGTGCTTCTTGCAGCAGGGGCACACGCGTCCGTCGAGCACCGATGCCGTCTTTTTCGCTTCCGCCTTCTTCTTGTCCGGTTTCTTCTTCTTGTCTTTCTTCGAGCTCACGTGGATCCTTTCGCACTATGTTCGCGGCCATTCTAGCATGTGCGTCCGTGAGGAGCTCGAAGCCTCCGCGGACGGCAGCGCTCGCACGGCGCCCGCTTCCACGGGGGTTTCACGTGACGAGGCGCGAGGTTTGAATTGTTATGGACTTGGGGACAATCCGTGCAGATTCTGTAGAGTATTGACTCAGGTGGTATAATTTGAGGCTGTCATTTCTGCACACTGGCATACGCGAGAAAGAGTGAGCATGGATTTAGCGAAACAAGCCAAAATCGTCGACTCCATTCATGATACGTTACACGACTTCGTAGGTCAACGCCTGAAAGTTCGGGCCAATATGGGTCGGTCGAAAATCGTCGAGAGCGAAGGCGTTCTCATGCAGGTGCACCCGCAGCTGTTCATCCTCGAGGTGGATCGCAAGCGCGGCCGCACCTCCCGCCAGTCCTACCAGTACGTCGACGTGCTGACGGGCATGGTGGAGCTGTCCCAGAACGGCGAGCCGCTGTTCGAGCCCTTCGTGCCCGAGTCGGCCGACGGTGCGCCCGCCGCGGATCTTATGGACGAGCAGGAAGAGGAGAAGGTCCTGTCCTAACGGCTCAGGGCTGGTTCCGGCAAACCGACGGGTGTCGCAAGCGCGGCACCCGTTTTGCGTTTCCGGCCTTGTTTCTTCTGTCGTGCAGCGAGGTCAGCGTATAGAATAGCGGGGTGGAAAGCGGGTCGGGGATCGACGCAAGAGGAGGGACCGTGGCGCAAGATCGGGCAAAGGAAGGCGTGCGTTTGCCGTACGTGCTGCGGCATTTCGACGTGTCGTACCTGGGCATCTGCGCACCGCATGTTTGGATATACTGCGTGGCGCACCGCGCGGGGCTCGACTTCGGCGGCGTGGTCATCGGCATCCCGCTGTACATCGCGCTGTCGGCGTTCATGCTGGCGGTGATGCTGCTGGCCTGGAAGGGCAAGGCGCAGCGCGTGGCGCCCAAGCTGGATTGGCCGCTGGCCGCGTTGCAGGCGGCTGCGACCCTGCTGCTGGTGGTGCCGTTGCCCCTGACGGGGGCCGCCAGCGCCACGGCGGCCGCGGTGGCGGCGGGCATCGGCGTGGCATGGCTGTACCTGCAATGGGCGCCGTTCTACGCGAAGCTCGACGTTCGCGAGGCCATCGCGTGCATCTTCTGCGCCATGGCCGTAGGCTCCGCGCTCAAGGTGCCCATCGACCTGCTGCCGCCCGTTCCGGCGGCCGTCGTGCTCATGGCGCTGCCGTTCGCCTCGGCCGCGCTGGCGCGCCGCGCGCAACGCAAGCAGCCGCCGACGGAGCGCGAGCCGCGGATGTTCTACGACCAGAACCCCATGTCCATCCCGTGGAAGATCCTGTTCGGCGTAGCTGCGTACAGCCTGATCATCGGCGTGATCCAGGGCATGCCCATCCAAGCCGACTACACCCCGTTCTGGATGATGACGTCCGCGCACCACGGGGCCGAGATCGCGGTGGCTCTGTGCGTGCTGTGGTGGGTGTTCGCGAAGGGCGGCCTGCTGCGCTTTTCCAGCCTGTGGCGCGCGATCCTGCTGTTCACGGCCACGGGGCTGTTCTTCCTGCCCGTCATCGGCTCGGCGTGGGCGGGCTGGGCGCTCGTGCTCATCTCCATCGCGCAGACGCTCGTGGTCATGCTGTTCTGGACGATGCTGGCCGACGTGGCGCATCATTCGCGCACGTCGCCTTACGTCATCTTCGGCTCGGGCTGGATCGCCTACTCGCTGCCGTTCGCGTTGGGCGAGCTGGCGGGCAAAGCGGAAGGGCTGCACGGCGCGGGATCCGCGGTGCTGTTGGCGTTGGCCTACCTGCTGACCATCGCCGCGGTGTTCGCGCTCAACGAGGCGAACTTCTCGCAGCGCCGCATCTTCGCCGATTTGGAAGGCCCCGCGCCCGAACGCTCCATGTTCGCGAGCATCGACGAGGGCTGCGAGCGCTTGGGGTCCCAGCGGGGCCTCACCGCGCGCGAAGTGGAGGTGCTGCAGCTGTTGTGCAAGGGCCGCTCGAAAAGCTATATTGCAGAAAGCCTGTTCATCAGCGAGAACACCGTGCGGTCCCACTCGAAGCACATCTACGCGAAGCTCGACGTCCATTCGAAGCAGGAGATCTTGGACCTGATCGCGCAGGGCTAGGCGATCCCTGCCACCTTGCCGTCCCGGTCCACGAAATACGCGCCCAGGATCGCATCGCGCTCGCGGGCGAACGCCAGGCCGCGTTCGATCCCCAATGCCAGCAGGGTGGTCGAGTAGCCCTCCGCATCGATCGAACGGCGCGCCACCACGGTGGCTCCCGCGGCATCCGTCTCGACGGGGAAGCCCGTCTTCGGGTCGAGGATGTGGTGGTAGAACACGCCATCTCGCTCGAAGCAGCGCTCGTACACGCCGCTGGTCACGGCCGAGGCGTCGCGCACGGTCACGGCGCCCACGATGGAGCCCTTGTCGCGCGGATCCTGCAAGCCTACGCGCCATGGGCTGCCGTCTGGCTTCTGCCCGTGCGCCATCACGTTGCCGCCCAGGTTCACCACGAACGAGTCCAGCCCGTGCTCGGCTAGCACCGCGGAAAGCCGGTCGGCGATCCATCCCTTCGCGATGCCGCCTACATCCACGGCCGCCTGCGGGTCGGCCAGCTGCGCCCAGGACCCGCCGGGCTCTCCGGCCTCGCTTACGCGCAGCGCGCGCCAATCCACGTGCGTCAGCGCGCGCTCCACGTCGGCGCGCTCGGGCACCGTGCCCTCGTGGAAGTTCCACAGCCGCACCGCCGAGCCCACGGTGACGTCGAACAGGCCCTCGCTGTCGGCGCAGTACCCGATGGCCGCGCGCAGCAGCTCGGCCGTGTCGTCGTGGACGGCCACGCGCTTGCCTGCAGCCGCGTTCAGCCGCGAGATGTCGGAGTGCGGCAGCGTGCGCGAAAGCCGCCGCTCGAACGCGCGACTCGCGCCGCGGGCCGCGTCGAACGCGGGGGCGCACTGCGCGGCATCGGCGTAGGCTTGCAGGGTGATGATCGTGTTGAACGCGTAGAACTGGTGCGTCATCATGCCCGCGTCGTTGGGCCCGTGCGTTTCGTGCACGTCTTCCAGCGGGATGGGGTCGTATGCGTCGCGATATTCCATGCCGCACAGTATATCACCCGGTTCGTGTCATGGCACAACCTGCGAAAACACCCCGTCCGTGTACTGTTGCGCCACCCGTTTGCGCCGCATCATGAACCCATCGTGATCGACCGGCGGGCATTCCCTCCCTGATCTTCCCGCTCGTCAGCCGATCGCGATCCGGCAGCGGCTGAGCGAAGGGTCGCGCCGCGACGGTGAGGGAAGCAGACACAACCAAGGAGGAGCCATGATCCAGAACCCGAACGAAATCGCCGCCCGCCAGCGTATGGAAGAAGCCATGAGTCGCATCGAGGCGAACGTGCGCACGCGCCTGCAGATGAACCGCCGCCAGTTCGTCTGCGGCAGCGCCGCAACCATGGCGTTGGCCATGCTCGGCCTGGCCGGCTGCTCGCCGAAGGCCGACGCGAACGGCGGCGTGGGCTCGCAGGCGTACAAAGCCGGCACCTACGAGGCCAGCGCCGAGGGCCGCAACGGCGCCGTCAACGTGAAGGTCACGTTCACCGACGACGCTATCGACGCCATCGATGTCGAGCACGAGGAAAGCCGCAACATCGGCGATGCCGCCATCGATATCCTCAAGGACAAGTATCTCCAGTCGCAAAGCCTCAACTTCGACACCGTCACGGGCGCTTCGCTGTCGTCCATGGCCTTCGCCACGGCCGTGGCCGAGTGCGTCGACCAGGCGGGCGGCGACGTGAAGGCCCTCAAGAAGGCCGACACGGGCATCGAGCCCGCGGCCGCTATCGACGAAGACTGCGACGTGTGCGTCGTGGGCTCCGGCGGCGCGGCGTTCGCGGCGGCCGTCACCGCGGCGGAGGCCGGCAAGACGGTGGTCATGCTGGAGAAGATGGACATCTACGGCGGCAACACGAACGCCGGCGAGGGCACGCTCAACGCGCCCGACCCCGAGCGTCAAGAGCCCCTCGGCATCGAGGATTCGCCTGACCTGTTCTACCAGCAGACGTTCGAAGGCGGCGACGAGTTGGGCGATCCCGCGCTCGTGCGCATCCTGGCCGACAACGCGCTGGACGCCGTGCACTGGATGGAGGACCACGGCCTGGTGTACGAGAAGGAACCGTTCACGGCCATCGGCGGCCTATGGCAGCGCGGTCACGCCGTCGAGGTGGAGAAGAAGGGCGAGCAGGGCGGCAGCTACTACGTGTCGTGCCTGAAGGACAGCGCCGACAAGACCGGCAAGGTCACGCTGTACACCGACGCGAAGGTCGAACAGCTTGTCGAGGAAGGCGGCAAGGTGACGGGCGTCGCCGGAACCCGTCCTTCGAGCGGCGCTTCCATTGCCGTGCGCGCGAAGTCCGTGGTGTTGGCCACGGGTGGCTACTCCCGCAACGCCGAGCTGGCCATGGAGTACGACAAGCGCGTGACGAAGGACATGCCCTCGTCGAATGTGTGCTCGTCTACCGGTGACGGCCTGGGATTGGGCGAAGGCGTGGGCGCGGGTCTGCGCAACATGGAGCTGGTGCAGATCCACCCGCTGGGCGACCCGCAGAACGGCGGCGTGGCCACGTTCGTGGGCAACTGGCTGGGCGTCGAGGACTACGTGATGGTCAACGACGAGGGCAAGCGATTCATCCGCGAGGACGAGCGCCGCGACACCATCGCCGACGCCATCCTCGAACAGCCCAACGACGAGATGTGGCTGCTCGTGGACTCCACCGACATCGCGGCCGACCGCGCCGACCAGATCGCCGAGCTGGTGGAGAAGGGCCATAGCTTCAAGGCCGACGACATCGAAGATCTGGCGAACCAGATCGGCGTCCCGGCTGATGCGCTGGCCGAGACGGTGGAGGGCTACAACGCCTGCGTGAAGGCCGGCGTCGACACGCAGATCGCCCCAGGCAAGGAGCTGCTGGGCACCGAGCTGTCCGATCCCGCGTATTACGCCTCCAAGCGCATCCCCACCATCCACTACACTATGGGCGGCTTGTGCATCACTACCGACGCGCAGGTGTGCACCGAGGCGGGCGAACCCATCCCCAACCTGTTCGCGTGCGGCGAAGTCACCGGCGGCGTCCAGGGCGGCAACCGTCTGGGCGGCAACTCGTTCACCGACCTCATCGTGTTCGGCCGCATCGCCGGAGCCTCGGCGGTGGCGAACGCCTAAGCGGCGGCGTTTCGACTACGCTCTGCGTTTCGCGTCTGCGGTCAAGAAGGTCGGCGTCCGTGCAAGGGCGTCGGCCTTCTCCCGTTCGGCGCTACTTTCCCGAGGCGGCGCGCGAGAGCTTCAGCCGAGCCAGCTCCGATTGCTCCGCAACGGCGCGAAGCGCCTCGTCGCGGATGTAGGCGGAATCGTCTACGGTAGAGGTTCCGCAAAGAAGCGTAGTCAAAGCTTTGGAGATGTCGATGAGCCGCTTGTTCAGTTCACGATCTGCGGGAGTGTTCATCAGCGTCATCCCTTTCAAGTCCGGTGGTTCGCTCGTGGTATCATCTAGTGCGATCGTTGAAGATCGCGTTTATGCGTGCAATGGCATGAGAGGCTTCCATTGCGTCCGGCGGTCACGATATGCTCCGATCGGCTGATATTCATGACGGCGGCTCTTTTCCGATGATCGTGGCTCTGCAGTAATCTTAACGTCAGACAATTTATCATAAAACATTAAATCTGTGATGGTGGCTTCGCCGTTTTGTTCCGACTGAATGCCCAGATGGACTGCAAAATTCCTAATTGTAATCATCGGATTACGCAACTTGTCGCACCGGTATTTCAGAAGCCCCCTAGCAGCAAGGTTTCATTGAATGCTAGTATGCTTTTGTAAGCGTGGAGAGACGGTTTTGCGCCATGTTTGTTCGGGATGCATCGATCGTACGACGAGGGGCTGGGTGTATGAGGTTTACCGAAGAGGTAGTTCTGTTCGACTTCGCGGGAATCCCGATGGTGGGCTGCCTCGATACCGGATATGCGATCGGTTTGACCGAGCAGGGCGCTGCGGTTTGCGCGCGCATGCTCGAGGAGGATGTTCCCGAGGACGATGTGACCGCGGTGGATCCGGCGTTGCTGGAACATCTTGCGCGCGGCGGCTTCTTCCAGCGGGTCGTTGCCGAGCCGCGCGTGCTTTCGGCGTACCTGCACGTCACACAGCGCTGCAACCTCGCATGTGCGGGCTGCTACTCGCTGGACGAGCATCGCAACCGTCTGGCCGACGCGCCTTTGGCCGACATGAAGCGCGCGGTGGAAGGGCTTGCCGCCGCCGGATTGTCGCAGCTGATCATCTCGGGCGGCGAGCCGTTCTTGCGCGAGGACCTTCCCGACATCGTGGAGCACGCGAAGCGCGCCTGCGGCATCGCGTCGGTCACCGTGCTGTCGAACGGCACGCGCATGACCGAGGAAGCGCTTGAGCAGCTTGCGCCGAACGTCGATTGCGTGTCGGTGTCGTTCGACGGCTGCTCGGCTGGCGCGCCGGCGTACATCAGGAGCGAGCAGCGCTTCGACGAGCTGGTGGAAGCCGTGCGCATGGTGCAGCGTGCGGGGATTTCGGCGCACATCATTCCCACGGTGCATGCGAAGAACGTGGGCGACCTGGCCTCGTACGTGCAGCTGTCGCGCGATTTGGGCGCGTCGCTGAACTTCAGCCTGCTTACCTGCGAACCGGATGACGAGGTGTTGGGAGGTCTGCTGCCCGGCGCGGACGAGCTGCGCATGCTGGGCCGCGCGCTGCTGACGCTTGACAACGGCAAGCCCCTTCCCGCGATGGACGCGCCCGTAGGCGTGAACCTCACGGTGAAACGCAACTGCGGCGCCGGCTGCAAGTCGCTCAGCGTGGACGCCGACGGCACCATCTACCCGTGCCACATGCTGCATCGCCCGGAGCTTGCCATGGGCAACGCGTTCACGGACGCCGTGCTCGATGCGCTGCAGACGGATGTGTCTCGCACGTTCCAAACGCTCGACGCCGAAAAGTTCGAGGACTGCGGAACGTGTCGGTATCTGCGAATCTGCGGGGGAGGCTGCCGAGCCCGCTCGCTGTTCGAATCGGGCAATTTGGAGTCGAAGGACTCCTACTGCCTGATGACCCAGGAATTCTACGACGTCCTGGGAAAAGCCATGTCAGAATCACTACAACAAAGGAGGTGAAAGAATGCTGTTCTATAGCGACGCGGAACCTTTGTCTGTGTGCTATCCCATCGGGTTTAACGGTTCCTGTTTTGCGGTGGGTTTCTGAGTAAACAGTAAACCCCATCGATGTATTTATCAAAGACCTCTTTCATTAGGTAATGAAAGAGGTCTTTGCGATACTATAGCTTTTATTTGTAAGGTGCTCTGGGAGAAGGAGACGTAATGCCTGACACGGATGTGGAAACAACGGAACGTTTACTTGTTAAAACTCGCAAGATATGTCGTCTTATCGGTCTCGCCATGATTGTCGTCTTTGTCTTCCTTTGCATTTGGTGGCTGGCATCAAGTGGGGTAATGGTTTGTTCTTTGTTCGATCCCGGTTTCTCAGATAACCCTGTTAATGGGTTTACGTTAGTTAACTATGTGTTGTGTGGTATCGCTATGGCTGCGATATGCATCACTCTTATTAAAATATTCTCCGATACTTCAAAAGGCCATTCTCCCTTTACTATGCTGCAAGTTAAAAGGCTTAGGCTGATTGCGATCTCGTTGCTGGCCTATGGCGTTCTTGAGTTTGTAATGACGTGCAGTGCGGCTTTTATGAATCAAGGATGGGCGGGTTCTTCTGCGGGTAGCGTCTCTCCAACTCTGAACTTCTTTCCTTTAGTGGCAGCGGCGGTTGTCTTCGCCTTCTCCTTTGTGTTCAAATACGGCATACTTCTGCAAAAGCTTTCGGACGAAACCTTGTAGGTGGGTTCGATGCCTATCGTTCTTCATCTTGACGAGATCATGGCGGATCGGCATATCTCGCTGAACGAGCTTGCTGACAAGGTGGGAATCACCAACGTCAATCTCTCGCGCATCAAGACAGGCAAAATCAGGGCCGTCCGTTTCAGCACGCTCGACATGCTGTGCGAGGTGCTCAAATGTCAGCCGGGAGATATCCTCAAACACGTCTCCGCCGACGAGGCGAATGCCATGTTCATCGACGAGAATGCCGAGCTGTAAATCCCGTTCGTGTGCATTTTGCAGATCGTCTGCAATTGCCATTTGACAAATGCCTCCAAGACAGGCAGAATATTGCCCCGCGCGATAAGCGCACTACCCGTGGGGATGTAGCTCAGTTGGGAGAGCATCACGTTCGCAACGTGGGGGTCGTGGGTTCGAATCCCATCATCTCCACCACGGAACCAATATCCGAACACAACAAACGTTCGGATTTTATGCACTGTGGCGTGGATTCGTCATAGTGGGCAAGTACGAGAAAAGCCCCTATCACTAGGGGCTTTTCCCTTTTCGAACTCTAAAACGTGCCCGCATTCAGACGTTGCTGCAGGGCTTTAACGCACGTGCTTGGGTTGCTGATACGCCCATCCTGCGTGGTTCCGAGGCAGGTTTGCAGGGCGCGGAACGTCTTAGGGCCTGCGACACCATCGACCGTTGCGCCGATCTTGCGTTGCAGCGCGCGCACCATGTCGCTGCCAAGGGACGTGCGGCTGTGCCATTCCCACGACGCGGAACTCAATCCGGGGTTGCCCGCGCGGTATCCGGCGTACTGGTCGCTCACGATGCCGTCTTGCGTGGTGCCGAGCGCAGCTTGCACGGCCCGCGTCGTGGCGGGACCCCACACGCCATCGACTTCAAGCGCACCGACGCCGTTCTCTGGGGCGCTCGCGGTCGTGCCATCGTAGTCCGGGCGGATGACGCCGCACACGGTTCCGTACGAGCGCGTGCGGCGCGCCACCGCGCCGTTGTTGGTGTTGCCCTCGATGGTGTGGAGCACGCCGCTGTTGCGCTCCACGAAGCCCACGTGATCGCTTGTGCCGTCGCCTTCCCAGTCGAACAGCACCACGTCGCCCGGCTTCGCGTTCGCGGCCGATACGAGCTTCCCCGCCTTCCTACCGGCGTTGAGAATCCACGGGCAGTAAGCACCGGGGATGCCCTCGCACCTCGCGCCGGCCTGCGCCATGACCCAGCTCACGAACATGGCGCAATACGGCACCCCGTTGGTGCCGTAGTAGCCGCTGCCGGTCTTCTCGGCGTACCAGCGTCCGTACTTCGTGCCCTGCTCGGGGTCGCTCCACCGCGAGTAGCCGACTTCCGCAGCAGCGATCCTGATAACGTCGGCCGCGCTATTCGCCATCGTCTGCCACCTCCACGTCATCGGGGCCGTCGCCGTCGGTGCGGCCGGCCTCCACGGCCTTCTGCAGCATGGTGGCCTCGTCCTCGGCGGTCTTCTTCTCTTCGTCCATGGGCTATTCCTTCCCGATATAAACGGCTTGCTTACCGAGCACGCTGTAAACGTGCTCGAACTTGTCGCGGGGGTACTCCTCGTATCCTTTAAGAGGGTCGATGGTGCGCACCGTGTCGTCATCGACGCCGAGCACGGTCAAGCAGTGCGAGGGATAGAACATCGAGTAAGCCCCTTGCGTCTTGAGCGGCCCCTGCGGCTCTGCCAGGTCGATGGTTACCCACACGACGCACGGCGTCGGCAGGTCGGCGAGATCGTAGCCTTCCGTCTCGTAGCCGATCAGGCTGCAGCCGACTAGGAATTTCCGCATCGTCTCGACTGCGCACAACGACATGCAGCAGCCGCCGTTCTTGCTGTAGGGGTCGCCCAAAAACGAATGCACAAAGTCCGTATCGCTCTTTGGCATCACGTCGGCAATGTCGGTTTTCGACGCGTCAACGCCGTTGAGCCGCAGCAGGGTCGCTATGGCCGTCGCCTCGCAGCCGGTCGGAAGCTCCGGAAGCTGCATATCGGCTGCGGTGACCATGTAGTCTTCGCTGGCTTCCAGCACTTCGCTCGGCTCTTCTGCGCGCCCGCTTGGCTGCGATGCGGCCACGAGTGCGACGAACACCACGATCAAGGCCGCAAGGGCCGCGAGAAGGGCGCGAACGGCGTTTCTCGTCTTGCGCATCACGCCATCCGCTCGCCAAGATAGTCCATGATCGGCGAAAGCACGGCCATGGACGCGGGGCACACCACGACGGCGACGAACTCGGGGGCCATGGCGGCGTAGTAGGTGACCGCTGCCGCAGCGACGCCGACGACGCCTTGCGCCACGGTTCTGGCCAGCTTCGCCTCTCGCGAGTTGTCGTTTAAAAACCACTTCATCAATTCGGGCATGTTCGCCTCCTAGAGTTTGCTTTCTATGCGTGCCAGGGTTTCGTTCTGGTGCTCGAACCTGATCTCCGACTTTCGGTCGTGCTCGATCAGGATCGCGGTGGTCGTGTCGCGGTCCTCCTTGTTCGACCGCAGCGCCTCGGTGTTGTTGTCGAGGGCTGCGCGGCATAGGTGCAGCGCCTCGGTGTTGTTCTCGGTCATCTGGTCGCTTTTGCTCCGTCGCGCAGGAATGCCCTTTATGAGCGCCTTGATATCGGGGCCGAAGTAGATGCACGACGCGACAACAAGTGCGATGAAGGTCCAGAAGAAGCCAAGTTCTTTCATTGCTTCCGGGCTGTTCAGAAACGCATCCATAGATCACCTCCTTTAGCGGATTGCTAAAGGGTATTTGCGGCGTCGCGGCGCAAAAAAAGCACCTTTGCGGGTGCTTGCGTTCAGATCGCGCCTTGCTCTGCCGGCTCCTGCTCGTCAAGCGTGGCGAGCTGCGCTTCGCACTGGTTGATCGCCTCGCGCCATTCCTCGCGCTTAGCTCTCATGGGGCCGTATTCCTCGGGGGTCAGCGCGCCGTCGGCGTGCTTGATCGCCATGTAGTCGGTTTGCTGCAGCAGGTTCTTGTATGCGTTGATCGCGCCTTCGATCTCCGTGCGCTCCATTTCGCCATCCTTTCTTCGGGTGGCTCGATGATCCCGCCGGCGTCGCGTCATGCGGCTCGCGGAAGTGCTATTTCAATGACACCCCCCCCCGCGAGGCATTTTCGGGGTTCGAGAATAAATCCTTGTACAGCGCATCCATGGACAGCACCGTGCGGTGCGCGTCCAGCTTCTTCATGCCGCCCCTCCACGATTGGTAGGACCTCTCTACCTGCTCGGGCGTCATCATCCCGAGATCGACGAGCTTGCGTTGCTTTTTCAGCTTCCGCCTTTCGCGCGTGATCGATTCGCGCGACGGCCTTACGACGATGCGCCCGTTCTCTCCGAACGAGATTTTCTTCTTGAGGAACGTGAAGCCGCGCGACAGTTTCACTATGCGCGTCTTCTTGCGGTTGATCGATATCCCGCATTGGTCGCACTTCTGCTCTATGAGCATGAGCACCACTTCGAGGTACGCCTTGCTCTCGTGGATGTAATAGCTATCGTCCATGTAGCGCCCCGTGGCCTCAAGCCCGCACATTTCCGCCGCGAAGTGGTCGATGTAGGATGGGAACGCCACGGCGAGTATCTGGTTCGGTTCGCTTCCAAGTCCCAGCCCGATATCGCCCTGCGCGTCTATGAAGCGGTGCTCAAGCGCGACGAGCCGCCTGTCTTCGAGCGCGCCGGCCACTATGGCCTTCGCTGGGCCGTGCGATATCCGCGCGAAGTAGTCGGAGAAGTCAACGAGCAGGATGTAGCCATCGGCCCCGTGCTTTCTGTAGAAGCGCGCGAGCTGCTTCTTCATCCTGGCTATGGCGAAATCGGTTCCCTTGCCCTTGAGGTTCGCCGAGTTGTCATAGGTAAGCGTCGGCGCTATGGCCGGGACGAGCGCGTTCTGCGTTAGGCTCTTCTGTATGACGCGCTCGGAGAAGCGTACGGCGCTTATGTGGCGCAGCTTTCCGCGCTCCCATAGATCGAAGCGGATGAACCCACGGCAAACGTCGCGGCCTTCCAACAAGTCGCGGCGTGCCTTCATGACGTTGCGCAGCACGTCGGCCTGGTACCTCTGCACGCTCGCCTTCCATGCGACGCCGCGCGCGGCCTGCTTCGCCGCCTTGTAAAGCGCGTTCAAGTCGGCGACGGCCTCAAGGTCGCATCCCGCGTTGCGCTCGGCCTTCCTGCGCGCCCGCTCTGCCTCCCTGCGCGCCCTGCGCGCCGCCCTGCGCTCATCCGAATTCATAGGAGGGCACCCCGCACGGCCTTTTCAATGGCGTTCGTGCAGCAGCCGCGTGAGACGATGGCATGAAACCGGGTCGAGCGCCTAAGGCCACGGCCATGCAAGAAGCGTCCGCCATCGCTCGCGGGGTGCGTATTTACGGCCTCGCGGCCGACGGTCATGCCTTCCTTCCTCAATGGCGCTGCTTTCGGCTTTCGCCTACTCGGTCTGGCCGTCTGGGAATCAGGGCAGGGGCCGGACCCAGGTGTTCGCCGGGGTATTGTAGTTGGCATTCCCGTTACTGTTGACGTAGCACACGTTGGACGAGGAAAGCCCGGACACAGAGCGAAGCCACCAATTGATCCGCGATGCAAGGCATAACGCGCGACCATTATAGCGCACGAATCCTCTCTACCTCCGCCTCGGCATCGGCTAGCATTTCTTCGGCGCTGCGCTTTCCGACGATGCGCACGTTCTTGCGCGCGCCCTTGAGCAATGCTATCTCCTGCTCGATCATCGAGACGACGGCCTCGAACTTTCCGACGTTGACGGGTAGCCCAATGTCGATAAGGCATTGCATGTCCTGGCAAAGCTGCTCGCAATCCGCTATCGCGAGCGACAGGTACTTTCTGCGCTCGAGCACGTTGGCCGCGCTGTTCGGGTAGAACTGATCGGCGCGGTTGATGTTGTAGACGATTGCACGCGCCGTCTCGACCGTGGGGACGGCGTTCAGCAGGCGGTAAG
Organism: Eggerthella lenta DSM 2243; assembly: GCF_000024265.1. Taxonomy (NCBI): domain Bacteria; kingdom Bacillati; phylum Actinomycetota; class Coriobacteriia; order Eggerthellales; family Eggerthellaceae; genus Eggerthella; species Eggerthella lenta. Next base: position 3,063,799 of record NC_013204.1, on the reverse strand, counting down.
CCTTCGGCACGACAGCGGGCGACGCCATGAGTCTGTTGACCTCCACGCGTATCCTGATCGCCGTGTTGTAGAACTCGAATTCGGACACCTTGCGGGTCCGCTCGTAAACCCCGCCCATGCTCTACCCTCCGAAAAATAAAAATTTGAACCGGCCCGCTTCGCGGGCAAGTGCGCCCGCGCAAGGCGGGCGCAGAGAAGTATACAGCACCGGCTTTCAGCCTACGAGGAAGCAGGGCAGGGGCCGGACCCAGGCGTACGCCGGGGTATAGTAGTAGGCAATCCCGTAACTGTCGACGTAGCACACGTAGGACGAGGAAAGCCCGGACACAGAGCGAAGCCACCAAGAGATCCGCGAACCTTGGATGCGGTCCTTCGTCTTCTTGAAAATGTCAAATTGGCAGTCGAAGCCGACCGAATACCCAGGCGTCCCCCAGACGCAGCAGCCGTACACCTCCATTTCGGAAGGCGACCACACCGGCCCGAGGTCGGCCCACGCCCAGTTGTTGGAGGCCGTGAGCGCGCCCGACGCGCTGTAGCGCGTTTCGAGCAGAACGCGCTGGTTGAGGATGCAGTCGCGGACGATCTGCGGCAACATGGGGTAGTACACCTCTGTTTCCCATCGGTGCAGGTTGCTCACCAGGTAGGGGTGCGCGTTTTCCGCCGTCCCCTGGTTGGTCGCCGTCTCGTTCCATACGATGTAGGAGCCGTTCACCGCATCCGCTCCCGTCACGGCGACCGGCGCGCTCGGCACCATGACGACGTGATGGCCCTTCGACGCATCGCCGCAATACAGGTACGGGTCGAAATCGCCGATGCGATACCGCACGTTGTTGCCGTTCGTGAGCGTCAGGTCGATGTAGTCTTTCGTCCGCATTCCCGCGAAGTTCCCCGCGCGCACGCGGGCGCGCAGCCACGCCCAGACGTTCGCGTAATTCGCGATCTCGCCCGCGAACAGCGCGGCGAGGCTTTGGCCCGCGTAGGTGTCCGTGTCGATCTGCCGCGCGTACTCCGACGCGTTCACGGCGTTCTGGCTGCTGGTGCGGGCGCTCTCGTCCTTGATGGTGTACGTGGTGCCCCCCACGCCCAGTTTGCTGATATCCGTCATGTTCCGTTCCTTTCTAGGTAAGTGATGCCATTTCGCCGCTAACCGATGCGCTCTTCATGGCCGCGGTGCCGCCGCTCGCGGTCGCCTTCGCCGAAGGGGCGTAGAGCGTGCCGTCCATGACGATGTAGCCGCCCGACAGCTCCGCCGCGAGGTTCCCGAGCTTGTCCACGCTCTCTTTCAACGCGGCCACCTCGCCGTCGCCCGCTCCGTTGCTCGCGATGCTGTTCGCGATCTGCAGGGCGTTGCTCGCCGCCGCGTTCGCGTTGCTCGCCGCGCCCTGCGCCTGCGATGCCGCGCTCGTCGCCGACTTCGTGGCCGCTGCGGCGTCCGTGGTCGCCTTCTCGGCGTTGCCCGTGGCCTCCTTCGCCTTCGCGGTCGCCGTGTCGGCGTCGTTCGCCGCCTTCGATGCCCTGTCGGCCTGCTCGTCCGCGCTCTTAGCCGCCGTGTTCGCGTCAGTGGTCGCCTTGGCGGCGCTCTTCTCCGCCGCGTTCGCGCCCGCAGCCGCGTCGGTCGCCTTCTTCGCGGCGTCGTTCGCCGCCTTCGTTGACTTGTCGGCGTTCGCCTTCGCCGTGTTGAGGTCGATGACCGCCTGTTGGAATACCGAGAAGTCGTTATCGGAAAGCGCCGCGCTCCCGTCCACCGGATCGACGTCCACGAAGATCCGGAAGTTCTTGCTGCCCGATATCGCGGCGCGGTTGCCGTTCAGGTAAACCATGATTCGCGCCAGCACGGTTCCGCTCCGCTGCATGGCGGTGGGGTAGAGCACGCGCCATCTTCCGTGCGCCGCGTCCACGGCGGAGAACGGCGTCAAACCCTCGCCGCCAGCCTCGTGGCCCCATGCGAGGTACACGGACATGCCGGTCGTGTTCGCCGGTTCCTTGCCGTCGAACAGCGACAGGTCGATGCCGCGCCCGTTGGCGTCCCCCTCGTTCGCGTACATGTCGCCTACGTGGCCGTCGGCGCAGTCGAGCGTGACGGCGCGCGTGTACCATTGCGCGCTAATTGCCATTGATCATTCCTTTCACTTCGCCTATCGCCTCCGCCAGCTCCGCCTTCGTCGGGACCGATTCAAGCGCCGGCAAGATCGACGTTTCGAGCAGGTCGAGAATCGTTGCGAGCTTCGCTTCGGTCTCGCCATTTAGCGCGCCTACCGCCGCCGGCACCGAACCGTCTGATATTTCTTCCATATGTGCGCCTCCTTACCAGACGAGCGTTTGGTGGAACTCGCCATTGAGCCATCCGAAGCCCTTCGAGCCGCAGCGGCATTGCACGCCGTCCGACGAGATGCGAACATAGTGCGAATCGTCGAGCTTGAGCGTTACGTACCCGCTCCCGAAGAACAGCCCTTGCGAACTGCTGTATTGCAGCTTCACGAGCGGCGATTCGCCGAGGCTGTTGCCTCCGCAGCGAAGGAATAGCTGCTCGTTCGGCTGCTGCATATACGTGTCGTCGAAATACGGCGGATGGAGCCATAGCTGCTTGTAGTACGTGCTCGTGTGCAGGAATGGCTTGTTGAAGCAGGCCATGCCCGCACCCGTCGTCCTGTTGCTCGGGTCGGCCGATGCGCGAAGCGCCTCGACGTCGAGGTAGTTGCCCTGCGAGTTGACGAACGAAGCGCCTGGATTCCCCGCCGCTGTCGTCCCTGTCGTCACGTAGAGCGACGACGACACGCCAACCGCGCGGCTCATGAAGAACGCCTTGCCGTTCGCTATCACCGTTCCGGCGATCATGGAGCCGTTCTTGTCGCGCACTTGGAACCCGAGCGACGGCGACACCGTTACGGTGTTCCCGTTGGTGTCGGTGATGTTGATGATGCCGTTGCGCATGTTGATAGTGCCGCTGTCGAGGTCGAAGTACGAGCTGCCGCCGGTTATGCGGCCGGTATAGATGCGGTCGGCCACGATGCCGTCGCCCGTCATCGCGGTTTTGAAGTACCAATTGCCGCTGCTGTACTTGCTGTTCGCCACGGCCACGATGCCGCCGCCGATCTTCACGCACTTCGTCGCGCTCTCCGGGCGCGAGTTGTACACGAATATGCCCTTGCCGGGTTCCTCGTACACCCAGCCGCCCGTCGTGTTAACCTCCTCGTTGATCATGTCTATGAGCTGTTCACGGATATCGGAGGGTATCTTGTCCATTTCGGCCTTGAGCGCGGCCACCTGGTCGTCGCCGTGCTTGATCGCCTCGTTCACCTCCTGCTCGAACCTGTCGCCGAGCGCGCCCATGTTCCTGTTCGTCTGCGCGTTCGAGGCGTTGACGGCGTTCTGCGCGTAGGAGGCCACCGAATCCGATGATTCGCGGATCGCGCTCTTCTGGGCCTTGAACACGTCCGCGAGGTCGCCGAAGTTTCCGAACTCGTAGGTCGTGTTCTCCTCTTCGAGCTGGTCTTCCTTGATCTTCGTGATGCGGGCCATCACGCGCACGCCGAGGTCGCCGTCGATGACGGCCACGGCATCGCCCTCGTCTGACCCCTCGAACCCGACGCCTGCGTTCCGGGTCGCGGCGACGGACGCCGCATAGCTCACCTTGGGCACGCTGCGCATGGCAAGCTCCGCCCTCGTGAGGCGCAGCAGCTCCGCCGGGTCCTCGCACTTGTCGAACGTCGCCTCGCCGAAGACATGGGCCTTGCCTCCCTTGCCGTCGGGGCGGCCCCACCTCTCGCGGGCCGCGTCGTCTCCGATCCACTTGACCCCGCCGTTCGCGTCCGCGAACGATAGCTTGCGGGAGTACCCGCCCGTGAGGTTGCCGTCATCGTCGGTCGTCTCAAGGGACGCGCCCCAGCCGTAGAGCGCCGTGCACACGTCGTCCTCCGACACGGTGCGCCTGCACTCCGATAGGTCCTTCCGGTACGTGAACCGCTTGCCCGTGTCGGCCCCGACGTGCGCGAGCAGGCTCACGCGGCGCGATACGACGCGCGAGCCGGAAACCGCGATATCGAAGCGCAGCTCGCCGCCGAAGGCGTCGGCCACGTCGTGTATCGCCTGCCACGCGCTCGCGTGGTAGAAGTTGACCTGTGCCGTGCCGAGGTCATCGACCTGGCCGACCGTCCACCGCGACGACGATAGCGCCGAGGCGAGCGCGGTCGCCGCCGAGCAGTTGCCGGGGCGCTTGTCCTCGATGTAGTCGCCGCGCAGCTCGATGGCGGAATTCGGGCAGTAGTGCGTGCGCTCCACGCCCGTGTCGGCGTGGCTCTCGTCGCAGCTTCCGACGATGTTCTCGCGCCAACGGCCCTTGAGGTCGCGCCAAACGATGCGGTCGCCCTTGTCGAGCACCGCGAACGAGACGATCTCGAGGCTGTTCTCTCCGTTCAGCTCGCGGGTGTCGATGCACGAGGCGAGCGTCTTGATCGCGCCCTTGTAGTTCTCCCAGCGGTCGCAGACGAATAGCTGCATCTAGCGCCACCTCTCCGTCCACGCGACCGTGCCCGTGCCGCTCGACAGCCGAAGCGACGCCTCGCCCGGTTCGAGCGCGAAGAAGTCGCTCTCGAACGTCACAGGCGCGTTCGCGCCGTTGACGGCGGCATTCGGCGCGGCCATGTCGAACACGACCACCGACGAGGACGTGAGCGCGGCGGTAACCTGCACGAACCTGCCCGTCGCGTTGTCGGTGAGGCGGAGGAACGACACGCTTCCGCCCGGACGCGCGGTCACTATGGGTTCGGTCGGCCATGTGCCGCCGACCTCGAACGTGCCGGCGGGGGAAAGCGACGCCTCGCGGTCGCGCCCGTAGGCTATGGGGTCGTACGCGGTGAACTCGATATCGCACGTGCCCGTGTACCACAGATTGCTCAACGCGGCCTGCGTGGTCATGATCGCCATATAGTGCATGTCCGGCTCGTCGTCGAGCACGAGCGGCCTCGGCTCCGAGGCCATGAGCACCGGGGCGACCTCGCGGCGCAGGCGCGCCATGGAGGCCCCTGGGCGTGCCCGCCATCGCAGCTTCACCGGGATCACGAGCGGCTTCACCTTCGCGCGGACGAAGCGCGCGCCGGCAAGCCCCGGCACGTCGCGCGTCGCCACGTCAAGCTCGGGCGATATGCGCCGCTCGAACGACGCGCTGAACCACTTCGACAGATCGCAGCCGTTGAATATCATTACGCGAACAGCTCCTTCCGTTTGAACTCGCGGGCGATGGCTTGCGATAGCCTTTCTATGTCCGCCTCTTCCCTCACCGTTGCGCTGACGTAGATGTTCACCTCTACGTCGCGCGCCTCGCCGCCGCCGATGCCTGCGGCCACCGCGTCGGCGAAGGGCTGCATGTTCCGCCCTCGCAGCGGCATGACGGCCTCGGGGCCTGCCTCGCCCACGCCGATGATCGACGCGGCGTTGAAGATGCCGCCCGTGGCGTACCAGTCCACGCCGATGGTCGGGATGCTCGGCGGGTTGAGGCTGAAAGAACCGCTGATCGAGAAGTGGGGGAGGCTGATGCGCGGCAGTTCGAGCTTGCAGCCGGAGAAGAACCCGGATATTGCGCTTATCGCGTCGGAAACGGTGTTCTTCGCCCCGCCCATGACGTTCGATATCGTGTTGGCGATGCCGTCGAGCACGCCTGAAATAGCAGACGACGCGGCGTTGAACCCGCCCTCGACCACGGAAACGATGGTGTTGATGACGCCGGAGAAGATGGACGAAATGGTGTTCCACACGCCGGAGACGATGTTCGATATCCCGTTCATGATGGATTCGACGCCCGCCTGCATCTGCGAGAAATCGCCGGTCACCACGCCGTGGATGAAGCCGCAAACCGTTTGGAACACGCCCTGGATGACCGACAGCGCGCCGCTGATGATCTGCGATACACCGGTCATCACTCCCGTAATGGTCGCGAGGATCGCCGCGAATACGTTTCCCACAGTGTCCATGAGGCTAGTTATCACGGGTATAACGGTGGCGATGACAAACTGGATAGCCGCGTCGATAATGGGCATGACGGCCTCGAAAACGGTCGTTATGCTCTGCTGTATGGCGGTCATCGCCATTTGGATGTAGGGCATGAGGAACGCCGCCACCTCTTGGACCTTCGACGAAATGGCGTCCCACGCTCCCATGACGGCCTCGCGGAAGCCATCGCTCGTGTTCCATAGGTACACGATTATCGCGACGACGCCGGCGACGGCCGCAACCACGAGGGCGACGGGGCCGAGGAGCGCGCCGAGCGATGCGCCAAGGCCTCCCGCAGCAGCGCCCGCGCCGGTTGCTGCTGTTCCGGCCGCAGCAATGAGCGCGCCGATGTTGCCGACGGCTCCGGCGAGGCTCCCGACGATGATCAGCAGCGGGCCTATGGCCGCGACCACGGCCGCGATGCCGAGGATCGCCTGCTGCCCCGCAGGCCCGATGCTTTGGAACCAGTCCTTGAACGCCGACACGCCGTCGATGAAGCCTTGGATGGCGGGGCGCAGCGTTTCGACGATGGTGCCGCCGAACTCGATCATCACGTTCTTTATCTCGTTTATCGCCTTGTTCAGGTCCCACGAATCGGTCTGCATCTTGCCGAACGCTTCCTCGGTCGCACCCGAGGAGTTGTTCATGGCGTCGAGATTCGCGGTGAACCCGTCGATCCCGTCGCCCGCTATGGCGAGCGCGGCCTTCCCGGCCTCTGCGCTCCCGAAAAGCTCGTTCAGGCTCACGCCGTTCTCGTCGGCGTACTGGCGGCACGCATCGAGCACTTCGCCGAGGCTCATGCCCTCGGCCATGCATTCCTTGAACGACTTTCCGAGCTTGTTCTTAACGATCTTTCCAACGTCCGAGCCTGAATCGCCCAGCTCGTTGATCATCCCGGACAGGTACGTGGTCGATTCGGCGGTGGCGATGCCCTTGGCCGTGGTGGTCGCATACGCCGCCGCGAGGTTTTCGAGGCTCACGCCGTAGGCCGACGCGGTTGGGATGACCTTGCCCATTGCCTGCGACAGCTCGCCGACGGTCGTCTTGCCCTTGTTCTGGGTCATCAGCAGCACGTCGGACACGCGGTTTACCTGGTCGGCCTCCATGCCGTACGCGTTCATGGTGGTTGACAGCAGGTCAAGCGCCGACGCCGAATCGGTGAAACCGGCGGTTGCCAGCTTCGTGGCGTTGCTCACGAAGTTAACGGCGTCCCCGGTCGATTGGCCGGCGGATATTGCGTTGTAGACGTTATCGGCGATATCGGATGCCGCCACGCCGGTGTCGTCGGACAGCTTGAGGATCGCGCCGCGCAGGTCGTCGAGCGGTACTTCGGTCGTGTCGGCGATGGTCGATACCTTCGCCATGGCATCGTCGAAGTTCATGCTCATGGTCGCGCATGCGACGCCTGCCGCGAGCACCGGCGTCGTGAGCTTGAGGGTAAGGCCCTGCCCTGCGCTCGTCAGCTTGTCGCCGAACTGCTTCGCGGCGTCCGCACCCTTCTGCAGGCCGGACCAGTCGAGCTTGCGGTCGGCGTCCTCGATGCTCTTGATATCGGCCTTGACCGACGCGACGCCCTTTTTGAGCGGTGCTTCGTTGAGTACCGCTTCTACCTCCACGCGCCCGTCAGACATTGCCCACCTCCGCGCCCTTGGCGACGGCCTTCAACGCGGCGAACAGGTCGCGGCTTCGGTTGTTCTGCTCTTCCATGGCATCGGCCGGCGAGGCGTCGGCGGCCTTGATCGCGAAATGGCTGCGGCGCGCGCTCCATGCGTCGCACTGCTCGCCGTTGTACTTCGTGCGCTTCGGTGGCTTGGCCGTGCGGTAGTAGATCGCTTGCGCGAACGGGGTTTGGCCGTCGTCTTCGACAAGCTCGCCGAGCAGCGCGCACACGTCCGCGAACGACAGCCCGTCGGCCGCTTGGTCCCAGGTGATCCCGTAGGCGCTCATGAGCGACGCCTGGATGCGCGGCGCGTCGGATTCCCAGTCGAAGACGGCGCGCTCGTGGGGCTTGGTGCCGGTCACGTCGAGGCCGCACGCGTCCCACAGCACGCACGCTATGAGGTCGTTAATGTCGCCGCCGGCCATTCCGAGTGCTTCCGCAGGATCGGGGAACAGCATTGCGAGAAGAATTTGGTATTTGTCCTCCGGCTCAAGCTCCTTGTCGGCGAATAGCTCGATGACGAGCAGCATGTTCCGGGCGGAATCGCACACGAGCACCGAGCGGCCGCGCCAGTCGTACCAGTGGCACAGCCGCCCTCCAGCGTGCTCGCTACGCCTTGTGAGGCTCGGGCTGCGCATTGGCGATCTCCTTGAGGTAATGCGCTGCCTTGTGGTCCTTGAAAGCCTTGATTCGGTCGATGATCGCCACTTCGATCTCGCTGAACACGAGGGCCATGACCATGTTGGCCTCCTCCGGCTGCACCGGCTCGCCGTCGCCGCATGCCACGAGGATTTCAAGGTAGGATTGCTCGCCGATGGCCCCGCATATCGCGGGGCGCATGAGGTCGGCCATGTCCTTGGCGATCTTGTCGGCCTCCGGCCCGCAGGCCGATTCGAGGGCCTTGCCCGCCTCCTGTATGGCCTCCATCTTCTCGCGCGAGCTTCGCAGCAGTTCCCAGTTCTTGTTCACGCTCGAATCGCGCAGGTCGATACGCGCGTGCACCGTCTCGTCCCCAAGCTCGATATCGAGCGGTTCAAACAACTTCCCGAAAGCGATGATCTTAGCCATTTCTTCGCCCTTTCTTGCGCGCTGTGGGCAAAGGAAGGGCCGAGGCGCAGCGCGTTCGCCTCGGCCCTCGGCCTAATGTATTTGCGGTGTCGCGCCGCTCTATGCGGATGCCCCCACCGTCACGTCGACGACGGCGCAAACGCTGGGCTTCGCGGCGCACTTTACCGAGAGGCGCGTCTTGCCGGCCTTGACGCCGGTGACGTTGCCCTCGCTATCGACGGTGGCGAACTCGTCGTTTTCGATGGCGAACACGCAGCGGTCCGACGCGCTGCTCGGCGTCACGGTTGCCGACGCCGCGACCGTCTTCCCGACGGCCACGGCCCCGACGGTCGCCGTGACCGATTCCGGCAGCACGGTGGCGTCGGATGGGATGACGCGCGGCGCGCCGTTGAAGTGCAGTTCGCACGAGAACTCGTTCTTGCCGTTCGCGTCGCCATTCGCGCCGAGCGCCTTGATGTTGCAGATGGTCACGCTCGATTCGACCACCTCGCCGGCCGGGTCGGTGATGCGCAGCGTGGATTTGCGGGCCTCGCCGCGCACGAACTTGAGCGACGCCACGTAATCCTGGTACGGGTCGCCGTGGCGGCGATGCCCCGAAACGCTGATGATCTCCTGACCGCCGGTGACGTCCGAGCTTGCGTTTCCGTCGCCGTCGAAATAGGCCGTCTGGTCGATCTCCTCCGACGGGTCGCCGTCGATGGTGGCGATGCCCGCGCCGATGCGCGCGAACGTGCGCTTCACAGCGAACGGGGTGATATCCAGCTCGTAAAGGTGCGTGTGGTTGGGTGCGAATCCGATATCCATTAACCGAAGTCCTTTCTCGTTATGTTGATAGTCGCGTCGAACGCCCAGACGAAGAAGCCCGATTCGTCCCACGGGATGGGGCGGGGGAACGCCGTCTCGACGCTCGCGACGCGGTAGGAGCCGTTCCGCGAATCGAGCGGGCGGGTGCGCAAGATACGCTCGGCCTCCATCGCGTCGCCCATGGCGTCAAGCTCGCTTCTCCGCTTCGCTATGACGGTGAGCCGCAGCGGGGTCGCCACCTCGCCGTCGTGGTAGCGCGTCTGGCGCGATGCGACGCCGAGCGACACGACGACGGCCTCGGGGTGCTTCGACGAATCGGGCAGCGTGGTTACCACGTCGGCGATGCCGGCCTCTTTCAGGCGTTCGCGCACCACGTCGAGCAGATCGAACCTCATGCGCCGCCCCCGAACAGCCCGCCGGCGAAGTCTTCGAGCGCGCCCATGTCGCCGCCCTTCAACCGCTCGTCCCAGTGGTCGCCCGTGCCGGCCTCCGAGTGGTTCATGGGCACGTAGAAGTGCCTCGCCGCATAAGGCGTATCCCAGACGAGCACGCCGCCCCTGTAGTCGCTGTTCATCGGCTCCGACGAGCGCAGCGTCGTTTCCTCGACCGGCACGTACTTGCGTATCAGCGATGCGGCCTTCATCGCGAACAACTCTTGGCGCTTCTCCGCCTCCGCGTCGCCGAAGCGGCTCTCCATGGCCGACAGGTCGATGCGAACGGTCATCTAGCGCACCTCCAATTCCCAGTGATGGACGCGCCCCGCGAACTGCTCGCGGGGGTGGCATGCGTTGACGCAAACCTCGGGCGCTCCGTCGATGCTCACCATCGAGCTGGCCGGCACCTCGAACGCTCCCTCGCTGTTCACGGCGTCGATGAACACGATCCCGGTGGTGCCGTCCTGCAACTGGTAGTCGGTGCGCCTGATCCCCGCCGCTTTCTCGTAGCGCACGTGCCCGATGGCGACCGGCTCGGCGAACTCGCCGCCGTAGTCGCCTTCAAGCGGCACGCGCACGGCTGCGGTGCTTGGGAGGGCGCGTTTCGGTATCTGCAGCATGGTGCTATCCGATTCCCTGATAGAGCAGCCCCGAGCCTTGCAGCTCGCGGAGGATGGCGCGGCGCATGTCGAGGTCGTAGGCGCTGACGCCTGCGGTTCCCGCCAGCGTGGCGGAGAACGCGCCGACCGCCACGCTGGCGACGTTCTCGCCGATCCCGCCGGATGCGCCGTAGGCCGCATCAACATCGACGGCGGCGCACACCGCGCCGACGTACGCCGCCGCCTGCTGCTCGCCGTCCGGTTCGTTGAGGCCCATTACCTCGCGCACGGACGCGACGGCGGAGGCGAGGGACGCGTCGAACGCCTCCTTCGCCAGTTTGCCGCCGCGCGCCGTGTACTCGTCGTATGAGACGCTAGGCGTCATCGTCCTCGCCCTTCTGGCCGGCGTCCTTGCCGCCCGCCGCGCCGTCAGCGCCAGCGTTCTGGGCGTCGCCCTTCTGGCCGGCGTCCTTCTTCGGAGGCGTGCGCTTCTTCTTGACCTCGAAACCTACGGTCTTCATCGGGTGCCCTCCTTAAGCCTTGTAGCTCGAATAGATCAGGCCGGCCTTGTTCTCGTAAACGAAAACGTCGTGGAACAGGCGGTACTGCCACTTGTGGGCTTCCTTGTCCTGGTTCACGTCGGGGGAGAAGTAGCGCAGCTTCTCGTGCTTGTTCAGCACTGCGGCGGCTGACGGGTGGATCGCCATGAAGTTGATCGGCACGCCTGCGGCCGCCTGCTTGTATCCGCCGGCCTCTTCGCCGGTCGTCTTGCCGTCGAGCAGGTCGATGGCCGTCAAGAAACGGTTACCGGGCACCACGATGAGCTGCATTTCGTCGAACGTGTCGAAGTTGCCGTTCGGGGCCTCGCTCTGGCCGATGCGCCACGGCTGCGCCTTGCGAAGCAGCGTCTTCATGTGGGACGTGAGGCACAGCTTGCAGGAGGAAAGCTGCGCGCCGGCGTCCTGCAACGCCTCTTCCGCGAGCAGCACGGCGTCGAGCGCCGCCTTCTCGTCGGTGAACGTCTCGGCCTTCTTGGTCCCTGCCTTCTCCGTGAGCTTCGCGAAGCGGATCGCATCGACCTCCGGCGCGACCATGGCGCGCGCGAACTCCGCCATGAGGTTCGCGGAGACGAGAAGCTCGTGCTCCTCGTCCTCCATCACGTCGATCTCGAACTCGCGGGCGCGCTCGTAGTTGAGGCTCACGGTTTCCCAGTCGAGCGTGACGCTTCCGACGGGGAAGCCCACGGCTCGGTCGTAGTCGCCGAGGCCGTCCATCGCGATCTTGGCGATCTTCACCTCGCCGTTGCCCTTAAGCTCGCCCACGAGGTCGCCATTCATGTTCAGGAAGCTCGTTTTCGGTTCCGTCTCGAGCACCTTGTCGAGGCGGGTGGTGAACTTCGTCACCGCGTTACCGAGGTTGTTTGCCATGCTGTGGTTCCTTTCCTAGTGTCGCCCTACTTGAGGCCGAACGCGCGGTCGAGCTTGTCGTCGATATCGCTTCCGCCCGCGCCCTCCGGCTTCTTACCCGTAGAGCCTTTCTTCTTGTCTTCTGCGAACAGGTAGGGGTAATCGGCCTTGAGCTTGTCCACGTCGCCCTCGTAGTCGCCTACGAGCTTCTTCGCGGCCTTGAACTTCTTCTCGTCGGTGCACCCGGCGAGCTTCAATTCGTAGTCGGTGCGGATTTCCGCCTGGTCGTCCTTAAGCTCGGCGATCTTCTTCTCAAGCGCGGCGCGGCCCGCCTCGGTCTTCGCGGCTTCGCCGATCTGCTTCTCAAGCTCCGCAATCTTCGCGTCCTTCGTCGCGATATCGCGCTCGTACTTGCCTTTGCTGATTGCCGGGTGGCCGTGCTCGTCGGTCAGCTCTTCGCCGTCCTCCGCAGCGCCCTCGGCCCCTTCTGCGGCCGGCTTCGGGTCGGTCGCCTCCGTTGCCTCGGTCGCTCCTTTCTGCGGCTCTGCTGCGGCTTCCTCGCCGGCCTTGTCCTCGTTCTCGGGGTCCATGCCTGTCCTTTCCCTAGCGGTTGTTTACGCGGTTCCCTCCGCGCTTTAGGTGCGCTTTTTACGCGGCGCTTGGCGTTGGCTATATGGTCGGCGGGGTGTCGCGCCGCTCCGGGCGCTGGACGGAACGAAAAAGCCGCCCCGTGGGGCGGCTGCTGTCGGTGGATATGGGATTGCGCGGGGAGGCTAGTCTGGTATCGCCTCTATGAGGCGCAGGCATGCCTTGCCGTGTTCGTTGAGGCCGTCGCCCTTGGCGTTGATGCCGTGGCGCTGCAGCTCGGTCGATAGGGTTTCCTCGATGCGCACGAGCGCGTCATCGTCGAGGCCGTCGAAGCTCTGCGGCAGGCCGAGCGACGCCAGCATGCCATTCTGTCCGTCATCCAGCATTCTCGGCCTCCTTCGCCTCCCGCTCGTACTTGCGTGCTATCCGCGCCTTCGTCTTGTACGCGGTGACGATCTCCCCGGTGTCGGGGTTGACTATCACTGTAGCATCTTTGCCGACAAGTTTCTGGGCTCGCCTCCCGTTGTCGTCGGCCACCGCCTCGAACCTCTTGAGCGGCGACGTTATGGCGCTCGCCGCCGCCTTCTCCGTTATGCCGCGCTCCCGCATCCGCTCGGTCCCGTGCTTTGTCCTCGCCGGTCCCGTGGTCTTCGGCATGTCGCCAGCCCACTCGCGATGCTGGTTGCGGTGGAGCACCGATGTTCCCGGCTTCGCCTTCGCGTTTGCTTCTTCGAGCAACTTGCGCATGGCTTCCTGTCGGCTTTTGATCGCTTGCTTCGCCTTCATAACCTCCGCGAGCTTTTCGGCGCTGCGGTCGGCGTCGTATTCTGCCTGCGCGCCTCGCAGCTCGCGCTTCGCCTCGCGTATGCGGCGCTCAATGTAACGCTGCTTCTGCGTGAGCCGGTATACTTCATCGCCCCTCACGCCCGATGCGTGCTTCGGGTCGTGGGCGTAGGCATGGCGCGTGCCGTGGATGTATGGTGCGAACGAATGGCGGCAGTTCGCCCCGAGCAGCCCTTCGACGGTTCCGTAGCCAGTCGCGCTGTAGAAGTCGCGATACCTCACGCCGCCTATGGTCACGTCGCCTTTGAGGCTGTAGCACCGCCCCTGCCACTCGGCATGTTCGGGGCGCGCTCCCGGATGGCTCGAAACCTCCACGAGCGCCACGTCAAGCTCGTTCATGCGCTCGAGCGTCATGCGCGCGCCGTCCTGCGCGATCTGCGTGCGCACGTGGCGGCGCACGGCAACGTCCACCTTGTTTTTCACCGTCTGCCGGCCGGTGGCTGCGTTGCGATAGCTGATGATGCTTATCCCTTCGCGCTCAAGCTGGCGCACGGCTTCGTGTATTGCCTTGTCTGGCGTGGTCGCGCTTATGTTCACGCTGGTGATGGCTCGCGTTGATGCCTCCAAAAAAGCCCGCTTCGCGCCGTCGATCATGTCGAGGTTGTCGCGTTCGAGGATGCGCGCTATCCCATCGACGGTTGCGGCGACCTGGTGGGGGTAGGCGGTCCTCCCGCCGCCGAGCCTGCGCACGTCGTCCTCGTCCGACCGCTTGAGCGCGTCTTCGACTGACGCCATCACGGCCGCAGCGATTCCGCCGGAATTGCGCCGCAATATCTCGCGTAGCGCGCCGTCGTGCGTCTGCGCGAGCATGGCCAGCGACGTGTAACCGCGCGAGGTGAGCTTTTCGTCTAGCAGCATCTGCGCCACGAGGTAGTCGAGCATTTCCGCCTCGATCTGCGTGTAGGCAGCGGCCACCATGTCGCCGGCCTTGTCGATGTAATCGGGATCGAGCATTAGAACCCGATATCGACTATCTGCTCCGCCGGCACGGCCGCAACGGCGTCCTCTTCGCTCATGCCGTAGTACTTCATGAGGTATTCGACTTTGAGGCGGGGGACCCCCAGCGCGGCGATCTCCGCGAGGGCCATGCTCTTCTCCGCCTGCGTGTCTGTGATGATCGAATCGTCGAAGCCGATGCTCACCAGCCCGACCTTTCCGAGCTTCGCGCCGCAATGGAGCTGCGCGCACAGCAGCGCGGCGCGCATAACGTCGTCGATGGCCGCGCGCACGACGTTCTCGTGCTTCCTGATGTTGCGCATAAGCGCCGAATTGTCGCTCGATACCTCGGTGGCCGTTTTCAGCCCGCCACCCTTGTCGAGGACGAAGTAGTTCTGACCGAAGCCGCAAATGTCGCCCAGCTCTGCGAGGGCAACGCCGAACGCCTCCTTGAGCGGGGTGACGCGGATATCCGGGCTGAACACCTCGAAGAAGTCTTTGCCCGTCTGCCCCGCGATCTTGCGGAAGAACCGCCCCTTCGGCCCGCGCGGCGCGACGGGAACCATCCGCCCCTTGTCGTCGCGCACGTCGATCATCTCGTCGGACATGAACACCATGGCCTCGGTGAGGTCGATTTCGTTGCACAGCGCGTCGAACGTCAGATCGACCGCCTTGATCGCGTCCACACCGTCGGCGAAAACGCTCATGCCGTAGGGCGACAGATCGACGCACGTGTTCTCGATAGCCGGCTTGATGATGCCGAATGGCGGGAGGTCGATCAGCGTGTCGAAGTCGGGGAGCACGCCGTGCCGCTCGGCGTCAACCTCGCGGCCGTCCATGAACAGCTTCGTTTTGATGTGGTACGTGCCTTCGTCCAGCACGTAGAGCTGCAACTGATAGGCACGCTTGCCCTTGAGCGAAACGCTCGTGCAGAACGCGCACTCGGTGATGCCCTCTTCGTCCCACGACAGCGGCACCACCATTCGCGCGTCGTAGCGACGGATCTTCATGGCGGTTTCCGTGTCGCCCCTCACGTCGAACCACAGCGCCCACGCGCCGGTGCCGAGCGCCATGCTCTTCTCTACGAGCGATTGGCCGTTGACCCAGAAGTTCGAGGCGTCGAGGAACCCATCGAGCCATTTAGCGGCCTTCGCCCCCTCGCAGGTGATCGTGGTTCCCTCGTTGAGGATCAGCGATGCCCATTCCCGGCATACGCGCCGTGCCGGCCTGATGCTCATGCGGCGACGCGTCTTCTTGCGGCCCTCCACGGTCGTATAGCCCTCGTCGTACCACTGCGTGGTGCCGGTGTACCACTGCCACCATGTCGATACGAAGCCCTCCATCGAGGTGTTTGCGGTGTATCCCGCCTCCCTGATGGCATCCTTTACGCAGCTCGGTATACTGAATTCGTCTAGCGCCATTGCCGCCCTTTCCTTCCGTGTTCGCTCGCCCTATTCTTCGGCCGGCGTCGCGCGGTATGCGCCCCTCGCGCGGCGCACTATCGGCATGAGCGAATAGCGCACGGCGTCTACCCAGTGGTCGTTCCCGTCGGGTATCTCGTTGAGCACTTCGCCGTCCTTGTTGACCGCGTACTGCATCGCCCGAACCTCCGCCGCGAGCTTCGGGCACCGCACGGGGTCGATGACCCACGTGCTCGATTGCACGAAGCGATACGACGCGTCGCGCATGTTGCCCTTGCCGGCCTCGCGTGCGTTGATCCCCGCGTCCCTCTGCGCCGCTATGGCCTCCGGCGCGGCATCGTCCGACCGCACGGGGATATGGTGGTAGACGGGATCGCCGTCGGGCGTGTCGCGCCACGTGAGCAGCGCACGTATGCGCTTCGCCTGCTCGCCGGGGTGCAGCTTGTTCGCGCCGTCCTCCCGGAATGTGAGCAGTGTACGCGTGTTCTGCCGCCACTCGGACAGCGTGAACGCCCACGGGTCCGGGTACCATCCGAAGTCCTGGCCTGCCTTGAGGTTGTCGAAGGCGGCGATCTCCTCGTCCGTTATCTCGCGGAATACAACCTTCTCGGGGTCGAACACCTCGAGGCCCATGCCGACGGCCTCGCCCATGTACTCGTGCAAATATGCCTTGAGGTCGATACGCTTCAATTCCTCGGCGTCTGCGTGGAACTGGTCGCCGAGCCATTCGCGCGGGGCGTTGAGGTAGTTCGACGTGAACACCGGTTCGCCCGCATCGCGCCGGCGCTGCATTTCGACGTTGATCCACGAGTGCACCGAGCGGGGCGGGTTGTACGTGTAGAGGCGTATGCAGTCGTTGCCGCCGCGCGTGAGCGATTGGTTCACCTTGCGGATTTCCGCCATGCCCTTGAACATGTCGGCTTCCTCGTACCAGGCGACGCCGATATGGCCGAACGGCACCTTGATGGATTTGATCTTCTGCGCGTTGTCGCAGCCACGGAAGATGATCAACTGGCCCGTGCTGCGCTTCTTGATGCGCAGCGTGGAATCGGGCATTTCGTACTCGTCTTCAAGGCCGAGCATCTTGATCGCCCACACGACCTGCGCATAGGCGGCATCGCGTATCGCCGTCTTGTACTTCATCAAGACGAGCGCGTGCTGCTCGGGGTTCTGCTCTATGTAGTTGACCACTTCGAGCGAGGCATAGGACGACTTCATGGAGCCGCGCCCGCCGCCGAGCCACACGTCGGTTATCTCGCGTCGCGCGATCATGCGGTGCGGCTTGCAGAAGTCGGGCGATATGAGCAGGCCGAAGTCCGCGACGAACAGCGGGCGCACCGTGGCGTCGTCCTCGGCGTACGGCAACAGCTCGCGGGACGCGGCGACGAGCGCGTGCGAGGCCGCAGGGTCGATTCTGCGGCCCGTTTCGGCGTCCTCGGCTACTCGCGCCCATGCGGTATCAGCTAGGCTGTCGAGGCGGCGCAGGAGCCGCCCACGCGTGAGCTTCGCGTCGCGCGCCCCGGCCTCGTTCAGCTCGTGCAACCTTGCCGAAACCTTAGCTTGTTTTTCGAGGTTGCACGCCTTCGCGTCTACCGCCGCGTCGGTCGAATTGCACTTCGGGTACGCGGACCTGTAGGCGCGGCGCTGCGACAGGCCCCTCGCGCGGGCTTGGCAATACAGCTCTTGGTTCTGTGTCAACTTCTGGGCCATGCCTAGCATGTTCCCGGAGGCGTCGCGCCATAAACGACGAGCGCCGCCCGGTGTGGACGGCGCTCTCGGAGGGGGTGGGTGCGCGGTAAGGAGAATTGGAGGAACCCGCGCAATTGGCATTGTCTAGGCGGTGTCGCGTCACGCGAGCACTTCGGGATCCGTGTGCTCTCCGCATACGTGCTTCGGCGGGACCCTCGGCGCGTGCTGCACTGGCGTTCCATCGACTACGAACACCTCGGGCTTCGTCTGCTCGTCGGCGATCCTGCGAATCTCGGCCAACGATTCGGCCATGCGCTCGAACGCCTCCTTCGCCGTTTCCCCGATGCGCGCAAGCTCTCCGGCGAAGGCCGCTATATCGACGCTGCTGCATTTCGAGGCTTGGGAGACGCGCCTTACCGTATCTTCGAGGCTATCCGACATATGCCCTCCTTCACCCATAGAGCGAGGCTTCCAATTACACAGAACGGCACAATGAGGAACACGAACGCGGCCAGCACGAGTAGGAGCAGCGGCACCAGCGCCGCGTCCTCCATGAAACCGGCGCAGCCTGACGGCTGGCGGTTCTTGTAATGCGTACTCATGGCCTGATCCTTTCCCGCTCCCATCGCCGATAGATCGCGTCGAAGCGTTCTTCGTTCTCTGCGATATATTGTTCGCTTTCCTCGTCGTCAGGCAGTCCGCCCACGTAGCAGGCGTATTCGCCGTACTTCTCGCGGAACCCAACGAGGTCGCCCACCATGCAATCGCCGGCGTTTGCGCCTCCTGCCTCGAATAAGCATTCACCCGAGTTGCACACCGTCGGCCTCGCTTTCCAGCCATTCGAGCGCGTAAGACTTCCTGTAGTCGCTGCCGAGGTGCTTCCATTCGGCATCTATGCCGGGGAAGCGGGCGAACACTGAATCGTTTATCTTCTGCCGCACCTCGCTATCGGCGATCATTTCAGCCGCCCGCTCCGGCGAGCCGAAGTATTTCTTCCAGTTGGTCATTCGATGACCTCGATTCGATGCGGCGGCGTTATCTTCGTGGGGATGATTCTGCGCGGCATGTTCCAATCGGCCATGGAATCGTGCAGCACTATGTGGTCTACGTCATCCGGTTTGAGCCAGTCGTTAATTACGCACGGTTGCCTGTTCTCGTGTCGCATGTACCAGCCGCGCAATACCTCGTTGCCGTCCTCGTCCAGCACGCGGACCATCGGCACCCCGGGAATCGGCTCTGTTCCGATCATTCGCCTGCGCCTTCCTCTTCGCTTTCCCTCTTCTTCCACATTTCGCACACTGGGCGGTGCTCGCAGTCGATGATCACGTTCAGCTTCGTGTCGCCACTGCGTTTCCCCGCCACCACCGCCTCGGCGGAAGGAACGACGAGACTGCATCCTTCCTGGCATTCTTCGAGCATGCTGTAAACGTTAGCCTTCATGACGTGCCCGCCTTTCGCGCTTCTGCTCCACGGCCTTGAAGTTGTAGACGGGGTACAGGCGCTTCTCCACCTTGACGGTTGGGTAGAGCGCATCGACGATCTGCTCCGCCGGCTTGTACGCGTCGGGTGCCTCGTCGAGCGTGCCTTCGCACACAGTGGACGAGTAGACGTTCGCCATCTGCTCCCGGAAGCCATCGACGGACAGCTCGCGCTTCGCCTTGGCGCGGCTCATGGCGCGGCCGGCCCCGTGCGGTGCCGAGTTGTTCCAATCCTCGTTGCCGCGTCCTATGCCGAGCACCGAGCCGTCGCGCATATTGAGCGGAATGAGCACGCGTTCGCCCTCCTGCGCGCTGATCGCTCCCTTGCGCACGATACCGTCGTTGCCGATGTAGTTGTGGACGGTGTGGAACGTCCCTCCCATCAAGACGCCCAATCGAGCCTCGCGGTATATTGCGTGCATCATCGCCTCTCGGTTCAGCCCCGCCCATCGCTCGCACAGGTGCATATCGTGGAGGTAGGCGTCGCGAAGCTCACCGGTGAGGTATTCGAGGCCCTTCGGCGTCGGCTCCTTGCACGTCTCGACGGCCATTCGCTGGTAGATGTTGGCGACTTGCAGTCCGAGGTTTCGGGAGCCGGAGTGCACGACGAGGTACGCGTCGCCGTTGCCGGCGGCGTCGATCTCGACGAAGTGGTTCCCGCCTCCAAGCGTCCCCATGCTGCGCTCAAGGCGTGCGACGTTCTGCAGCTCGTTGCGGCATAGAAGCCCCATCGCGTCAATGTCGCACGTCTGGACGTTGTGCACGGCGAATCCTGACGGCACGCTCTTCTTCACCACCTCGTCGAACTCGTCGAGGTGGCATTCCTCGATGAATTCGATGCGCGAAGTCAGCATCCCGCATCCGATATCGACGCCCACGAGGTTGGGCACCACCTTATCCCCGAGGTTTGCCGTGAAGCCGATGACGCAGCCCGCGCCAGCGTGAGCATCGGGCATGATGCGAATCTTCGCGCCCTCGAACGCCGGCGCGTTCGCGAGCGTCTCGATCTGCTCCATCGCGGCTGATTCGAGGTTTTGCGCGTATATCTTCAAATCGTTCATAGCGTTTTCTCCTTAGGTAAGTATGGTTCGGGTAGTTCGTGCCATGCGACGGCTATGCGTCCGCCTCGGCTGTTCGGAACGGCGAAGTATCCGAGGCCGACGTGGACGCCGAGGAACAGCTCGCCGTGCGCGCCTTGGCAAAGCACGAGGATCCCCGCCGGCGGTTCCTCCTTCGCTATGTCATGCCACGTCGCGCTCATTCGTAGTACCCTCGCTCTTCGTTCTTGCGTATGGTTGCGCGCTTGATGCTGTCGAGTGTGTCTTCCGGCACTTCTCGCAACGCGGTTTCGCAGGCGTTGATGACGTCCATAAGCTCCATTGCGTAGAGGGGATCACCGACCCTTTGAGCCTTCATCACCTCTTCTGCTTCCTCGATGATTTTCAATGCTTGGTCGCGCCGCATACGTCCGTTCTTCGGTATCCATTTCGAGCACGGCGGGAACTGCCATTGCCAAGGCGTTGCTACTTGCATGTTTTCCGTCCTCTCTTCGCTGGCATCCTAGCGGCCCACTGGCTGACGGTCTTAACGGGCATCATGAGGCTGCGGGCCACGTGGGCCTCAAGCTGCGCGCCCTCGCTGCGCTCCCATCCGTCGAGCATCGCGAGGCCGTCGGCCTGCGCGATGATCGCCATGAGGGTGATCCGCATCGCCGCCGGCCACTTCTCTCCGGGCCGCACGTCCCAGTGCGGTATGCGGACGATGTAGCCGCACGCCGCCAGCTCGTCGGCTGCGGCCTCGAACGCCTCGCGGTTGTCGTCGGGCATGCCGGTGACGGGGCCGGAGACGTACAGCACGGGTCGCGTCATCGGAACACCACCACCATCGAGGGGAACGGGGCCGCATCCTTGGCTTTGCCTTGAATACAGAACCGCAAGCGACCGCGGATGAAACGGACCTCCGCCTTGTGATAGATGTAGTCGTGAAAATACGTTGTGTCTGTGCGGGCTGGTATCAGCATGACGACGACGGTTCCGGGGTTAAGGGCGACTTCGGCATGGGCTTTTTTCACCCATTTCGATAGCTCTCTCCCGTATGGAGGATTGCAGAAAACGCGCTCGCCTGCCCATGACTGGCATAGCCCGTCGTCTTCTATCGTGTAATGCTTCTCGCACTTCGCGTTTTCGTCCGTGCTTGCCGGGTCGAGCGTGAAGTGAAACTCGTTGTCGAGCGTGTCGAACAGATCTTGCGGCGTTTCCCAATAGTGCCTCTCGCTCGAAAAGGCAACGCCGCCTTTTCCGCAGAACGCCTCTTTCTCCTTGGTCATTTCTCCTGCCATCCCTCGTATTCGCATGGCGGGGCGAAGTTGTCGCCCCACTCGTCGGTTTCCTTGCAGTACGCCAGCCCGCAATCCGGGCAGACGATTCCGTACTCGCACGTCCCGCATCCGGGGTTCGCGTGCTTGAGGGCCGCGAGCGCGGCGTCCTGCGTGGCGCAGTTGATATCCCACGCCTGCGGCCCTCCGAAGCGGTCTAGCACACCCATAGTTCCGCGTTCTGCCAGTCGGTCTTCACCCTCTGCCACCCGTCCATTTTGAGGGCGGCGTCGTACTTCGTCGGTTCGTCGGTCAGCAGGTATTCGAGGTGCCCGCCGTCGAGTTTCGGGTACGTCGATCCAATTGCCTCGTAGGTCGGCACCCAGCGGAAATGCAGCATTTCGTGGTGCGCGAGGCCGTGGCAGTAATACCGGCCGTCCGCGTCGCGCAGGTTGTTGCCGAAGCCGCACAGCGTGATCTCGGGCTTCTTGCGCTTGCGACCGTGGGCGTCGAACAGCTCGCCGGCCGAACGCTTGACGATGTGGTGCGAGTTGAGCGGTTGCGTTCGCCCGCAGATCGGGCAACGTTCGAGGCGGATGGTCGGCGCGTCCATCAACGGCCACCAAATCGGCGGCAAAGTCGTCTTAGCCATCTATCTGCCCCCCCCCCTTCATTGAAGAGCGTTTCTTGGGAAAGCTCCGCCGATACCCGGCCGTTCGCCAGATGGCAATACTCCTCGCTCATTTCAAACCCGATGAATGACCTGCCCGTTCTTATCGCTGCAATAGCGGTGGAGCCTGAACCCATGAACGGATCGAGCACCGTGCATCCTTCGGGTGTGATCTTGAGAAGGTGCTCGAGAAGCTCGACCGGCTTCTGCGTGGAATGGATGCGCTTCGCCGTAGGTTCCGGGCTTTTCTCGAAGTAGCCTTTGATGCAGCAGCCATCTGACGGCATAGGCCCCTTGCTTCCCCAAACGCAGTATTCGGCGTTCGAGGTGAAACGGCCCTTCTGCGGCCTCGCGGCAGGCTTTATCCATGAGAAGACGCCTCGGTAGATGAACCCGCCCATCTGCAAGGCGTTCACCGTCGCCGCGATCTGCCGCCAGTCGGTGAAAACCATCGCCACCGATCCCTGCTTCAAAACGCGGTGGCATTCGGAAAGCCACATGGCGCACCAGTGCATGAAGCTCAACTGGTCGCGGTTGTCGCCGTAGAACTCCGGCTTGACGTCGATGACGCCCGTACTCTGGTACTTCTTCGATGTTTTGCCGGCGCGGTCCCCTCGGAACATGCCGCCGGACGAATAGGGCGGGTCTGTGAGAAGCGCGTCGCATGAATCGCTCTCAAGCTCCCGAAGCCCCGCTAATGCGTCCACGTTCCTGATCGTGTTATCGCTCGATGTTTCCACGTTTGCCTTCCTCTGACGTAACGAACAACTGACCTTGCGAAGCCTCGCCCTCGATGCGCCTCCTCGCGACCTCCGCGATGGCCGCGTTCGCCTCGATGCCGACGAACCTACGGCCCATAGAGACGGCGGCGACGCCCGTGGAGCCGGAGCCGCAGAAGCAATCAAGCACCTTGTCGCCTCGCGCGGTCGTGAAGTCGAGCATCATGCGCAGCAGGGGGACGGGCTTCTGCGCGCTGTGCACGCGGTGGGCGGTGGGAACCAGCTTGAACGTCTGCACGTCGAGCGTCTTGGCGTTCGGCCGTTTGAAGCCATCGCAGGTGTAGAGAAGGCATAGCTCATGCGACGCCCGCAGCGGGTCGCCGGTTCCGGGCCAGTCCTTCGACCACACCATGCACGAGGCGGGGAGCCACTTCGCATCACATGACGCTTTGTAGATTCCCGGCAGGCCTCGCCAGTTCATGAACAGCCACATGGCCCCGTCCTTGGTGAGCTTCGGCCGCACCGCGTCGATGACCTCGCGGTAGAACCTCGCGCCGTTCATGAGGTCGGCCCACGGGTCGATCATGTTGTCGCGGTGGACGCTCTGCGTGCCGATCATGTAGGGCGGATCAATGAGCACGCACCGGCAAGAAGCCGGCTCGACGCGCCCGATCACGTCGAACATGTCGCCCGCTATCACCTCGAATTCAGGCATTGCGAAGCCTCCGATCCGGCCCGGTGATCTCGACAACGCGGGCGGTCACGAGCCTCGAAACGACCGATTCGGCCATGGTGCGGTCGCCCTTCGTTGACATGTGCGCCAAGAGCTGGGCGGCGTTCATGTTCGTGGTTATGATCGTCGGCTTGAGGCGCGTATACCGCCTGTCCACAATGTCGAAGATGATGGGCAGCGAGTAGTCCGTGGGGTTCTCCTTGCCGAGGTCGTCGAGCACGAGCACCGGCACGTTGCGGTAATGCGCCTTCACGTCCTCCTCGCTCTCCGGCCGTCCGAACGTCTGCTTGCACTCGTCGAGAATTCCCTGCATCGTCGCGAACTCCACGCGGTGCGTCTTGGCGAGGTGGAGCAGCGCAGCGCAAGCCTGGTGCGTCTTTCCGCGCCCGTTGCGGCCTGTGAGCAGGAGCCAGCCCGTGCCGCCTTCCGCGACCTCGCTGGCGTACTCCGCGACCGCAGGGTGGCAGTCTTCGAGCGATGCGGATGCGTACAGCGGAGGGATGTGCGCGCTCGCGATCCTCTGCCTGGCGACGCGCACGTGCTCACGCCTTGCCGCCTCCTTCGCCTCGCGGTCGATCTCCGCCCTCTGCTCGTCGGTGAGCGCGGGCATTTTCATTACCTTCTCAAGGCTGCGGCGATCAGAACGTCGCAGCATATTCGCTAGTTTCTGCACTCGAACCTCCTTCGTCCTTCTGGTTGAGGTATTCGTCGAACTTGTCGCCGAACAGGGTGGACGGCCTCACGAAACGCGCCATCCTCTTGTCGTCCTTCCATTCGGCGTTCTTCTTCTCGATGACGGCTTTCACGTCGTCGATGGTGCGGCCTGCGTCGAACACGCGGCGAAGGCCGCACCACGCGTCACCGGGCATGTCGCGCACGTCCTGCCCGGTGATGGCGTTGAAGGCAGCGAGGGCTTCGACGGCGAATGCCGCCGCCTCGTTGTCGCACTCGTCCAAGGGGGGTAAGGGGGGTTCCTTAAGGTCTTTCTCCCTCTCACTCTCCCCCTTTAATAGGTGACCGTCCGGTTTGACATTGGAGCCATCGCGGTTTTGATTGCCGCTTTGATCGCCTGTTGCTTTCGGTTTGATTCTGCTTTGATCCTTCGTTTGATCGTCGTTTTGATCGGGCTTTGATTTGCCCGCGTTCGAGCGTTTGCGCGATAGGTCGATGCGCTCGCGAAACGCGATGAACACGGCCTTTGATGCTCCTTTGATGCTCGGCTTCTCGTCGGGGTCGAAGTAGTAGGCGACGATTGCCGCCGCTGCGGCGTCCCTGTCCTTTTTCGGCAGCTCGCTGCACGCCTCCCAAAAGTCATCTTGAAAATAGAAACCCATGGTCTGACGCCTAGAAGGGGATATCTTCGTCGTACACCGACATGGGAACTTGGACGGCCTGCGGCGGGACGGCGACGGGCGCGGGCTGCTGGTAGGCCGCTGCGGGCTGCTGGACGGGCGCAGGGGCCGGCTGCGGCGCGTATTGCGGCGCGTACGCCTGTTGTGTCGGCTGCGGCGCGTACTGCGGCTGCTGCGGCCTCGCAGGAGGCTTGATAAGCCCGATCTCGCGCACCTTGAATGCCGTCTCGCTGCGCTTGTTTCCTGCTTTGTCGGTGTACTGGTCGAAGCGCATGGAACCCCAGACGAGCAGCACGGCACCCTCGACGATGTTCGCCGCCTTTGGGTCGTTCTGGCCGTTGTGCCAGTATTCGCACCGGAAGAAGGCCGGCTCGCTCTGCTGCGTGCTGCGGTTGTAGTCCGGCGAGTTGAGGGTGAACTTGGTCACCAGCTTCCCGGCCTGCGTGCTGCGCACCTCGACGCCCTTGCACACGTAGCCGTCCATCACGAAGTCCTTCATGCCGCTCCTCCTTGTCCGCCGCTGCTCCATATGCGGCTGATCTGCGCGTCGAGCATCCTCATGCGCAGCTTGTATACGTTGATCGCCTCTTGCGACGCCTTGTAGATCGCCTCCGAGCAGTCGCGCCGCTGCTTGAGCGCGGCTATCTCGGGCTTGCCTCGGCAAACGTCGCTGATGATGGTCACGGGCGTTCGCTTGTCGCGTTCCGCAAGGATCTCGATGCGCAGGGCCTTGCGGTATTCGGCCTCGTTCTCGGCGTACTGGCAACCGCTCGTCTTGCACGTATCAAGCTCGCGCATGAGGGCGTCGGTCAGCTCGTCGAGCTGCGCGTAAAGCTCCTGCATCACTCCACCTCGTAGTCGGGGTTAGGGCAGCAGCGGTACGTGCGCATCTGCTCCGGGTTGAAGAACTGCATGCGGGTGCCGCAGCTCCGGCAGCGGGCGAGGAACGGGCCGCTCGCCGGAGGCTCCTGCTTCGCCCCCTGGCCGTCCGCGTCGGTCGAATCGTCGAGCGCGAACAGGTTCCCGAGGGCGCGCTTCCCTGCGTAGGACGATGCAGCTCCGGTTATCTGCGACGGGTCCATCTTCGTCTTCTCCGCGACCTCGCGCGCCCATCCGTGGCGCTCCTCGCTCTCGCCGCTCTCCACGTCAGTGAGGCGTGCGGTCGTGACGACGTACACCCATCCGTTTTCAAGCAGTCGAACGTCGTCGTCGCATGTGATGATGCATCCCTTCTCGTGGCACAGCGGCTTGGCGGCTTCGAGTATGTCTTCCTTGTTCCGGTAGTAATACTCGCCGTAGTCGCTGTAATGCCCCTTCTCGACCTTGAGGGCGTTTTGAATCTCGAGCAGCTTGGATTGGATGACGCTACCGGTCATATCCGACACCCCCCGCCTCGCGCATATACGCCTCTTGCAGCGTGCCGCGTTTGAAAACGCCGGTAACCCCGATGCTCCCGGAGAACCGGCCGATCTGCTGAATCTGGTCGAGCGTCGCCAAGTTGATGACCATGACGTAAGGGCCTGCGTCGGGCGGGACCGGCTCCGGCATAGGCGCGGGCATGGGCTGCGGCGCGCACGCGACGACGGGCGCGGGGGCGGGCTGCGGCGCGCTCACGGGCACCGGCGCGGGCATCGGCGCAGGTGCCGGCTCCGGTCGCTCTTGCGCTGGCGCGGCCTCCTGTGCCTCTTCCTCCTGCGCCATCTCGCGCTTAAGCTCTTCGATGCGCCTGTGGTCCTCCACGAGCTTGTCGTTATACGTGCAGGCTGCGCCGAGGTCCAAGTGCTCGAAGAAGAACGCCTCTGCAGCATCGTGGAATTCGAGGTTGCGCTTCTTGAGGCTGTCCCAGTCGTTCGCGACCTTTTCCACCTTCGCGTCAAGCTCCTTGATGGCCTGCGGCAGGGTGGGGCGCTTGTTGAGCCACTTGGGATCATGGAGCCTCGCGTAAGGCACCACGGGCGCGAGCAGTTCGGCGAACTCGCAGTAATGGGCTTCGAGCGCGGAATACTTGGCGTCCTTCTCCGCCTGATCCGCCTGCTTCTTCACGTCGTCGAGGCGCTTGGCCGTCGCCTTGATCTTGTCGCGGATCGAGTTGGCGCGCGCCTCGAAGGCGTCGAGGGGCTTGAGGTATTCCGACTTGACGGCCTTGCGCCGCGTGTCGAGCTGGGAGGCGAGGCCGTTGAGGTACTTCTTCTCGCGGTCGCACTGCTTCACGTCCTCGGCGTTGTCCGCCGACGGCTCCCAGTCCGCGTAATCTTCGAGGATGCCATCGACGTATTCCTCCAACGCGTCGAAGTTCGCCTCGATGCTCCCGGGCTTGTTGGTGACGGACAGCTCCGCCTTCTGCTGATCTTCTGCGCCGTCGATGATCTCGGCTTCCACCTCGACGACCTCGACCGTATCGGCCGCTTTCGCCCTAGGCATGGCGCACCTCGACCTTCATGACGCCGCCCATGCCGCAAACCTTCCGCGCGACAAGTTTATCGACCATCTGCGTCGCGGCTTCGGCGATATAGGCGTCGTGTGCGTTCCTCACGAAGTCCTCGATGGTCGTCCCGCGCATGTCGCCGCTTTCGAGGCAGGCGAAGTACAGGCCGACGGCAACCCCGTTCACGAAGTAGTCGGGGATGCCTTCCATGCTCGAAACCTTCTTCATGAGCGCATCGGCCTGCGCCTCGGTGATCGATCCGCAGCCACACAGGATTTGCTTCTCGTCGCTTTTCTGCTTGTCAAACATTTTTTCTCCTTAGAATGCCTGTTCAGGTATCGAAATATCCAAAAAATTCAGTTTTTCAACTGGTCTTCCATGCGCTCGATCCGCCGTCGCCTCGCGGCGTTCTCGCGGTCGAGGTTGAGCGTTTCCCACCTCTGCACGAGCACGGCGTTCTGCTCTTCGATCCTCGCCGCAGCCCACGGCCTCATGCCGTCGGTAACCGCTTCCAGCCTCGGCTTCGGGTCGATCCGCGATTCGTGCAGTTCCGGGCGCTTGAGCGCCCGTTCCTCCGGCGCGAGCCTGTCGAGCAGCGCCTTCTCCCGCTCCATCTGCTCCGCACGCGTCTGCTTGCGCGAGCACACGGGGCAGAAGCCGAGCGTGAGCCTCGTCCGCCATGCGCAACAGTTCGGACACCATACGAGCGTGCTTTCGTAGTGCTTGAGGGAAACCCCCATGCGCTGCGCTTGGCGCTCCACGGCCTGTTTCGTGCGCTTGAGGTGGCGTGCGATCTCGTGCGCCGGCTTGCGTCCGGCCCATCGCCTGATGTAGGCAAGCTCGCCGACGGTCCACGCGCGTCCCCTAGGCACCGGTCACGCCTTCCACCGAGATCCGCACGCTGTCGCCCACGCGGCGCTCGCGGTCGTGCTTGTAGACGTGCAGCTCCACCACCTGCTTGTCGTCGTCGTAGGCGATCCCGTTCAGCCCGTCGAGCACCGCCTTCGCGATGTTGTCGATATCGGGCGTCATGGTGTCAGGCTCGCCGAGCACGCGCTTCGGCCTGCTTCCGGGCAGGACGCGGAACACGTCGATGCGCACGGAAACCGGCCCTTCGTGTCTCGGCCCCTTGTAGGCTTGCCCGAGCGCCCGTTCCTCGTCGATGGTCGCCTGCGGGGTGTACACGTGGCACCCCTTGAGCTTCCAAGGGCAGCTCGTGCACTTGCCCCGGAATTCGAGCTTCACGCGGCGCTTGACCGGCACGAAGTTGATTAACGTCTGGCGGTTCATGCGGCCTCACCTCGATTGCACATTTCCAACGCCTCGCGCCACGACGACGCGCGGAAGACGGTATCGGCGTCCACTTCCTCGCGCCAGATGCGGGCGAGGGGGGCTTCATCGATGGGCGCGCCCTTGAAATGCACCGTATGGGCCGCTCTCGGGTACTTCATGGCCGCGTAGCGTGTGAATATGGCCCACAGGTTGTTGTCGCGGCAAAGCCGCTCGACGTTGGACAGCCTCACCTTCTTTTCGCGCGCCAGCTTGAAAGCGTCACCGCGCATGAAGCACGGGTTACCCTTGTCAACCTCCGCGAGGATGACGCCCACGAGCCAGTCGAACGCGTCGAGGTTGCCGGCGATCCACCGGCACGCCTCGCGGGCGCGCAGCTCCGGCGATTTGGCGGCGCTCATAGCTCCACCGCCGTCATGACGGCGTAGCCGTAGCCCTTCTCATAGCCGATCTGGTAGGCCCAACCGAACCCCCAGATGATGGTGATGCAAAGGGCTAAGGCAAGCGATGCGCCTAGCAGCTCGTGGCTGCGATGTGGTATGCTGCGGTTCGTCCGGTTTCGGATAGGGCGCGGCTGTCGTTGGTAGCGGGGCCGCGCTTCTCGTTTTCCGCGCGTTTCCGCGCGTTGGCTTCGAGCCATGCTTGGTATCTCCTTTCGTTTTCGGGGTCCTTGTAAAACTGCGAAATGATCCTCGACAGCCTCGTGGCCATCGAACGCTGTTCCGGTGTCATGGCTACGCCGCGTCGTCCGGCTCTTCGGCTTCGTCGATCTCTTCTTCGTCGAAGAATTCGCCAGTTTCTTTGCTGACGAAAAGAACCTGCTGGTCGTCGATGATTTCGAGCCTGACCTTCGTTCCGGTCAGCAGCGCGAGGTCGGGAAGCGTCGATTTATACTCTTGGTCAAGCTCGAACTGCATGGTCGTTTTGCCGGCCTTGATGTTGCAGCCTGTAAACCACGCTTCCACTTCTGCACGTTTGAACATCTTTCCTCCTTTCTAGCTTGCTCGTTGGATGGGTTGCTCGTCGAACAGGTATTCGATAGGCAGCGTTGGGAACAACTCGCGTTGGACCTTGATCGCCTGCTTTACGGGGAATGCGCTATCGACCTTTCCGTTCATCCAGTCGGAAATCGTGGTTACGTGCTTTCCGGTCGTCTGCGCGATATCCCTCTGATCGACGCCGAAGCGTTTCATTTCCGCTTCGAGGTTGGGGTACAGCAATAGGCTCACCTCCTCTCAAGATTGCCCGTCGTCTGCGATCTTCTTGGAAAGAATCTACAGACAACTGTAATCGCAATCCAGATTATTACAGACGTCGGGAGAAAAGGCAACATTAATCCGAATTTAGTTACAGACTTCTGTGATTTGACTATGCGAATTGGTAGTTTCTCTGTATAATCCAGCTATCGCGAAGGAGTAAAAATGGACAACAGAATCGCAGCACTACTCAAGGAGCGAAACATAAAGCCTGCTTCATTTGCTGAAATGGCGATGATTCCTGCCTCTACTGTTTACGCCATTGTCAACGGGACTACGAAGTTCGACAAAATAGGCATCGGTACGTTCATCAAAATCGCCAAGGCGTTGGGCATGACCGTCGAAGAGCTTTACTTCGGCACATACGAAATCGATCCTGCGTTGTCAGAGATTACGGCGACGTATCGGCAGACAACGCCGGAAGGAAAACGATTTATGAGTGCGAATGCAAAAACCGTCCGCGAGGTTTACCCGACGGACGAAGCAAAAAATGGTGGGGAAAACAACGTGCAGGATGATCACGTTTCCGGTGTAGCATAGGAGGGGTTGTTCATGAGCAAGGGTAAGAAGATCGGCATAGCCGTTGCCGCCGTTTTCGTCGTTGTAATCGCGGTATCCGCTATAACGTACCAGATCGCGCCACCTGCATCCTCCGCCACCGATGCGCAGCAAACCGTGGCGGACGAATACACCAAAACCGACGCTTCGCAAAGCTACGTTCGTGATGGCGAAGAGTGCATGGGGTACCGCGTTGCCGTTTCGGCCACAGCAACCGAAGAACAGCTCTTGAGCGTGTTCGAGGAAGTAGTCGCGGGCGACGGATACCCGATGCACACCGTTTGGTTCTACAGCAGCGTCGATAAGGCTCAAGGTGGCGACCAATACGACGTTGCCATGGTCGAGGAGGAAAGCGCCGGCGGCGATCCCGTCGTGACGATGGCGTAGCATGGCGAAGCGGGCGAAACGTTCTGCTCCAAAGAAGGGCGCTCGCGCCGCGATATACGCGCGCTACTCGTCGCACAACCAGCGCGGCGAATCCATCGAAATACAGCTTGATAACGACTACGCCTATTGCCACGAGCACGAGCTTGAAGTCGTGAAAGTCTATATCGACGAAGCGAAGACGGGCCGCGATACCAATCGCGCAGATTTTCAGCAGATGCTTGAGGACGCCAAGCGGCATTTGATGGACTACGTGGTTATCTACAAGGTCCCGCGCATCATGCGCAACCGCGACGAAATGGCGCTCGCTCGCATAATGCTGCGCAAATGCGGCGTTGAAATCCTCTACGCAGGCGAGCAGATCGCCGAGGGGTCGTCCGGCGTGTTGCAGCTCGGAATGCTCGAAGTCCTCGCGGAGTGGGAGAGCGCCGTCGATTCAGAGCGCATCACCGAAGGGATCGCGAAGAACGCCGAGCGATGCATGGCGAATGGTCAACGGTTGTACGGCTGGGATATCGTTGATGGGTTCTATGCACTGAACGAGCAGCAGGCAACCGTAATGCGCATGATGAAGGACATGCTGCTTTCCGGCTCGATGATCGCGGATATCAGAAGAGCGTGCGAACCTTACCGAACGCAGTTCGGCAACAAGTTTACCCAGTCTGCAATTACCAAGATGCTCAAGCGCAAGCAGAACGCAGGCATATACGTGTATGCTGGGTACGAGATTCCGGGAGGCATGCCGGCTCTGTGGTCATTGGAGGAGCAGCAAATGATCTGGAAGATTCTTGAGAAGAACGCGCGCCCGCGCAAGCGCGAGAACACGGAGAACTACGCCTTGACCGGTAAGCTGTTCTGCGGAAAATGCAAAACCCCGATGATCGGCACGAGCGGCACGTCGAAGGCCGGCACTCGCTACTATTACTACAGGTGCAAGAAATGCCGGCGAAACGTTCGGAAGGACATTATAGAGGCGAACGTGGCGGATGCCGTGATCGCCGCGTTGTCCGACGAGGCAACGCGCGAGAAGATCGCGGATCTGGTTGCGGAAATCGAGCAAGATACCGGCGCGAAGCCTCAATCGGAGATCATCAGGTCGGAACTGCACGATATAGAATTGTCCTTTGATCGAATCTGGCAGGCGATTGAAGGAGGGTACGCGCCTCCCGGTGGTAAAGAGCGCGTGGAAGAGCTTACGAAGCGCAAAGAACTTCTCGAAGACGAGTTGCGCGTGGCAGTGTCGATTGAAAGCGTGACGGTTGATCGCAACCGCATTTTGTTCTGGCTTGAAGATATCGCACAGGAGGAGGACCCGGAAACTCTGATCGAGGTGTTCGTCTCGAAAGTTGTTCTCGTAGGCGATGACGATTTGCATATCGCGTTCACCTTCGAGGGCGGTGACGACGATATCGGACAGATCGTTGATGACAGCGGAGGTGTTCGGGTAAATGGTCCTGAACTCCACCACGGAAACTAGATCGGGGCGAGGCCATTGGCTTCGCCCCGATTTTTCAAGGTGCGACCATGAAATTGCTCCCTGCTTTTCAAATCTTCTTCAGTCGTTCGAGAAGGCCTTCCATCATCTGGGCATCTTGGATTTTCGTTATGGCAAAACACTTTTTGCCGGCGTCTTTGAGGGATGCGCCGATGTGATACCCGATCGAACGGTCTATGATCAAGAAGCGATCATGAAAGGCAGAGGTGCGTTGCACCTTCAGTGTCGGGTATTGAGAGTTGAACGTGTTGATGTCGGCCCTTGTTAGCCGTGCATCGGGAAGCGTGTGCACGGATACGGAAGCGCCTACCGCTTTCTTTGCCAAAATATTTTGAGTCGAGACATCGACGTAGCCATCTACTAGCTCGATCTCGCATTGAGCTTTCTGGACGAGCTCGACCATGAGACTGAATGCGTCAAATAACTGGCCGTCAAAGAAAATCTTCTGAGTAGTTTCAGGCGTATCTTCTAGGTAGGCGAAAATCCGATCGAGCTTCTTGTCGGTGGTCTTCTGGTATTCAAGCTGCTTTAGCTCGACTTGTCCGATGCGCTCGAAAAGCGCTGCATTGCTTGCGAGGAAGCGACGCGTCTCTACGAAAGCGTCTATGATGCGAATGCTCGTCTCGATCGCGACATCGCTGCGGAGAACCGCCGAAAGCATCGCGATGCCCTGCTCCGTAAATGCGTAAGGGAGGTATCGCCTTCCGCCTCTCCCGTTTGAGGTCACAGTTTGTGACCTCAAACGCTCGTACTCTTCAGAGGGAAGTCGGAATCTGAATCTATCGGGAAAATGGCTTTCGTTGCGCTTTACTGCTTAATTGAAAACCTTTGTTTCTACGTCGTAGAGAAAAGCCAGATCGCTATCAAGCATAACTTGCTGGTTTCTCACGACATGGATAAGGCTCTTGACGTCGATGGAGCGAGCAGAAACTAATGCAATATCACCTATCGCTTTGGCTCCATCGTCGATTCCGACGCTATCGTTTTTCTGGGTCGTCCCTTTCGAAAGCCGATAAAGGGAGTATGCCCAAAACCAATGCTGCAATCAAGGGCGGAAACTCTCCTTGTCCGGGAAGGCGTGCGGGCCCGAAAGCGAAGGACGTATCACCATTTTAGCTTCTAAATCAATTGTAATCGTTTACGGATGAGCTGGGAGCCCAAGTGGTACGTATACGATCACAGCTGATATGAACCGCTTGGCACGGTTGGGTAGGGCGTTGGACTTGCAATGGGAGGGTCGTGGGTTCTAATCTTCTCATCTCCACCTCCGAACCTTGATCGAGAAGGCTGATAGTCCCCGATTTTCGTGTTGCGCTATACTTCTCTCTGACCTGCGATTCGATACCGGAAGTTGTCATGCTGTCCGCGAAAAAGAAGCCGGAAGTTGGTTGAGTGTGGGCCGGGTCGCCCGCAAGATAGGGGCATCGACCGCACGAACGAAGGATGGACCTATGAGCTTTCGCGACAACATGCAGCACTTGCGCGCCACGCGCAACATGACGCAGGAGCAGCTTGCCATGCTGCTGGGCGTCAGCCGGCAATCGGTGTCGAAATGGGAGGCCGAGCGCGCGTATCCTGAGATGGACAAGCTGCTGAAGATGTGTGGTCTGTTCGAATGCACGCTCGACGAGTTGGTGACGGGCGACTTGACCGGCCGTCCGGCCAACGGGGCCGCCAGCATTCCGCCGGGAAAGTCCCAGCAGGACGTGACCGGGTACGATCAAGCCATGCGCGTTTTCGCGTGGAAGCTCCCGCTGGGCATCGCCGTCATCTTCGCGAGCTCGGCATTGGCCCTCATCCTGTCGGATCCCGGACTCATGCCGATAGCCGAAGTGAGGAGCTTCGCATCCGCGCTCGTGTTCGTCGGCGTGGCCGTCGGTCTCGCGCTCATCCTCCCTGCATCGTTCGCGCGCGGCGCATTCCGCAAGGCGCACCCCTTCGTCGACGACTTCTACACGGCCGAACAGAAAAACCAGGCGCGCACCGCTCTGTCGACGGGGCTCGTCGCGGGTGTCGGCCTGCTCATGGCGGGGCTGGCCGCGACTATCGTGCTGCAAGCGGACGTGTGGCTCGCAAGCGCGACGTTCTTGGCGTTCGCCGCGATCGGCGTGTTCGTTATCGTACGAAGCGTTTTGTTGGGGACGCGTTGCAATCTGGAGCGTTACAACCGCGCATCGCTCGGGGGCATGAGCGAGGAGCAGATCGAGGCTATGGGCGACGACGGCCTTGCCGAGCGCGCCCGCCGTGCCAAGCGCGAACGCGGCACCTATGCAGCCGTTATGCTTGCGGCGACGGCGGTCGGCCTGGTGTTGATGTTCACGCCGGCGAGCAGGCTGTTCCTGCTGGCATGGCCGGTCGGCGGCCTTGCGTGCCTTGCGATCAAGGCGTTCCGTTCCGCGCGAAGCGACGGTTAGGCGTTACGCGAGGTTCTTCTCAAGGCGGCGGTTGCGTACTGAGGCGTGCCGAATCCCCGACTCCTCGACGCCTCTGACGCACGAAGGATCGGCTCCATGTTGCCGTTCCGGCGGTTTCGCCGCCCGCATTCCAAACAACAAGCATGTTCGACCAGGGCGAAGCTCGCCTCTGGCACGCCATTCCCAAAATCGGTTCTAAGGAGAGCATATGAGCACGACGATCATCGCGCGAGAGGTGAAGAAATCGTTCAGCATCGGGCGCGGAAGCAAGCGTCGGGTCGCCGACGTGCTGCGCGGCGTAAGTTTGCGCGTCGAGTCCGGCGAGATGGTGGGCATCGTGGGCCCCAGCGGCTCGGGGAAGTCGACGCTTTTGTACTGCCTGTCCGGATTGGAGGCGGCAGACTTGGGCTCCATCCAGATGATGGGCACGCAGATGGTGCATGCGGGCCGCAACGCGCTGTCCAGAACGCGCCGCGACCACGTGGGCTTCATCTTCCAATCGTACAACCTCATCCCGTCGCTGAGCGTGGGGGAGAACGTGTCGCTGCCCGCGCGCCTGGCGGGTCGTCCCATCGCGAAGGCGCAGACGAGCGCGGTGCTGAAAAGCGTAGGCCTCGACGGCAAGGGAAAGAGCCGCCCCGGCGACCTGTCCGGCGGCGAGCAGCAGCGCGTGGCCATCGCTCGTGCGCTTGCGGGTGGCGCGGACGTGATCTTCGCGGACGAGCCCACGGGCGCATTGGATTCCCGGAACGGTCGCGCGGTGCTGAGCATGCTGCGGCGCATCGCCGACGACCCGAAACGTTCGGTGGTGATGGTGACGCACGATTTGGAAGCAGCGTCCATGGCGGATCGCATCCTGGTGCTGCGGGACGGGCAGGTTGCACGAGAGATGGGGCGCTCGACGCCCGCTCAGATCCTTGCAGCGCTGGAAGACGGGGAGGTGCCGGCATGATGCGCTTGGTGTTCTCGGATCTGCGCGATCACGCAGCCACCTGGATAGGGGCGTTCCTCGTGGCCGTGGGCTGCGGCTACATCGGCGGCTGGGCGGTGTCGATACTGACGACTACGGAAACGTATCGGAACTTGGAAACCCTGGTTTGGACGATGGTCGCGTTCTCCTCGTTCGCGGCAGCGGTGGTTCTCGTGTCGGCGGCGAACCTCACGGTGTCTGCGCAGCGGCGATCGTACGCTTTGTGGCAGATCGCGAACGTCAGCCCGCGAAGCGTGAGCGCGGTGGTGCTCGCCCAGCTCGCCGTCGTGGCGACGCTGGGTGCCGCATGCGGAACGCTCGTCGAATCGGTCACGTACGCCCCTTTGTTTCCTTGGGTGTTCAGCTCACCGTTCTACCAGCCGATCGATCAGGTGGTTCTCGAAGTGGGGGCTTCGCGGATGCCCACGGTGTGGCTTGCGGTGGCGGCCGTGTCCCTCGTCGGAGGATTGAAGGGCGCCCGCAGCGCAGGCGAAACGCCTCCTTTGGAAGCCCTGCGCGATTCTGAACCGAAGCGCAGGGGTATGACGTGGTTGAGGGCGATCCTGTTCGCGAGCTTGGCGACGGGCACCTGCGCGCTCTCCGTCTTCATGGTCGAAGCGCAGTCGTACGCCGCACTGAGCAATGCGCTGTTCGTGCCCCTTCTTGCGGTCGCAACGCTCGCGACTGTCGCCCCGGTGGTGCTTTCGGCGCTGATGAGGGCATGGACGTCCATCATGCCGCAATTGCGTTGGAACGCCTGGTATCTGGCGCGGCATACCGCGCGCTACGGCCTGTCCCTCAGCACCTCGGTGGAAACGCCAGTCATGGTCGGGTTCGACCTGTTGGCGGGTGTCGCCTCGCTCAGCAACATGCTGGCGTTCTACGCGCAGCAGCAGGGCTTGCTAGACTACAAGACCTCGCTCGATTTCACCTCGACCATCCTCCTGCTCGGAGGCCCCGTCCTCCTGTGCGCCATCGGGGCGGCGGTCAGCGTGGTCATGACGTCGAAATCGCGCACCCGCGACGTGGCCCTGCTCATTGCCGGCGGCGCTCGGCCTCGAACGCTGCTGGCCGCGGCCGTGTGCGAAGCCTTCATCCATGCCGTCACGGCAACGCTGGCGGGCATGGCGGCCGTGGTCGTCTCCAACGCCGTCACCGCGTGCGCCGTGGGCATGCCGCTGTTCGACGGGTTGGCTTTCGGCGAGGGCTTGGCCGTCTCGCTCGCGGGCTTCGTCCTCGTCCTCGCCGCGACGCTCGTGCCCACGCTCGCCGCTCTTCGCAAAGAGCCTGCAACCGTCCTCGCGATGGGGGAGTGAGTCGCGGGACGTTTCAGGATTGGCCTTCGGCGGCCGCTTCGGCAGGCTCGCGACGGAATCGGCGCAACAGCGGAAGGGGCAGGGTGGCAGAGAATGCACGCTATGCATGATTTGCGGGCGCTTTCCGCTGTGATCGATGAAAGAAACCCCAGGTCGTCAAAAAAGGCGATAAAGAAAATCGTGCATAGCGTTAAATCTCTTCCATGCGGGAGACGACCCGCTGCTGATCCGGCTTCGGCAGCGGGCCGTTCGAGCCCCTCCTGGCTTGCGGCCTGCTTGGGTCGGCGGCTGCTGCGGGAAGTTGGCAAGCCGCGCCAATGTGGCCGCAGGTGCTTCTTTACCATTCTGACCTGCGAATAGTTAACTAGGGTTTTTCCCTAATGGGGTGGTGGGAATCCCCGAATACCCTCGTTTCTCGTGCATTCCGTCAATAAAAGTTGTATATTTTGTGAAGGAGAGATCGTCAGTCGAAGGGAGGAGATTGTATGGTTAAGACCAAGAGGAACAAACTCGCTGTCTGGACCGCCTCCGTCTGCGCATTCGGTATGGTCATGGGGCTGGTTGCATGTGCGCCCCAGGCTACCGAAGACGCTACGGAGCAGAAGGCAGATGAGAACAAAACGGTGCAGCAGGTGGAAACGCCTGAGCCCGATAAGTACGGCGTCGTCACCGCCGAGTCGTGGAAGGACGCGTATCCGGACCAATACGCTTCGTACATGGAGAACAAGTCCAACGCGCCTCTTCAGGATGGCGGCGACAAGCACAATTATCTGGAGCTGTACCCGGCTCTGAACACCATGTACAAGGGTTACGCGTTCGCGCTCGGCTATGACGAGGCGGCCAGCCATCTGTACACGCTGCAGAGCGTGAAGGAAACTCCGCGCACCACGCAGAAAGAGCAGCTCGCCGGCTGCATCACCTGCAAGACCCCGCAGTTCACCGCCATGGTGAACGATGAGGGAGAAGGCGTGTACAAGGAGAAGTTCAACGACTTGATCGGCGAGTTCACCGAGCCGGTCAGCTGCTACAACTGCCACGAGAACGATCCTCAGTCGCTCAAGGTGACCGGTTCGTACTTCGTGAAGGCGCTAGGCAACGACGCGGGCGAGGGCAGCAAGGCTCCGATGAACTCCCAGGTGTGCGGCCAGTGCCACAACGAGTACTACTTCGATGGCGAGACCAAGGCCACGACGAACCCCTACACGGGCCTCGATCAGATGACCCCGGACGCCATCCTGGCTTACTACGACGAGCGCAACTTCAAGGATTGGAACCACGCTGACACGTTCGCTCCGATGATCAAGGTTCAGCATCCCGAGTTCGAGACCATGCACGGCGGCGAGCAGTCCCCGATGGCCAAGGCCGGCTACGGCTGCTCCGACTGCCACATGGCTCCCGCTGAGGGCGCGAACGGCGAGTACACGTCGCATAACTGGGTGAGCCCGCTCGAGAACAAGCAGCTCATCGAGAACGACTGCAGCAAGTGCCACGACGACCTGGAGAAGAAGGTCAAGGACATCCAGGCCAGCGAGGAAGAGCGCGTGACCGCGATCAGCGAGAAGATCGAGGACATGACCAACAAGATCGCTGCGAAGTACGCTGACGAGATCGCCGCCATGAAGGCTGCGAACGAGGCAAAGACCGATATCCCGGCTGCGTCCGAGGAGCTTGCCAAGCTGCAGAAGCTTCAGCGCAACGCGCAGTTCTACTGGGATTTCGTGATGGTTGAAAACAGCGAGGGAGCGCACAATTCCAAGCTGACCAACGAGACGCTCGACAAGGCCGAGGCTGCTGCCGACGAAGCCCTGGCGATGCTCGCTTAGCCGACAACGACGTTCTCTCCAACGTCTTTAGAGGGGTGGGGAAAGGAAGCCTGGCTTCCTTTCCCCGTCTTAGGACCCCTCGACCGGCTTGATGCATTGTTTTTGCCGAAAAAGGGCCGAATCACACGAAAAACGGGGTGAATCCGGGCTAATTCCCCCCAAATGGGTGATAGGTTTTTTGTCGGTTGACCGCTAGTATGCATGTGGTAAAGTGCTTGTGTTTCCGTTTGGCAGCGAAATCGATGCCACTTTGTAACGGAGACGACGGAAATGCAAGACGAGATCATGAGAAAGGGGGTTAGAGAGCATGAGCGAAGAGGAAACCAAAGTGGAAGCCGCCACTGAGGCACCTGCGACCGAGGGCTCTACGACCGAGGAAGCCGCTCCCAAGAAAAAGGGAAAGAAGTGGCCGATCGTCGTGGGCGTCGTCGTGGTTGTCTTGATTGCAGCCGGTGCCGGCTTCTGGGTTTGGCACGAGCAGCCGAGCTTCTGCGCCGCCATCTGCCACACGCCGATGGACGAGTACCTTGAGACGTACGAGCAGGAGCCTGGTACCACGGGCGTCGACAAGTGGGGCAACGAAGTGAGCAACACGAACGCGATGCTGGCCGTCTCGCACAAGGCCCAGGGCAAGGACTGCATGTCTTGCCACGTGCCCACGCTGAGCGAGCAGATGTCCGAGGGCATCAACTGGGTCACCGGCAACTACGTGTACCCGCTTGAGGAGCGCGACACGGACATGCTGACCGAGGCGCGCGGCCTTGACGGCGACGAGTTCTGCCTGAACGAGAGCTGCCACAACCTGACGCGCGACGACCTCGTGAAGGCTACGAGCGGTATGGAGTTCAACCCGCACAAGGCGCAGCACGGCGAGATCGAGTGCAGCGAGTGCCACAAGGCGCACCGCGCTTCTGTGATGTACTGCACGCAGTGCCACAGCGAGGCCGAAGTGCCCGAGGGCTGGCTGACGGTTGCCGAGGCCAACAAGCTTTCGACTGCGGCGTAAGCCACTGACAGCACCACCGCTCGTTCGCGAGCAAAGAACCGAATAAGCAAGAGGGAGCCCGCCGAAGCGCCATGGTACGCTTGGACGGGCTCCTTTTGTCAAAGGTCCGAGGAACGAAATGGTGGCCCTGCGAATGCGAGATATGCAGGAGGCTTCCACGCCGAGGCGCCGCGCATGGTGAATCTTTGAATTCGGCGCCATTGCGCTCCTCGGAACTTTGAGGTACGTGAAAATGACGGTTGGAGAGAGGCAATTGAGGAGGCGAGCGTGAACGCGAAAACGAAGCGTCGCATGGTTGTGGTGACCGGCATCATCGTCATTGTGCTGGTGGTTATCCTAGCTGTAGTCGGCGGTACGAGCTCGGCGAAGACCGTGTCGGTGGCAGAGGCTGCGACGGGGAGCTATGCGGATCAGAAGATCCAGGTGAGCGGCAACGTCGTCGAGAATTCATTCGCAACCGAAGGCAACGTGCTGACGTTCGACATCTACGATCCGAACGGGGACATCACCCAGCAGCTCCGCGTGCGCTTCGAGGGCGGCGTTTCCGCCACGTTCGGCAACGACGTGACGGCCATCTGCACGGGCAAGGTCGGCGAAGACGGCGTGCTCAACGCCAGCGAGCTGGTCACGAAGTGCCCGTCAAAATACGAGAACGCCACGAACGCGTTGACGGTTTCCCAGTTGACGGGATACGGCGACGAGGTCGTCGACAAGCCGGTGAAGGTGGCCGGCGCGGTGAAGGACGGCACGCTGAAGGCGGCGGGCGAGGGCGACCGGTTCGTGCTCGTCGATCCCGAGAACGGCGAAGAGCTTGCCGTCGAGTTCAACGACGCGATCTCGGAGGAAGTGAAGGATGGCTCTTCGCTCGTCCTGACCGGATCCATGAACGCGCAGGGCAAGTTCTCCGCAACCGAAGTGGCCCTCGAAGGCTAGACCGGTTTCTACAAACGAAGGGCGGTCGCATAGCCGCCCCGAAAGGATAGTACATGCCAACTATAGGTTTGATAGGAGTGCTCGTCGCATTCGCCGGCGTAGCGGTGTCCATCGTGTGCCTGGTCGCGGGAGCCCTGTTGTCCCGCAAGAAGTCGGGCGGTGCAGGCGAGACGCTGACGTGGGGCGGGCATGTGGCCGTGCTGGTGACGCTGGCGGCTCTGACCGTGTGCTGCGGCGTGCTGGTGTACTGCTTCATGACCGGCGATACCAGCATCGAGTACGTGCTGCGCTATCGCAGCGACTCGTCCAGCGACATCGCCTGGCTC
The DNA here is from genome assembly GCF_000024265.1 of Eggerthella lenta DSM 2243. Taxonomy (NCBI): domain Bacteria; kingdom Bacillati; phylum Actinomycetota; class Coriobacteriia; order Eggerthellales; family Eggerthellaceae; genus Eggerthella; species Eggerthella lenta. The sequence goes on along the minus strand of NC_013204.1, from coordinate 3,022,904 downwards.
TACAAGCTGTCGGGTCTGTGGGCAGGCCGCGAAGGCTCGCTGTTGTTCTGGGGTTGGCTCATCGCCATCTTCAACTCGGTGGTGGCCGTTCGCAATATGAGGCAGGGCAGGAAGCTGGATTCTATGGCGCTGCTCGTGTCGCAGCTGGTGCTGGCGGCGTTCGTGGGCGTGATCCTGTTCTCCGAAAGCAACATGCCGTTTGCGGCCACGCCCGCCAAGTACTTCGACGGCTCGGGCAATCTGACGGCTGCAGCTTCGGTGCTGGGCATGAACACGCTGCTGGAGCACTGGGCCATGGCCATCCATCCGCCCACTTTGTTCGTGGGCTACGCGGGTCTCACCATCCCGTTCGCGTACGCCATCGCGGCTATCATCGTGAACGATTCTTCTAAGGAATGGGTCGT
>NC_013204.1:2252500-2417500 GCF_000024265.1 Eggerthella lenta DSM 2243 | reverse complement strand
CGGCCCAAGCGACTGTTTATCAAAAACACAGGACTCTGCAAAGCCGTAAGGCGACGTATAGGGTCTGACGCCTGCCCGGTGCTGGAAGGTTACGCGGATGGGTCAGCCGCAAGGCGAAGCTCTGAAGCCAAGCCCCAGTAAACGGCGGCCGTAACTATAACGGTCCTAAGGTAGCGAAATTCCTTGTCGGGTAAGTTCCGACCTGCACGAATGGCGTAACGATTTGGGCGCTGTCTCAACCATGGACCCGGTGAAATTGTATTATTCGTGAAGATGCGAATTACCTGCGGAAGGACGGAAAGACCCCGTGAACCTTTACTGCAGCTTGACATTGATCGTTGGCTCGGCGCGTAGAGGATAGGCAGGAGGCTGCGAAGCCCGGGCGCCAGCCCGGGCGGAGCCGACCTTGGAATACTGCCCTCGTCGCGTCGGCGATCTAACCCCCGGCCGTGATCCGGCGGGGGGACCGTGTCAGGCGGGTAGTTTGACTGGGGCGGTCGCCTCCCAAAACGTAACGGAGGCGCGCAAAGGTCCGCTCAGAACGGTCGGCAACCGTTCGCAGAGCGCAAGAGTACAAGCGGGCTTGACTGCGAGGCCCACAAGCCGAGCAGAGACGAAAGTCGGTTCTAGTGATCCGGCGGCACAGAGTGGAATGGCCGTCGCTCAACGGATAAAAGGTACTCCGGGGATAACAGGCTGATCTTGCCCAAGAGTCCACATCGACGGCAAGGTTTGGCACCTCGATGTCGGCTCATCGCATCCTGGGGCTGAAGTCGGTCCCAAGGGTATGGCTGTTCGCCATTTAAAGCGGTACGCGAGCTGGGTTCAGAACGTCGTGAGACAGTTCGGTCCCTATCCTCCGCAGGCGCAAGAGGATTGAGGAGGTCTGCCCCTAGTACGAGAGGACCGGGGTGGACGGACCTCTGGTGCAGCAGTTGTCGACCAACGGCACGGCTGCCTAGCTACGTCCGGCACGGATAACCGCTGAAAGCATCTAAGTGGGAAGCCGTCTCCAAGATGAGTCCTCTTTCCGGTAAGGGCCCAGGCAGAACACCTGGTCGATAGGCCGCAGGTGCAAGGCGTGCGAGCGCCTCAGCCGAGCGGTACTAATAGCCCGAGCTCTTCTTCGCAAACACATTCTCGGTTTCGCGACCGTGAAGTCACGAGCGCTGTGCAACCGCCAGGGTGGCGCGGAGGTCCCGCGGCCGCCGGGCGGGGCCATATGAGGCCCGCGCGGGAACGCCCTGCGCGAGCGCGACCATGGAGGCGGGGATCACCCGGTCCCATTCCGAACCCGGCAGTTAAGCCCGCCATCGCCGAAAGTACTGCAGCGTCAGGCTGTGGGAGGACAGGACGTCGCGCTCGCCCAGGGCGTTTCCGTTTCCGCCGAGAGGCCCGAGGGCCCCCGATCCGGCCAGGATCGGGGGCCCTTTTCCTTTGCGCCGGAGGGCGGCCGACGTGGCCGCAGCCCTCGCCCACACCTCCCGGAGAAACCGTTCTCCGCATGGCCGAGCGCCTGCGGGTAATGGGCTAGAATGCGCGCAGCGATTCGCTCCTGCCCGTCGCCTTGCCGCAGTGCTCGATGGCGCTCGCCCTCGGGCTTGCGCCACACCGCTGAGCCTCTTGACAACACATGCGTTGACCCTCGGGTCAACCTTGTAGCACGGGGTATTGCTCCGAATCTGGAAGACCTGAACGGGCGCTGGGCTGTTCCTGGTACCACCTATGGACAAGATATTTTGAGCATGATAAATGAGTTGATAAAATGCTGTTAATGCTGTTCCGTCGGATCGGAATCCCCGTTGGTGGATTCGAGCTCTCGGAGTCGTTTCTCGAGTAGCGCTTGTTCTTGAACAAGATTTTTAATCATGATTGATTGCTTGCTTGCGATGGCGCTATGGGATAAAGCGATGGCCATAAGAAAAAAGAGGCCGATAAGAAAAATGAAATTGGATGGATTTACGAATCCGAACAGGTGAGAGATTGCGTAAAGAGGTTCGGGAAACACAGCGCACAACACGATGACGGCGGTAAGAACCATCCACAGCAGTGAATATTTCAGCAATAGACGCTCGCGTATGATGAGGTGAACTACGTAAGCGAAGAACGCCAATGCGAGTACGATGACGACGGCTTGCAGTACTATGAGCATGTATCCTCCTGCGGTTCTGTCCTCTTTGTTATGCTGAGGATGGCGATGGAGAGCGAGACTTTGATCATGTAATACAGGCTCGAAAGCCCTCCGATTGAGGATTTGCCCCCTTGCCTCTCATGCATGATCACGGAGGTGTCTCTGATGACGAGCCCCGACCTCCGTGCGAGAACTATAGACTCAGGTTCGGGATAATCGGTTGGATACGAGTGAGAGTAGAGGGCAATTGCCCTCTTTCCCGAAGCACGAAACCCGGATGTTGGATCGCTTACCGTCTGTCCCGTGAAGAGACGTATCCATTTTGAAATCCAGAGAATCCCCACTCGTCTCAAGGCCGTCGATCTGAACCCACCCTCTTTGGTAAGAAAACGCGATCCGATGACAAGATCCGCCCCTCGTTCGACTTCTTCAATAAGCGAAGATATGCAGTTGGCATCGTGCTGCCCGTCTCCATCGAACTGCACGTCAACGTCGTATCCATTTCTTAAAGCATACTTATGACCAGTTTGCACAGCGCCCCCGATGCCAAGGTTTTGTGGAAGGTCAAGTATATTAAATCCGTGCTCAATACAAAGAGAGCGCGTAGCGTCCGTTGATCCATCGTTCACCACAACGTAATCGTAGCCAGCGACCATCACGCTACGCACGACGTCAACTATGCTTTCTTGTTCATTGAATGCAGGTATGATGACAAGTGCCTTCAAAATTATTCCGCTTTCCTAGGATTCGTTTCTTGTGGGGGCATTGCATAATGTGATTATAGACTAAGACCGCCGCTCCGAGGAGGGAGGTACCTGCTCTCGTAAGGCTTATCAGGCGGACTCATGCTCAGAGCAGCGAATTGCTGCGCGCTTTTTCTGAAAGCGTTTTACGGGCGCATCGATAATCCAGAAATTTTACGTTACCGCCTAGTATGACGAGTGCACAGGCGATGAGGGCGTTAGCAGCGGGCAGCATAGAGCCCGACCGGGCGAGCGCAAGCATTTGCTGTATCGGCCATCCCCTATAAGTGAATACCGTAGCCATGGCGCACTTGAAGTCGAATTTCCTTGGCGTCCACATCCCGATGCGGGCTTTCCAGCAGCTCGTCTGCGAGCGGTTGGGTAAGGGCGGTCGTGTACTCGCACCTCCCATTTCCTCGTATAGTGGTAGCGCCGAAGCATGCATCCGTTGCACGACCAAGGCCACGATAAATGTCTCGATCATGCGCAGTCGGGCACCTCTTCGACACGCTCGCCTTTGCCAGGTCCTTTGGCTTCCGTGCGGTTCCTCTTCACCTCATCGGTGATCGAGGCGGGCGATCTCCCGAGGTCGCGCCATCGAACATGCGCTCTCGTTCTTGTCCAGCGCTCGCTCGATAGATACCCGCTCGGCCTTGATGAGCCTGAAGTGCTTGCGTTGCCTTTTCTCTTCTATGCTGCAATCCTCTCTCTTGGAGCTAGATTCCCTGACGAGCCTGTGCTTTGGAAAAGAAATTCTCAAACTCAACTGCACGCGTACGGTTAAGTTTGAGGGAAAAGACGTAGTGTTCGGATGAACCTTTCATAGGCGGGCATGCGCTATTGCGCAGCGTCTTGTCGTGAAGGAGTGTTTTGTACGTTATAATTCCCCGTATGCAACTGGTGCTCCTCATTGAAATGTCTCATTACATGCGGCTTTGCGAAAAAGTTCTATCTGTCCTGGTCAGCTTTACGCTTGCTTCTTCTCTTATCGGTGTTCCCGCCTATGCAGACGAAACCGGGCAGGGCGTGACGACGAGCGAAGAGGCTACGGCGGGCGAGTCTGCCGATACGTCGGTCGATGGTAACTCGCATTTTCCTCCTGCTGAGTCTGACAGCTATTCTGAAGGAGTCGATTCGAAAGGTCTTTCTAAAGAAGATGCGAACGACGGGTTGGAGAGCGGCGTATTTTCGGAAACCGCTTCCGATGAAGCCAAACAAACGGGAGCGGCAATCGTACCGGATGATAAAGAATCGGTCTCCTTCCTTTATATTGCCCGCACGGAGATTATTTCGACCGATTCGCAAGAAATTGCCTTTGCACTTTCCGACGAGTCTCTTGTAGTGGGATCTGCCACGTTGTTGCTAAGGGACGCGACGAGCGGTGAGGTTTTTACGATTCTGAGCGATAAAACGAGCGGAAATGCCGCATCGTTCTTGGTGGGTCCTGGTCTTCTTCCTCTTGGAACGATCATGGTCGAATCTGTTTCGTATACTTTGCAGGGGGATGACCTTGTCCATGAGGTTGATCTGTCGGATAAGGGGTATTCTATCGATGTAGCGGATGAGCTCGATCAGCAGGAGACTGTTACAGCATATTACCAAGACGAAAGCGGAGCCATTGTCGAAACCGATGACTTGGATGCTGCGCTTGGCGAGGTTGTCGGTACGGAAGGCGAGATGCAGGCATCACCCTTCTCTTTAAGAAGCAGAGCCGTCGGCGATGCTGTTGCCTCTCCGGTCATCGCGCTTGATCCAGGGCATGGAGGATCCGATCCGGGAGCTACGGGAAACGGCTTGGAAGAAGCTGATTTGACCTGGAAGATCGCCGTTGCGTGTAAGGACCGGCTCGAAAGCCAGGGATTCACGGTTGTTTTGACGCGTGGGGAAAAGGATGACATTGACGGCGACGATTATCTTGAGCGTGTCGAGCGTGTGATGCACTATGGAGCCGAGGTTTATGTCAGCTTGCATATTAACTCCGCTGTGGCGTCTTCGGCCAATGGCGTCGAAGTGTACGTTCCTAGCAAGTCAGGATCTGAGCATACCCAGGTTTCTGCCGAACTTGCGGATAAAGTCATCGCCAATCTGGAGGCTCTTGGGTTATATAGCCGCGGGGTTAAAGTTAATGACGGTCTTGCTGTTATCAACCAGAGCAATTCTGCCGGCATCCCTGGAATACTGATCGAGCACGGTTTTATCAGCAATGCAGGCGATGCAACGTATTATTTGAGCGATGAGGGGTGCCGTCGACTCGGGCAAGCCGATGCCGATGCTATTGCGCGACAGTTTCCCCAATCGGCTTGGGTCGATTATTCAGCCGTGTATGATTTCAATTATTATCTGGAATATAACAGCGATGTTCGAGATCATTACGGCTCCGATGATCCAGAGGGTGCATTGGGTCATTTTCTAACATACGGGATGGGGGAAGGCCGAAAGGCGATAGCGTCGTTCGATGTGGATTTCTATCGTCAGAACTACGATGATCTACGTTCGGTTTTCGGTAATGATTTGAGAAAGTACTATCTGCATTACGTTGAATACGGCCAGCAAGAGGGAAGAGTTGCTGATCGGCTTTTGGATGACGAGCCGGCTCCCCCCGTGTCGCTCTCGGCGACCCCCTCGGCGGACCGCTCCACCGTCGTCGCCTCCCTGTCCGGAGGCCTCGCGGCCTCTGCGGACTCGGCGGTGTTCGCCGTGTGGTCTGAGCGGGGCGGCCAGGACGACATCGAGTGGCACTGGGCCTCCAGGGCCTCGGACGGCTCCTGGCGGGCCAACATCAGCGTGGCCGACCACGGCTCCTACGGATCCTACGACGTCCACGCCTACGCGACCCCCCGCGGCTCGTCGCGCCTGTCCCTGATGGGCACGACGACGTTCTCGATCGAGGCCCCGAGCGCCACGGTGTCCACCGAGGGCTACGACCAGAAGGCCGGGACCTTCGACGTCGTGCTCAGGGACCTCAAATGCGAGACGGGCGTCTCCTACGTCGAGTTCCCCGTGTGGTCCGAGGAGGGCGGCCAGGACGACATCGTCTGGCATCGGGCCAAGCTGCAGTCCGACGGCAGCTACCGGGCCACGGTGTCCATGGCCGACCACGGCTTCTCCACGGGACCCTACGACGTCCACGCCTACGTGACCGACAAGCTGGGCATCCTCTCCATGCTATCTTCGACCGTGCAGGAGGTCTCGCTTCCCCCCGTGTCGCTCTCGGCGACCCCCTCGGCGGACCGCTCCACCGTCGTCGCCTCCCTGTCCGGAGGCCTCGCGGCCTCTGCGGACTCGGCGGTGTTCGCCGTGTGGTCTGAGCGGGGCGGCCAGGACGACATCGAGTGGCACTGGGCCTCCAGGGCCTCGGACGGCTCCTGGCGGGCCAACATCAGCGTGGCCGACCACGGCTCCTACGGATCCTACGACGTCCACGCCTACGCGACCCCCCGCGGCTCGTCGCGCCTGTCCCTGATGGGCACGACGACGTTCTCGATCGAGGCCCCGAGCGCCACGGTGTCGGTGAGCGATATCAACGAATATGCTGGCACCTTTGTTGTTTCGTTACGCAATATCGTTTCGACCGCCGGGGTCAAAAAAGTTGAGTTTCCAACATGGTCCGCCTCTGACCAAAGCGACATTGCGTGGTATGTCGCAACTCGTCAAGCAGACGGCTCCTATCAAGCGACCGTCGATATCAAGAACCATCTGTTCGTTCCTGGAAAGAGTCGCAACTATTCTATTCATGCTTATTTGACTGACCGCAACAATATCCGATCGCTTATAGATACGACGGATGTGTCTTTCGCCTACACTGGAGAATCTGCAAAGTATTCGATCATGGGTACTTCGAATATGACGGCGAGCCAGATGGCTGCATTCTACAAGTCGAAGAAGAAAGCGTATCCGAGCAATATTTACTCCAACAAAGGAGCTTCAAGCATTGATGAGTTTTGCGCGATCCTTGTTGAGGAGGCTCAGTTTGAAGGCGTGAAACCTGAAGTGGTTTTTGCCCAAGCCATGCATGAAACGGGATGGCTGCAATTCGGGGGAGATGTCAAGATAGATCAATGCAATTTCGCAGGAATCGGTGCCGTAGGAAATGGTGAGCCGGGCTATACGTTCGAAAGTGTGCGGATCGGGCTGAGGGCTCAAGTGCAGCATCTGAAAGGCTACGCATCCAAAGCGGATTTGAACGGAGCCTGTGTCGATCCGCGGTTCGGCTATGTTGATAGGGGCATTGCTCCTAATGTTGAAGATCTGGGGGGCAGATGGGCGACGGGAACTGACTACGGATACAAACTCGTCGATTCAATATACGAGCTAACTTCGTATACGAGTACCCCCTTAGCAATTACGGTTTCAAATATTACTGCCCGTTTTGATGCCGCCGACGAGGCGGCATCTTTACTAGTCCCCCAGTTCAAAGATGGCGTGCAATTCCTTTTCTTTCCCTCCGGAGTGGACATGTCGAAAGTGAGCCTCGACTTTGACACGGATGTAAGCGTCTTTGCGTCGGTATGCACTTTCGGGAACGACAAAGGGGATATCTCGATTGAAAAGGGAGAGCCATTCAATCTGGGTGCCATTATTAACGCGTCTTCAAACGAGGTATCCTACATCGTGCTGACAGTCGGAAACGAAGGTGCTGAGGGTAAGGTGCTCCTTGGGTGCATGCAGGACAGCGGAGTCATGTCGCTGCATTTGACGAGCGACGATGCGAGTGCTTTTGGTCGAGACTACGTTGACGGCAGTTCCGATCACAGCGCGAAGGCAACGGGGAAAATGGTGCTGCTCGGTGAGGGTTTGGATGTGCGATATTCTGGAAAGTTGACCCAGATCAAGGGTCGAGGCAATTCTACTTGGGCTTTTACCGATAAGAAATCGTATCAGATCAAACTCGATAAAAAGGCTAGCCTCATATTTCCTGAAGCGAGCGGGGAAAAGTCGAAAACGTGGCTGTTGCTCGCGAATCCCTTCGATCCGACGCTTATTCGCAATAACATGACGTATTCACTTGCCAAGGAGCTGGGGCTTTCTGGCTCGCCCGATAGCATTCCGATCGACCTATACTACGACGGAGAGTACAGGGGTTCCTACCTTCTCTGCGAAAAGGTTGCTATTGGGTCTGGAAGAGTGGAGATCAACGATCTTGAAGGAGATATCGAGAAAGCCAATCCTAATGTCGACGATTTTGACGATTTGGGCGTCTCGACTGATTTGAACCGATACGGAAACGAGATGCAATGGGTTGAGGGCTTAGCCGATCCCGATGATATCTCTGGAGGGTACCTCCTCGAGTTGGACGATGCCTACTACAGGCTAGAAAAGAGCTATTTCCGTACCAGCGATGGCAGCGCCTTCGTCAGCAAGTCTCCTGAGTATCTTTCTCGAAACCAGATGACATACATCAGCGAGTTCGTTGAGGAGGTCATTCAATGCGTAAAGAACGGGGGTGTAAACAAGGAGACGGGGAAAGGGTTGTTCGAGTACATCGACAAGGATTCCTTTACCAAGTACTTTTTTGTTCAAGATTGGTCTAAAAACGCCGATTCTTTCATATCGTCAACGTACTTCTATAAGCCTGCGAGGGAGGACAAGTTGTACGCGGGCCCCATCTGGGACTGTGATGCGTCGTTCGGAATACGATCCGATGTGAGTATATTCTCTTCGCCCCAAGGCTGGCTCTCACGCGGCTTTGCCAAGGATTTGATCGAGGTATCGTTGTTTCGGAAGGCTTTGCGGGAAACGTACGAGCAAGAGATCCGACCGTCTTTGTACTCGACGCTCCTGGGCACGACAAACGGATTGTACGTTAAACCGTTCGGGTCGTATATTTCGCAATTGGCATATTCTTCCTCGATGAACTACGTCTTGTGGGAATTCGATGACTGTATGGGTACATTTTTTCCAGCTGCTTCGTATTGGGAGAATGTCGACAACATGTTTTCTTGGATTACAAGTCGTTCCGCATGGATCGATGATGAGATTCTCGACGAAAGTTTCACCGGGTCGGTGTCGGCCAGCACAGGGCTTGGATACGGTGCGGTATACGATGCTGCATACTATGGCAAGAACAATCCCGACGTGGTCGATGCCTGCGGAGAAGGTAACTCGGAGGGGATTTTTGAGCATTTCATCCATTTCGGCATGGCGGAAGGCCGACGTGCAAACGAGACATTCGACGTGTTTCGATATAGGACGAGCTACGCTGATCTGAGAAGTGCTTTTGGAGACGACCTTAAAGCCTATTATGAGCACTATATCGAATACGGGCAGTTCGAGGGTCGCTCGGCGTAGCCGGTGTATCCGTTGTCCAGTCCGCCTGCACGCGAAGGAGTGGGCTTTCGGTCATTTGTGCTTGTGCGATTGATTAAGTAGACGTATTCCGATACGCTCTTACCATTCAATTGGTCTGTGGGTACTGTCGACTATGCAGCAAGGAAAACATATGAGAGTTCGAGTTTGCGGAATATGCCGAGGCGATGGCAAAATGTATGCGAGGTTGCTCGTGGACGAGATGGCTTCCGACATCTCGCTAAAAGCGAAGGCTTCCTCGAACGACCTGATTGTCCCCTGTGGGTTGTACGAGACCCTTTCGAGCGAGACTGGTAGCGAGCGGACGTTCGTGCTCGTGTTTCCAATCTTACGCATCCGGAGTGTTTCGCTTTCTATCTTCGGGGTTGACGAGAAAGGAAGCGCGCTTGACCAATGCTCCTTTTCGATCAATTTCGAAAAGGCGAAGTGGCAGTCGCGTATAAACTATCGTTTCAACAAGGAGCTATGCAAAGAAATCAGGGACTACGATAAGATTGGAACGTACAGCAAAATAAGCATGGAGTTTTGGGACTGCATATCCGACAAGAATGTAAACATCTTGCGTGGTCTTGTCCGCATGCCGTACAGAAACGACAGTATCGTTCAAATTACCTGTACAAACGATAGTCTCCAAGAGATTGCGATAAGCCCGGTGTTTCTCAGCGATGTTAAGGTTCGATCGGACGTTTCGGAACGCATCTTTTTCCGAGAGATACAGTTCTCGATTCGCGTTCCCAACAAGATTCAGAACCTCGTGTTCCGCTTGATCGATAAGGCCCATCCCGAGCTCGATAGCTTTGAGGCTATCGAGGACCATGCCTATAGGAAAATACGAGATGACAGCAATGAGATAATGCTCAGTGCGCAAAGCGATCCCTGCTACCCGAAATGGTTTGAGGAGCATAGGGTAGATTTAGGAGCTCTCGCCAAACAGCATGAAACGTTTTTCGATTATCGGCCGCTTTTCAGCATCGTGGTGCCGCTTTACAAAACCCCGAAACCCTTTTTCCTGGATATGCTGAATTCCGTTGTTTCGCAGAGCTATGGGCGCTGGGAACTTATCCTAGTCAACGCCAGTCCGAAAGACGAGGTGCTTGTCGGCTTGGTCGAAGAGGCATCGTCGAACGACAAGCGCATTAAAAGCGTTGTTCTTGAGTCGAACGGCGGGATTTCCGAGAACACCAATGCCGGTTTGGCGGTTTCGTCAGGCGATTTCGTTTGCTATTTCGATCACGACGATCTTCTCGAACCTGATCTTCTCTTTGAGTACGCAAAAGCCTTGAATGCCGACGAAAGCATTGATCTGTTGTATTGCGACGAAGATAAGATGTTGCCAAGCGGCACGTTGGCCGAGCCCTTCTTCAAGCCGGATTTCAACATAGATTTGCTGCGCGACAACAATTATATCTGCCACTTGCTGACGATTCGAAAGAGTCTTCTTGACGAGTTAGAGCCCAACACGGCGCAGTTCGATGGTGCCCAGGATCACAATATGACACTTCAGGCTTCCGAACGTGCGAGGAAGATACATCATGTTGCCCGTGTGCTCTATCATTGGCGCATCAGCGAATCCTCTACGGCGGCGAATGCCGACAACAAGCCTTACGCAACGCAAGCCGGTATAAAAGCAGTCCAAAACCACTTGGATAGACTCGGCATTCGGGCCTGCGTGAGGCAGTCGCGACGCCCGTTTACGTACAGCGTCGACTATCTGCCGCCTGAGAGCGAACCGCTTGTGTCGATTATCATCCCAACTAAAGACCACAGTGATGTGCTTCGTACGTGCGTGGAATCCGTTTTAGACAGAACAACCTATGACAAGTACGAGATTGTGATCGTAGAGAATAACAGCACGGAGCCGAAAACGTTTGCCTATTACGAGGAATTAGAAAAAGAGCATGGTGATCGCATTCGGATTGAATATTGGCCGGCTGAGTTTAACTTCTCGAAGCTCATCAATTTCGGCGTTTCGAAAGCAAGAGGAGATCTTCTCTTGCTTTTGAACAACGATACCGAGGTGATCACCCCAGAGTGGATGGAGCGCATGGTCGGTATCTGTTCTCGCGAAGACGTCGGCGTCGTTGGTGTGCGTCTGTATTTTAGGGATGAGACTATTCAGCATGCAGGCGTATGCGTTTCCGGTGGGGTTGCGGGGCATCTTGGTCGCAATCTGCCCAAAGGCAACTGGGGCTATTTTTCTCTGAGCGATGCAACGCAAGACATGAGTGCAGTTACTGCTGCTTGCATGATGACTAAACGAGGCGTTTTCGAAAGTGTTGACGGATTCTCTGAGGAATTGGCAGTTGCGTTCAACGATGTAGACTATTGCTTGAAAGTCAGAGATATGGAATTGCTGGTCGTTTACACGCCCGAAGTGGAGCTGTTCCACTATGAGTCCCTGTCTCGAGGATTCGAGAGTAGCGCTGAAAAGAAGATAAGGTTCCATCGCGAGGTTTCGTTCATGAATTACAGATGGGCGGAATATTATGTCAAAGGGGATCCATATGCGAATCCCAATCTGTCGACAAACGAGCCTTATAACTGCTATTACCATCTGTAAAAAGTTTAGGTATGCGTAACAGATCGGCGTTTGAGGAGCTGCGTCAAATGTGTGGAAAAGATAGTCGAAGGGCAGGGTAGACCTGGCATGTTGGATCGAGTTCACCTGGATGTGCGAAAAAAAGAATTGCTTAAGTGCATTGCAAAGGTTCTTTTGCTTTCCTTTCTGCTGGCAGTCGTTTTTGAGGCTCTGACGTTGTTCGGAGCCCCTGTGGCAAGCGTTTTCGATCTGAGCGCTTGGAGCAAAAAACGAATCGTGACCGTTTGGGTTCTTTTCGTAGTTAGCTATTGTGTGTGTCGATATCTTGGAGTGTTCGATTCGTTATGCCGATGGGCACGCAGCGTCTATCGGCAAAAGTCTTTCTTGCTACCTCGTCTCCTTTTCTGCGTCGGAGGATTCGTCGGCTCTGGGGTCGTCGGGCTTTTGGGAACTATGCTGTTTTCCTTAACGGGAGCCTACCAGCCGACTGTTGCTCTCGGGCTGTTCTTCTTTGCGGTTTGCGGTAGCATTTTCTTGGTTTTCGCCAATCGTCGCTTTTTGGCGAGGGAACCTGAGAAGATTTTTGTTCCTGTCGGCATCACGCTCGGCGTTTTGGTGTGTTTGCTTACGCCTGTGCAGACTAGTGTGTCTTGGGATGATCACATACACTACGATTTTGCAAATGCAGTGTCATATCTGGTTTCGCCAGAGTATAGCCAAGCAGACATGTCTTTGTTGAATCCGCCCTACATTGGCGGAGGCGACTACAGTCATTGGATGTATCAGGGCGATGCTTACGGATCTCTGATAAGCGAATTGGATGCAGAAGGCTTGGCTCCTGCGATAACCGTTGATGGTTTCGGTTCTGTTTACGGTTCTTCGACGTTAAGCTATCAGGCGCTTGGATATATTCCAAGCGCTCTAGGGCTGTGGCTTGGGAGATTGCTTCATCTTCCGTTTACTTGGATATTCATCCTTGGGCGGATATCGAATGTGCTGTTCTTTTTCACGTTGGTCTTTTTTGGGGTCAGGGGCCTTAGATCTCAAAAGATGCTCGCATTGGCGTTCTCTTTCTTGCCTACGGTTGTATTTCTTTCCGCCAATTACTCGTATGACACATGGCTTACCGGCTGGATTCTTTTCGGATTCTTGCGGTATCTTTCCTGGATGCAAAAACCAGATGAAGCACTGACCTTTAAAGAAGTATTGTTGGTTGTGCTCTCCTTTTTGATAGGTCTTGGTCCGAAAGCAATTTATTTCCCGATTTTTATCTTGCTCTTGTTTATTCCGAAGTCCAAATTTAAGACTAAAAAATTCGCTTTTAGATATCGGGCGGCGATGATTTGTTCGGCTCTTCTCGTAATGGCTACGTTCTTGTTGCCGTTTGTCGTTCAGGGCCCTGGTAGCGGGGATACTCGAGGGGGCTCAGGTGTGAATTCCGCGGGTCAGGTTGCTTTCGTTCTTTCCGATCCCTTAGGGTACCTGAATGTCCTAACGAGGTTCTTGTCGGAGTACCTGTCTATTCCGAACGCCTCGAATTACACTAGCTTCTTTGCTTACCTCGGGATGTCTTCATGGGGAAGCCTACCGCTTGTAATCCTCATTCTCGTTGCCGCTACCGACTTGAATGAGCATTCTTTCCGTTACGCAAAATGGCGCTATCGTGTTGCCGGGTCCTTGCTATTAGTTGGTACGTCTGCATTGATGGCATCGGCTCTATATGTTTCCTACACTGCAGTGGGGTCGAATACGATAGAGGGCTGTCAAGGCCGTTACTTGCTTCCCCTTGTGATTCCTTTCCTGGCTTTGTTTTTCAACAGCAAAATCATTAACGAAAACTCGAGAAAGGGATACAACCTCGTCATTTTTGTAGTGTCGTTTGCCCTACTAACTACTTCGATCTTTGAGCTTTGCATGCGAGTTTATACACCATAGTATTTGGCTTTCGAGAGGAATAACCTTCCTTTTCAAAATGTGTTCATATGCATTGCGACTGTATCATCCGATCTGCTTACTGTTCCAAACGATACGGAAAACATGATATCATTGCAATATTATTGTGGATATTTTATGCAGTAAGGGGCTTGATTGTGACCGATATACTCAGTTCCATCAGATCGGCTCATAAGGTGGCGCTTTTGGCATTGTTCGTCACCCTATGCGGGGTGCCTACATGGGCGTACGGTGATGTGGCAATTGAGGATGGTTTAGATGCTCCGGTTATATTATTCGGAGCATCTGGCTACCAAATGGAAAAAGATGAAGCTCCTTCATACGATATTCTTCCAACCGACTTGAATGCTGCTGGCACTGATTCCGAACTGGTGTTTGACGATGATTCGGAAAACGGCGGAAAGGGAGTTGGCGATGCTAGCCCGGGTCAACTCTCTGGCGACTCTGCAGGAACTTCGGACGGATCCGCTAATCTTGAGAAGGCGGTGGACGTTACCGTGCCCGGCGAGGTCGACAAAGCGGCTCGGGGTGAGACCCATGCGCCAGAAATAGAGTTAGAGGAGCTGGAGGAAGAGCTTTCTGCGACCTCCGAGCAGATCGTTGCCGACGGCTGGACGGTCGGCGCCGACGGATCGGTCCTCTACTACGAGGGCGGGTCGGCCCTCACGGGCTGGCTCGTGGACGACGGCTACCGCTCCTACGGCCTGCAGCGCTACTGGTTCGACTCGGCCGGCCGCCTCGTCGTCGGATCGCTGGCCGACGTCGGGGGCGGCGAGTGGGCCTACGCCCGCCCCGAGGGCTTCGTGGTGCGCGGCAAGTACGTCGCCGCCGACGGCAGCGTGTACCTGGCCGACAACGACGGGCGCCTGGAGCGCGCCGGCTGGGTCGTGACCGACTCCTACGACGGCGGCATGCAGCGCTACTGGGTGGACGCCTCCACCCACGCGGCCGCCACCGGGTTCTTCGAGGCGGAGGGCTCGTCCTACTACGGGCTCCCCGGCGACGGCCGGGAGCTGCGCGGCGCGGCGGCGGTGGGCGGCGAGCTCGTGGTGGCCGACAACGACGGCCGGCTCCTCGAGCGGGGCTGGGCCGTGACCGACGCGTTCGGCCAGGGCCTGCAGCGCTACTGGTTCGAGGGCTTCCGCGCGGCCCGCTCCCTGCTGGCCGACGTCGGGGGCGGTGAGTGGGCCTACGCCCGCCCCGAGGGCTTCGTGGTGCGCGGCAAGTACGTCGCCGCCGACGGCAGCGTGTACCTGGCCGACAACGACGGGCGCCTGGAGCGCGCGGGCTGGGTCGTGACCGACTCCTACGACGGCGGCATGCAGCGCTACTGGGTCAACGCCTCCACCCATGCGGCGGCCACGGGCTTCTTCGAGGTCGACGGGGCGTCCTACTACGGAAACGCTGCTACTGGTTTCGTCGTCAGAGGGCGGAATGTTTGCGATGGGGGCGTTCTCCTCTCGGATAACGATGGCAGATTGGCATCGGGCGAAGGGTGGCTTGTTTCTCGGGCTTACTCGGATGGTCTTGAACGCTACTGGCTTTATAAAATGTCGAACGGTTACGTTGCCGCTCGGGTCGGTTTCTTCACGGCATCCGACGGGAAAGCGTATTATGCGTACCCCTCCTCGGGCACGGTAGCTCGGGGAAAGACCTCGTATGGCTCCGGCGTACTCTTGTCGGATAACGAAGGTGTATTGGTGGAGAATATCGCCGGTGAAGGGTGGCTCGTTACGGGGCTATACGACGACGGCATGCTTCAGCGTTACCGTATCGACAAGTCGTGCGGCGGCCACTTAGGCGCGCATGTGGGTATGTTTTCTCTCGAGGGCGATTTCTATTATGGGCTTCCGTCAGTGGGGTACGTGTTGCGAAACGCAACGAGCATGGTGGACGGTAGATGGTGCAACGCTGATAACGACGGTACATTGACTTTCATCGCGAACAGAGCATTCCGGCTTTCGGATGGTACGTATCAGTGGACAGACAGCTCTGGTAGGGTGAACCAGAACGAGGCTATGTCGCGACTGATGAGCGCCGCTCATTCCGTCTTGGGCGTCCCTTATGTTTGGTTGGGCAACTACCCCGAAGACGGGGGCATGGATTGCGCGTCTTTCACGTATTGGTGCTACAAGCAGATAGGCATCACCATAGATTTCGAGACATACGGGCAAATCCACGAAGGCCGTGCTGTTTCCCTGTCCGAAGCTCGACCTGGTGACCTTATCCTGATGTATTTCTCATCTCCTGGGGTTCCCGAGCATGTTGTCATGTATGCAGGCAACGGTATGGTGTACGAAGAGCCTACGTTTGGCGGGCATTGTCAGTATGTACCGCTCTCTTCGAAAAACGCTTGGGATATTGTAGTTCGGAGGATACTAGCCTGATCTATTTGATGTACGCTCAATGAACGACATGTCTGTTTCGAATACTCTTGCTTAGCTAGGCGCGTAAGACCCCAAGCTATTGGCTATAATGTTATTTTGAAATTCAGGCATATATCAAACAATCTAGGAGTTCTTTTGTGAAAGGCATTATTCTTGCTGGCGGCAGCGGCACCAGGCTGTACCCGCTCACTACGGTGACGTCGAAGCAGCTGCTCCCGGTGTACGACAAGCCGATGATCTACTACCCGCTGTCGGTGCTCATGATGGCGGGCATCCGCGACATCCTGGTCATCTCGACGCCGACCGACCTGCCGAACTTCGAGCGTCTGCTCAAGGACGGCTCAGACTACGGCGTGAACCTGTCCTACGCCGAGCAGCCCAGCCCCGACGGGCTCGCGCAGGCGTTCATCATCGGCGAGGAGTTCGTCGACGGCGACTCGTGCGCGCTCGTGCTGGGCGACAACATCTTCTACGGCAACGGTCTGGGGCGCCATCTTCGCACCGCCGTGGAGCGCGCGGAGCGCGAGGGCGGTGCCACCGTGTTCGGCTACCACGTGGACGACCCCGAGCGCTTCGGCGTGGTCGAGTTCGACGAGAACTTCAACGCGGTGTCCATCGAGGAGAAGCCCGAGAATCCCAAGAGCAACTACGCGGTGACCGGTCTGTACTTCTACGACAGCCGCGTGTGCGAGCTCGCCAAGCAGGTGAAGCCGAGCGCGCGCGGAGAGCTGGAGATCACGACCCTCAACCAGATGTACCTGGAGGACGGCTCGCTCAACGTAGTGACGCTCGGCCGCGGCTACGCATGGCTCGACACGGGCACCATGGAGAGCTTGTTCGAGGCCTCCGAGTTCGTGCGCGCCGTGGAGCGCAGCCAGGGGTTGAGCGTCTCGGTGGTGGAGGAGACCGCCTACCAGAACGGCTGGATCGACCGCGAGCGCCTGCTCGCCGCCGCTGACAAGTACGGCAAGTCGGTGTACGGCCAGCACCTGCGCAAGGTGGCCGAGGGCAAGATCGTCCCGCACAAGGAGGCCATGTGAGCATGAGGATACTCGTCACCGGCGGCAACGGCCAGCTCGGCAACGAGCTGCAGCGCATCCTGCGCGAAGGACGCTCCGAGATCGGGTCGATCCCCGGCGTCTATGCGGACGCGGAGGTCGTGGCCACCGACGTGGCCGAGCTCGACGTGACTGACGCCGACGCCGTCATGGCCTTCGTCGCGCAGGGCGGCTTCGACCTCATCGTCAACGGCGCCGCCATGACGAACGTCGACGGCTGCGAGACGGCCGAGGACGCGGCGTTCCGCGTGAACGCCGAGGCTCCGGGCAACCTCGCGCGCGCCGCCGAGGCGGCCGGCGCCAAGTTCGTGCAGGTGTCGACCGACTACGTGTTCTCGGGCACCGACCCGGCGCCGCGCGTCGAGAGCGACCCGACGGGTCCCGTTTCCGCCTATGGGCGCACGAAGCTGGCCGGCGAGGAGCGCTCGCTCGAAGCTTGCAGCCGCTGCTTCGTGGTACGCACGGCATGGTTGTACGGCTACGTGGGTAAGAACTTCGTCAAGACCATGATGCGCCTCGGGGCGGATCGCGACGAGGTCACCGTGGTCGACGACCAGCTGGGCAACCCCACGTCGGCGAACGATCTGGCACACGAGATCCTCGAGATCGCTGCCACCGAGAACTACGGCGTGTACCATTGCACGAACGAGGGCACCTGCTCGTGGGCCGATTTCGCGCAGGCCGTCATGGAAGGTGCAGGGCTCGACTGCACGGTGGCTCGCTGCACCTCCGAAGAATACGCGGCTATGAACCCCGCGTCGGCGAAGCGCCCGGCGTATTCGTCGCTGCGCAACAAACACCTCGAGGACACCGTGGGCGACAAGATGCGCCCCTGGCGCGAGGCGCTGTCCGCGTACCTGAAGTACCTACCCGAGATGGAAGGCTGAGTGAGAAGCTCTAATCCAGCACGGGTAGTTTTTCGGCTTTCGCGATATATCGCGAAAGCCGTTTTTTATTGATGCGCTTTCCCGTGCAAGTGCGCTCAGAGGAAAGCGCCTCTCGTTTTTCTAACGAAGGTGTCTGCAGATTCTCGTATCCTGTTGCATGATTACGCTCTGAGGGAGTAGAGAGGTAATGTGAAACATATGCGAGGGGATCGTCTCCGTATTCGGGCTTAAGTTCAGGGTGTCCTTGCATGTAGGAAGCAACCGAAAAGCAAGGATGCGCCATGCGTTTTTCGCGCGCACCATGCACAATGAAGTGCTGTAGCGATTCTTGGGGATTGTCTGAGTAGGCTTTTGCCAAGTCTTCATTATGCGTAAGGTAAAAGCGATATTCGAACACCTTCGAGTAGTCGATTCCTTCGTAGACAGGCTGAATTGTGGGGTACGACAATCCAACGTCAGATCGGACAAGTGGAGGTTTCTTTAAGGGCAACACGCTGCTATCGTCGGGATGGATGGGGTCAAAAATAGGATATTCGACCACGTCGATACCTTTGGCCTCGAGATACACGTTCATAAGGCGCTCTGCAAGGAATCCAAATACTCTTTTTTGATAGTCGTCTCGATCAAGATAAGGGTCGATGCGTTCTTCGAGTCGGCTTTCGACCTCAAAAAGCCAGCGGCAGTACTCATCGAATAGTTCTTTTCTGCATATGAGCATATTGAAGGGATGGAGATAATCGCGTTTCATGCAGAGCCTGAAAGCAGGATGGTACGACCGAAAATACCGTTTGATTACCCTGTCGAGCTGAGTGAGATCGGTCGAAGAGTGACATGTTCTGTACTGCTCAGCTGCAGAGCAGAGATATCCATCAAGTTTGCTTGTGCAGAATGTCCGTTGTGCAACGATGCAGTCGTGCTTGGAGAGAGCGGTCCTTATCTCTTGTTCTGATAAAGGTTCGTTGCATTCGGTGGAAGATCGGAAATACCTTCGATAGTGAACAAGTCCTGTAATGTCGCTCTCATTGTTATGCAGTATCCAGTTGACACCTGTCAACTCGCAGAAGGTAGCATTTTTGTACGAGATATCGTCGACTCCCGTATCGTCGTATTGCCAACCGTCGCGTCGGTTGGCTTCAGGGCACCGGAACGCTCCGACAAAAAGCGGCTGATATGGCTGGTTCGTGTGCAGCTTCATGTGCTTGTGGGCGGCGATGTAGATTTTCATGATCGGTTAGGCTGGCTGCACGGGGTTGGGGTCTTCTTCCAGCGCTTCGAGCAGCAGCTCTCGATCGAGACGCGACAGCCCGCTTTCTTTACCGATGAATGTCATGTGCTCGATGCCGTGTCCTTCTTTCGCAATGAAGTCGAGACATTGCGCGATGTCGTCGAGATCCGTAGGGTTCTCAAGCAGGAGGGCGGCCTTGCGTTTCCCGGCGTACGCCCCGCTTCCAAGTAGCTCGGGCCATTGGGAGAGAGAGAGGGAAGCGGCGCAAAGTTCGCTGACGTTATGGTGCTTCTCTTTGAGTTCTTGCATCGTTTTGCGGCAGAGGGCAATAGCTGTTTTCTGAGAGGACTCGAGTGCGATGCGGTCAACTTTTAGTCCCAATTGTTCAAGGCGTAGATCGACGGCTCTGTCGACGGAGGGACCGACGATTATGGCACGATCATAATGTCCTTCGGAGACAACATGTGCTATTTGGTCCAATCGAGGCTCGTCAAGCGTTACGAGAATCGGGCAGTTTAGGCTGCACGCCAAAGGTGCAGCCGCTATAGA
Source organism: Eggerthella lenta DSM 2243 (assembly GCF_000024265.1). Classification (NCBI taxonomy): domain Bacteria; kingdom Bacillati; phylum Actinomycetota; class Coriobacteriia; order Eggerthellales; family Eggerthellaceae; genus Eggerthella; species Eggerthella lenta. The sequence goes on along the minus strand of NC_013204.1, from coordinate 2,397,722 downwards.
TTCGGGATTGTCATTGAAGTCAACCAGCATGACAGCGTTGCCCCAGACTCCTCGAGATAGCCCATATCGATGAATGTCGACGGATAAATCGAAAGGATCATCTTCGGTATTGGAGAATTCGATTATGTCTGGCTGCCAAGGAAGTTGTTTGAGTTCGAGCAAGGGTTCTGAAGCATGCACTCCGCAGTCAATGTAATATATGCGCGAAGGTTTTGCTTCACGCAGGGTGGCTCCAACCGCATCGGGGAGTCGATCGGGTTTTGTTGGGAGGATAGGAGCATCGAGCGCTCCTGCAAGACTGCTGGCCATTACGGCGTTGATATGAGAAGTTGCGGATACGACCACTGCCGTGTCGAAACCGTTGTCCCATCCTTGAGTCGCGAGTTGGACGCTGATGCCGTGTGCATCGTCACCCGTGATTATGTCGAAATCGTCGTCTTCGTGATCTTTCTTCTGCGTAAGGGCTTCGAACACTCTTTGTTCGGACTCCGCACTGCCTGGTCTGCCTCCGAGACCTCCGTAAACACGACATACTCTTGACGCATCGCTCAGCATGCGGGTGTGTCCCTTTTCGATCCAGATTGCCTTGTTGCAGAGGCGTTCGATTTGATCATTGTTGTGAGAAACGATCAGGACGGTCACGCCGTGCTTCTCGATCAACTCGCTGATGCGATCCTCGCACTTCTTCTGAAACATGAAGTCGCCGACGGAGAGCACCTCATCGACGACGAGGATCTCCGGAACAATGACGGTTGCAATGGCGAATGCGATGCGGGCCACCATGCCGGACGAGAAATTCTTCAGCGGCATATCAAGGAATTTCTCTATTTCAGCGAATTCGACGATCTCGTCAAAGTGTTCGTTGATGAAGTCTTTCGAATAGCCTAAGAGCGCGCCGTTGAGGTAAACATTTTCACGGGCAGATAGCTCCGTATCGAATCCTGCGCCCAGCTCGATAAGGGGGGCGATGTTGCCGTTGATTTCGCAGGTTCCTTGGGACGGTTCCAAAACTCCAGCGATGATTTTGAGAAGGGTCGACTTTCCAGAGCCATTGGTTCCGATTATTCCAAAGACATCGCCTTTTTTTACTTCGAACGATATATTGTCAAGTGCGGTGAAGCCTTCGAAAAAGAGTTTACGGCGCGCTATTTGAATGGCATATTCTTTTAAACTGTTCAGCTGCTCTGAGGCCATATTAAACACCATAGAGACCTGGTCGACCTTGATCATAGTATCGCGATCGTCTCCGGCGCTTTGATCGGATAGCTCTCCCAACGCGGATGTGTTGACGTTTTCTGGCATGGTCGATTTTGCTCCTACACGTAGAGGATAAATTTCTTTTGTTGCTTGCGAAATACGGCGAAACCTATCGCAAGGGCTATTGCGCCGCATCCGAAGCAGATGAGATTCTCCATGAGGCCAGGCGTCGTGCCGTACATGAAGATTTCTCGGAAGTAGGTAACGTAGTAGTACATCGGGTTGAATTGCATGATGCCTGCTACCTCAGGAGGGAGAATTTCGATAGAGTAAAAGAGAGGAGTGGCGTAGGTCCAGGCTGTCAGCACGACGCTCCATAGATGCATGACATCGCGGAAAAAGACAGCAAGAGAAGACAGCAAGAGGCCAAGACCTAAGCAAAACATGAAGAGATAGAATAAAAGAACGGGTAGGAGCAGGAGATTGAGGGTAGGCGTTACTTGGAAGTAGAGCATGACGATTGCGACGGCAACGAGCGAGATGGCGAAATTAAGTAACGCGAACATGACTTTCTCTAAAGGGAACAGCATTTTATTGATACGTATCTTCTTGATAAGGGGCGCAGAGTCGATAATGGATCCCATGGCGCCCGACGTGGCATCGGACATGAAGGTGAACAGAGTTTGCCCCAAAATGAGATAGACCGGGAAAGGCTCGATGGTCCCACGGAAAACAAAGGAGAAAACTACGCTTAGGACGATCATCATAAGCAGGGGATTGAGGACGGACCACAGTATGCCGAGTACGCTACGCCGATACTTCAGCTTAAAGTCTTTGCCAACGAGAGATGTCAGGATAAACCAATCGCGCTTCAGCTGTGTAATAGGTGCACTCATGATGCGAATCGCTGCCTCTCCCATGTAGAGCGCCCCTGCGCTCCTGTTCTGCTTGTTTCGTAAAGCAGCATGATAGCATGAGGTTTAACTGCGTCCTGCGTTTTCATGAGTTTCTCGCAAGAAGCGCGGCGTTTCTCTGCCGGATTCGGACGATTGTGGATAAAAGCGCTTTGCATGAAAATCTTTCGGTGGAAGGGCTGCTGCGTTTATAATCATGCAAGCTCGTAATACCTACGTACTAAGGACTGATATGGAAACCTACCTGGTCACCGGCGGAGCCGGATTCATCGGAAGCAACTTCGTCCACTGGGTGGTGGACAACCAGCCCGAGGTGCACGTCGTCGTCCTCGACAAGCTCACCTACGCCGGCAACAGGGAGAACCTCGCCGGGATTCCGGACGATCGCATGACCTTCGTGCACGGCGACATCTGCGACGAGGAGCTGCTCGAGAAGATCGTCCCCGGAATCGACGGCATCGTGCATTTCGCCGCGGAGTCCCACAACGACAATTCCATCGCCGATCCGGAGCCGTTCGTGCGCACCAACGTGCACGGCACCTTCCGCTTGCTCGAGGCGGCGCGCAAGCACGACGTGCGCTTCCATCACATCTCCACCGACGAGGTGTACGGCGACCTGGCGCTCGACGATCCGGCGCGCTTCACGGAGGAGACGCCGTATTGCCCCTCGAGCCCGTACAGCTCCAGCAAGGCTTCATCGGATCTGCTCGTGCGCGCGTGGTTCCGCACCTACGGCGTGAGGGCGACGATCTCGAACTGCTCGAACAACTACGGCCCGCGCCAGCATATCGAGAAGTTCATCCCGCGCCAGATCACCAACGTTCTCACCGGCATTCGCCCGAAGCTCTACGGCGACGGCCTGAACGTGCGCGACTGGATACACACCGAGGACCACTCCTCGGCCGTGTGGGCGATTCTCACGAAGGGCCGCCTGGGCGAGACGTACCTGATCGGGGCCGACGGCGAGAAGAACAACATCGACGTGCTGCACGCCATCCTCGAGAACATGGGCAAGGACGCGGACGACTTCGACTGGGTCAAAGATCGTCCCGGTCACGACCGCCGCTATGCCATCGACTCCTCGAAGCTGCGTTCCGAGCTGGGATGGAAGCCCAAGCACACCGATTTCGCCGAAGGGCTCAAGGCGACCATCGACTGGTATCGCGACAATCCCCAGTGGTGGCAGGACGCCAAGGAGGCCGTCGAGGCCAAGTACGCGAAGCAAGGACAGTAGGAGGCCGACATGGCAGCAGGAGACAGCGTCAAGCACGGCAACTTCACGTTCACCGAGACCTCCATCGAGGGGGTTCTCGTCGTGGACGTCACGGCCTACGGCGACGAGCGCGGCTACTTCGCCGAGACCTACAAGCGCCCCGATTTCGTCGCGGGCGGCATCGATGCAGAGTTCGTGCAGGATAACCAGTCCTCCTCGACCAAAGGCGTGCTGCGTGGGTTGCACTTCCAGATACACCACCCCCAGTCCAAGCTCGTGCGCGTGGTGTCCGGAGAGGTGTTCGACGTGGCCGTCGACCTGCGCCCGGGCAGTGCCACGTACGGCGCATGGGAGGGCGTGGTGCTGTCGGCGGAGAACCGCCGCCAGTTCTTCGTGCCGCGCGGGTTCGCCCACGGCTTCCTCGTGCTGTCCGACATCGCCGAGTTCTGCTACAAGTGCGACGACGTGTACCATCCCAACGACGAGGGCGGCCTCATGTGGAACGACCCCGAGATCGGCATCGAATGGCCCATACCCGAGGGCATGGAGCTCGTGCTGAGCGAGAAGGACAAGGCGCACCCGGGGTTGAGCGGGCTCTCGTAGCTTCAACGTCGCGATGAGAATAGACCTCAAAACCATGTGCCGTGGCGACGGCAAGGGATTCGTGCTTGTCGAGCTGCACGATGTCGGCGCTGCTTCGACCGTGGCGCTTTGCGTTGCGGACGAAAAGGGGACGGTCGTCCCCTCGGGTCTGTATTCCTATTTGGAAAACGGCCCCGAAGGTGTCGGCCCCGAAGGTGTGGCAGCTCCTCCAAAAACATGGTACGACGAGGCGCGTTCCTGGTGGTGCTGCGCGGTGCCGGCATCGCGCAGCGTCCGCGCTGTCGCGGTTATCCCCCTGCTTGAAACGAATGCGTGGACGCTCGCGTTTTCGGCTGTCGACGACGGGGGCCGCGTGGTGGCCGAGGCCGATGCGCGCATCGGTGCGACGGCTCTGAAGTGGCGTTCGCGTGTGAATTATCGACTTCGGTCGCAAACGTGCCGATCCATTCGGGATATCGACACGCGCGGCGATGCCAATGCCGCTGCGTCGTTTACGCGCGTGATCGAGGATGGCGAGCACGCGATCGTCCGTGCGCACGTCAACGTGCCGTTCTTCGAGTCGAGCGTCCTCGATTGCGCTCTGCTTGACGGACGAGGATGCGTGCTGCATGCAGAGCCTCTCGTGCTCGAGGATACCCGTTACCGACGAAGCTCGACGGGCGATGAACGGAGGGCGTTGACTTTGTCGGTTCGCACGCCGCTCGCGCAGCGTCTCGTAACGCTGCGCGTGGTGGACGAAGAGGGGCTGTTCGCCCCCTGCTTCGCCACGCTCGACGAATGCTCCTTCGATAGTCTGTTGAACTCGACGCGCGAGGAGACGATGAGTGCAGAGCGCGACCCTCGTTACGACGCGTGGTTCAAAGCTCGAGCTGCAACCGCTTCGCACTTGGTTGCCCAATCCGGCGAAACGGTGTCTCCTGCTCCGACGTTCAGCATCGTCGTCCCGCTGTACCGCACGCCTGTCGAGTATTTCAGGTCGATGCTCCAATCGGTGCAGCGGCAGAGCTATGGGGGGTGGGAGCTGATTCTCGTCAACGCCTCGCCCGACGACGGCCGGCTGGTCGAAGAGCTCGAAAACGTTTCCGACGCTCGGGTGCGCGTCGTGAATCTTGAGGAGAATCACGGCATTGCGGAAAACACGAATGCGGGTATTCGTGTGGCGCAGGGCGATTTCGTCGCCTTCTTGGACCACGACGACGTTTTGGCTCCGGATGCGCTGTTCGGGTACGCCCGCGCGGTATGCGACGATCCTCTCGTTGATATCGTGTACTGCGATGAGGATCGTATCGATTCCGTCGGCGTCCATCATGCGCCGTTTTTCAAGCCCGATTTCTCGCCCGAGCTCCTTAACGCTCAGAACTACATCACGCATTTTCTGGCCGTACGAAAGAGCCTGATCGAAGAGATCGGCCTGCTCGATGCGACGTTCGACGGCGCGCAGGATTACGACCTTGTTCTGAGGGCGACGGAACGGTCGCGTTCGGTCGCCCATATTCCCCGCGTGCTGTATCACTGGCGCATGCACGAAGCTTCTACGAGTATGAACTCCGATAGCAAGTCTTACGCTGGCGAGGCCGGGCGTGCCGCCCTGGAGGCTCACTGCCGTCGTTGCGGATGGAGCGCGAAGGTTGAGCGGACCGATTTGCCGTTCGCCTATCGCGTGCGTCATGAGCTTGTCGAGCGCCCCAAGGTGTCCATACTCATACCCAGCAAAGACAAGACTTCGCTCTTGTCCGCTTGCGTGGAAAGCATCGTCGAGAAGACTTCGTACGACAACTATGAAATCGTGGTCATCGAGAACAACAGCGTGGAGCCGGAGACGTTCGCCTACTACGAGGAGGTGCAGCGTCTCGGCAAGGCGAGGGTCGTCGAATGGCCGGATACGTTCAACTTCTCGAAAATCATGAACTTCGGCGTGCGACAGTGCGACGGGGACTACGTCTTGTTGCTGAACAACGACACCGAGGTGATCACGCCGAACTATCTGGAAACGATGCTGGGATATTTCCAGGCCGAAGGCGTGGGGGTTGTGGGCGCGAAGCTCCTGTTCCCCGATGACACCGTGCAGCATGGGGGAGTGGTCTTGGGCCCGTACCGTTCGGCGGGTCATCTGTTCGCATCGCTGCCCAAGGACGATCTGGGCTACTTTTGTCGTGCGGTGCTTCCCCAGAACCTGTCTGCGGTGACCGGCGCTTGCCAGCTCGTCCCCCGCTCGGTGTTCGAGGAGGTCGGAGGCTATACCGAGGCATTCGAAGTTGGCCTGAACGACGTCGACTTCTGCCTGAAAGTGCGTGAAGCCGGTTATCGAGTCGTATGGACGCCCGACGCGCTGCTGTACCATTATGAATTCTCCTCTCGCGGGCGCGACAGGGAAGGCGCGCAGGCGGAGCGGGCGGAGCGTGAAATCGCGTTGCTGCGTACGCGCTGGCCACGGTATTTCGAGGCGGGCGATCCCTACGTGGGACCCAATGTGAGTCCTGATTCCCTCTATTTCGGATTGGACTGCCGATGAGGGCCTTGTCGGAGGTCGATTCTGTCGACGCGCGCGACGAAGCGCTGACGCGGGATATTCTCGCACGTTTCGTCGCGCAGAAAGAACTCGAGCTTGAAGAGAGCGAGGGCGTGGTGGATTCCGTCCGCATCGAGTACGAGCGGTCGCTCTCGTATCGGATAGGGAGGTTCCTTTGCCGGAATTCTCGATAATCATCCCGGTGTACCATGGCGAGCGATGCGTGGAGCAGTGCATCGCGAGCTTGACGACGCAGTCTTTCGGCGATTTCGAGATCTTGTGCGTCGACGATGCGAGCGAGGACGGATCAGCAGCGGTGCTGTCGCGGTTGAGCGAGGAGGATCGACGCGTCCGCGTCATCGGCCTTGAGCGAAACGGAGGGTGCTCGCGCGCTCGTCGCCTAGGTGTTTTGAGCTCGAAGGGCGACTACGTGCTGTTCGCGGATCAGGACGACGCGTACGCCCCCGGAGCTCTCCAGCGCCTCCACGATGAGCTTGTAGCCGACCCTGTGGACATTCTCGCGTTCGACGCCGATGTCGAGAGCGTCGACGGCGTGGGAGAGGAGGAGGTTCGCGGCGTTCGGGAGTGGATGAAGGCTCCGCAGGTTCGACTGAGCGGCCGCCGCGTTCTCGATGCGTGCTTCCTGGACAACGAATACGGGTATTCCCTGTGGAACAAGGCCTACCGTGGCGATATGGCGCGGTGCGCGTTTGCGGCGACCGAAGACGAGACCGTTCCCCTGGGAGAGGACAACTACGCGTACTTCGTGCTTGCGTATTTCGCCGGGTCGCTTCGCGGGATTCCAGGTGCGCCGCTGTACCGCTATCGCTATGGGGCCGGCTTCACGGGCCATGGTTCGATGAGCCTTGCGGCATGGAGGCGCACGTCTACGCTCGCAGAGGCCGCTGACCTCATCCGTAGGTTCTTGGAGCGTCAGGGGACGTGGATCGAGTACGAGGATGTCCACGCCGCCGCTCGCGCGCATATGGTCGAGTACGCGTTCGATCACTATCGAACCGAGATCTCCGAAGAAGATCGCTCTCAGGCTCTTGCCATCGCCTTGGAGTACTGGACGTACGAAGAAGTGCTCGAGGGTCTCGCACGCTCTGCGCCTGGTGATTTGCCCCTGCTCGTGGATGCGCGCTTCGGTGATGATCCTGCGCGTATCGAACTGCGAGAATGGGTTGAGGAGCAGGCGGACACCCTTTCGAGGATGGATGAAATCGCTCGTGCGCGACGCGAAGAGGCTGCCCGGCTGCGGGAGCGGTACGAATCGTCCCGGGCATATCGTCTCGGGCGAAAGGCGACGGCGCCGCTGCGATTGTTGAGAAGATAGCCGCGACGCTGCGTGCAAACGAACCGATTCGTTCGTGATACCATGAATGAAAGCTATGAGCTAAGGACGATGTCGTCGCAAGGTGACGTTGAAAGGAGCAGCATGCCCGGGCCGTCGGTCAGCGTTATCGTTCCCCTGTACAATGCGGAAGCGTTTGCGGCGCAGTGCATTGATAGCGTGTTGGCGCAAACGCTGCGCGAATTCGAATTGATCTGTGTCGACGACGGTTCCGACGACGGCACATGCGAGATCGTGGAGGAACGTGCGCGCCGTGACGAGCGCGTGGTGCTCGTCAGGCAGGCTGCCAACGCAGGGCCCGGTGCGGCGCGCAATGCCGGGTTAGACAGGGCGCGCGGCCGGTACGTGTACTGTCTCGATGCGGACGACTACCTTGAGCGCGATATGCTCGCCCGCTGCATCGAAGCCCTCGACGGGACCGGTGCGGATATGGCGCTCGTGGCGTTTCGCACGTACAACGAACAGGTGGGTAGGGTTTTTCCGGCCGAATGGGGCATGCGGCACGAGGATACGTACCCATCGTATCCGAACGGTACGTTTGCGTGGGAGACGGCTCCCGACTTGTTTTTCGAGACCGTGCAGAACGTGCCGTGGAACAAGGTGGTGCGCCGCGAGTTGCTGGAAGTGCGGAGGATCCGCTTCCAGAACCTGCGTCTGACGGAGGACCTCATGTACTCGTTGCCCGCGGCAGTGGCAGCGTCGCGTGTTGTCCGGGTCGCCGAACCGCTTGTGGTGCATCGGGAATTCGCCGGCACGAATGCTATGGCCGACAAGGGGCGCTATCCCCTTGATTTCCTCGAAGCGTTCGCCGAACTGCGTCGATGGCTGTGCGATAACGGGGTGTACGACTCCTTACGCACAGCGTATCGAACCTGGTTGCTCGATGCCGCGTACTACAATCTACCCACATACCGCGATTTCGAAGCGTTCGCCGTCACGTTCGAACGACTGACCGCGGACGATCTGGGTGCGTACGATCTGGCGGACTGCGATCCGGCGCAGGTGCGCGACCATCGTCACCGTGCGTTGCTCGAAGCCCTCCAAACGCTGTCGCGCGAGCGCTTTTTGCTGGCATGCGCCAACATCGAGGCGGCTGAGGTGCAGGAGCAAAAGTGCGGATTCCAGAATATTCAGACATCGTTGCGCTGGCTTTTCAGCCGCGCGCGCGATCGGATGCGAGGATAGGGTATGGCGGCTGTTTCGATCATCGTTCCCATGTACAACGTGCGCCCGTATATCGGCGAATGCCTTGCGTCGCTCAAGCGGCAGACGTTTTCTGATTTCGAGGCTATCTGCATCGACGACGGGTCGACGGACGGCACGCTCGAAGCCGCGCGCAATGCGGCAGGGGATGACGAACGATTCGTTTTCGTCGGCCAAGTGAATGCGGGACAGTCTGTCGCGCGCAATGTGGGGATCGGCCTTGCGACAGGGCGTTCCGTCCTTTTCCTGGACTCCGACGACTACTATGAGGATCGAGCGCTGCAGACGCTGTTCGATCATGCCGAGCGCGATGAGCTCGACGTCCTGTTCTTCTCCGCTCGCACGGTGTACGAGGATGCGGAGTCCCGTGCGCGGTATCGCGACGATTATGAGGATCGAGCGGCCATCGAAGGCATTATGACAGGGCAGGAGCTTTTGGAGCGGTTTGCCGAGAACCGCTCGTTTTCGGTTTCGCCGGCGCTTCAGCTGATTAGGCGCGACTTCCTGACGGAATCGGGCATCTCGTTCTTCGAGGGCATCGTGCACGAGGACAACTTGTTCACGGGTCTTATTCTTGCCCAAGCCTCGCGTGCGGCGTTCCTTAACGAGCAGCTGTATGTCCGTAGGGTGCGTGCGGGCTCTACGATGACGTCGCAGCGCGAGCTGCGCCACGTGTACGGGCATTTCAAGAGCGCCTACGAGCTGGAAGCCTGGTTGCGCGCACATGTGGCGTCCTGTCGTCCTGGGTTCGCCCGCGCGCTGCTGCGCCATATCGCCTTTTGCTACGATAGGGCTGCGTTCGACGCGCTGTCGCTCGGTGGGGAGGGGCTTGAGGGTTGCGCCGGCTCGCTCGACGCTGACGAGGAGCTGTCGTTTCGCCTGCACGTGATCGAGCATGCGAACGAGATGCGCGCCGTACGCTCCGAGTACGCCGATTCGACGTCGTATAAAGTGGGCAGCGCCGTCATGGCGCTGCCGTGCTGGGTGAAGGATCGACTCGGGCGCTAGGCCTTGCCTTCGCGGCTGCCCTTTTTCGCGAAATAGCTTTTCATGGCGTACCAGGTGAACGAAGGGCCGACGTTTTTCAAGTTGTACAGCCCCTGCTTTACGAGTCCCCAACTGTAGGGGATGCTGCTGATGCGGGGTTCGGGCATGCTGCGCAGGTCGGCAAACATCCGCTTGCATCCGGGAGATATCTCCGCATCCGAAAGCACGAGGTTGGCGTCCATGCGCTCGAACATGCGCGTGGCTGCTTCGCGGACGTCGCTTCTGGTGAGGGGCACTTCTTCGATGATGCCGCTCAAATAGGTGAACCCGCGGCTGTTATGGGCGCGCAGCACGGCTTCGTCGCGCATCCCGAGGTTTTCAAGCACGTCCATCATGTCGTTCCAGCGCTCTATGGGCAACAGCGTGTTGTTCAGCGCGAACGACTTCGATTTCTCAGGCGTCTCCTCGCGATAGCAATAGTACGGCGTGTCCAGATAGGCGATGCGAGCCGTTTGGCACAGCGTTTCGACGAGGAACGGGTTGTCCGCCCAGCCGGCGCCCGGGTACTCGCGAAAGCGGATTCCGCGAGCATCGAGAAACTCCTTGCGATAGATAGCCGACCAAATGGACGGGTGGTGGGTCAGCAGATGCGCCGCATCGCCGATTGCAAAAGGCTGCCGGCTTGGCTTGATGCGGTTGCGGTAGCTGCAGTTAAGCTTGCGCTGCTCGGGAGTGTCGGGCATCCAGATGCGCCAGTACGGGGTCTTCACGATGTCCACCGGGCCGTCAAGCGTTGCTGCGAAGCCGAGCATGTCGGCGTACATGCCGGGCTCGATCCAGTCGTCGGGCTCGACGATGGATATCCAGGTGCCGTGCGCCTCCTCAAGACCGCGGTTGCAGGTTGCGCCGTAGCCTTGGTTCTGCTTGTCGATGACGCGGATGCGCTCATCGCGATCGGCGTATGCCTGCATGATGGCAAGCGAACCGTCGGTGCTGCCGTCGTTGAGGCAGATGATGTCGAGCTCGCGGTGCGTCTGCGCCAAAACGCTGTCGAGGCATTGTTCGAGATACGGCTCGGCGTTGAATATGGGAACGATGACGGAAAGGTGCGATGGGACTGTTTTCATGCGATCGATTCCTTTGAAGAGCTTGTTTGACAATAGGCTGCAAATGGCAGTGGTTTCGAATGAGTGCAGTATCTTGCTAATGATAGCGTAAAATGTCCTTCTGATGTTCCGGAGGCGGGGAGGGTGTGTTCTATGTGGGGTATGTTTGCGTTGGCGGTAATGACCGGTGTCTTGTTTCTGTACGTCCCCGGCGCACTGCTTCTGCGGGCTGCTCGCGTTACGGGGCCGGCGTGTTTCGCATGCGCTCCTATGGTGTCGCTCGTGTTGTACATGCTGTGCGGCGTGGTGTACAGGCCCCTTGGCGTATTTTCGTCGTGGTTTTCGGTATTCGTCCCGATCCTGTTCTTCTCCATTATGTTGTTTGCATTCGGCTCGATATGCGGGAGGGGCACCGTCATTCGCATCGCTCCTTTTTGCCTGGTTCCTGAAAATACATCTTCGTGGTGGACTCGCGTGCGATCGTCCGAGTGGGCTATGCAAGTATTGTATGTATTGTTGGGGATCGCTGTCGCGACAGTGTTCTTCGCTGTGTTTCTGGGCAGCCCTGAAGCGTTCATGCAAGAATACGACAACGTTCACCATCTGGATACAGCACGAAGTTTCGTCGATTCGGGAAACTGGTCGCCATTTGGGGCGATGCCGTACGGAACCGAGGCTGACGTTCGGATAAATCCCCTGCTTGGTCAGGGATATTATCCAACTGCGTGGAGTAGCATGGTGGCTCTTGTGGTAAGCATGCTGGGGGTATCGGTGCCTCTGGCGGCGAACGCTATCAATTTCACTTTTGTGGCGATCGTGTTCCCTGCAAGCATGTTTCTTCTCATGAGGACCATATTCTTTGAGAAGCCTGGGGTTATCGCGTTCGGATCTTTGTGCACGCTCGGGTTTTCTGCGTTTCCTTGGATGTTTTTATTGTTTGGTCCGCTGTATCCCAATGCCGCCGCGTTTGCCGTTATGCCGCTGCTTGCGGCGTGCTTTGTCGCCGTTTTCGCCAGGGAAGCGCCGATACGTTCGCGCGTTTGCTCTGGAACTCTGTTCTGTGTTGGCGTTGTGTGCTGCGCCTTTACTCAGCCGAATGCTGTGTTCACTGCGGCGGTCTTTCTCGCTCCCTTTTGCGTCGTTCAGGCCGTTCGCTTGGCGGATATGCTTCCTGATTCGGGGAACCGCCGTCTCGTTCAGATCGGGATCGGGGTGTTTGTCTGTCTTCTGATTTTAGCTGTATGGTATGCGTTGAACAAAGCTCCTTTTTTGCAGAGCGCCGTCTCTCATTCCTGGCCTGCTACGGCCACTCGGTTCCAAGCGTTTCTGGATGCCCTTTCTTTGGGGTTCAGGGCTTTGGGCGCGCAAGTTTTGTTGGCTTTCCTAGTGATCGTTGGCGCACTGTACACGCTATGCGAACGTCGTTATCTCTGGATTGCTTGCTCGTATGCTCTATCTGCCTTCATGTATGTCGTTTCGGCATCTTCGGATGGCCCATTGCAGCACCTGGTTTCAGGGTTTTGGTATACGGACTCGTACCGCATGGCCGCTATGGCAGCTTTGTTTGCTATCCCCCTGGCAAGCTTGGGCATGTGGGCCGTCATGGGAGTTTTCAGAAAAAGCGCATGCAAGCTTGTGAGCCATGCCGATTACCGTCGCTTGTCCGTTGCATGCTCGGGCGTAGTCGTCGTTGCCTTTCTTCTGGGCAACTACTATCCGGCTTTGACGACTCCTCTTCGTGATTCAGGGGTGTCGGCGCTTGGTTCGACGGTGTCGGGTTTGCGTTTGGCGAGTGACGAACGGGTGCCTACCGTGTACGATGCGGAAGAACGCGCTTTTGTGCGGGAGGTCAAGAAAGTTGTTCCCGACGATGCCCTGGTCCTCAATGTGCCTGACGATGGAAGCGCATTCGCTTATGGCACGGATGAGCTTCGCGTGTATTATCGTTATTTGAGGACGTACGGAGAAGAAAACGAGACGCAAGAGAGCAAGGCAATTAGAACGGGCTTGAACGAACTCGCCTCGAATGAAGACGTGCGATCTGCGGTGGAGCATGTAGGAGCAGAGTATCTCCTCCTGCTTGACCGAAAGGGCGTGCCAGGAGAGCGAAGGTTCTTGTTTACGTATGAGGACGGAGAAAAGTGGAATGGCGTTGAGTCGGTGCAAGACGATACACCTGGTTTCGAAGTGGTGTTGAGTAGGGACGATATGCGCCTCTATCGGATCGTCGCACGCGCATGATCCGGTTGCGTTACAATACCGTTCGACGCGTCGCTCCGTGTAGGAGCGTCGACGCAAAGCACCCGCATATGAGCATCACGGAATAGAAGAGGATTGCAATGAGGGAATATGATGACGCAACGCTGAAGCGATTGCAGAAATGCGAGCTGATACTCCTGAAAGATTTCGTCGAGATATGCGAAACGGAAGGGCTCATGTACTTCGGGCTGGCGGGTACCGCGCTGGGAGCTGTGCGTCATAAGGGTTTCATCCCATGGGATGATGACATCGACCTGGGTCTTCCTCGGAAAGACTTTGATCGTCTCGTTGAGGTTGTTCGTTCTGAATACGCCAATAAGTACGAGATCATGAACGCGGCGAGCGACATCAATTATCCTCTTCCGACGACGCGCATGATGCTCAAAGGTACGCAGTTTTGCGAAGAGACGTTGGCTGATATCTCGTGCGATCTGGGGATATTTCTTGATTTGTACGCATTCGATTCGGTTGCGGACGATGATAAGGCGTATCGAAAGCAGGCTTGGGATGCATGGTGGTGGTCTCATGTTCGGATTTTGCTGAGCATTCCCAAACCGGTGCTTCCTTTCAGAGGCCTTTCCCGTACCGTCGCGCTGAAGTTGTGCCAGCTTGGCTCGGCCGTTTTTCGCATGGCCGGCATTACGAGTGAGAAAGCGTTCGAGAAGGAAGAGGCTGCGCGCAATCGCTTCAATGATCGCACCACGAAACGAATTGCCTATCTGTGCGACACCGACCGTTTCTCGCAAACGATCTCGTGGGACGAGCTTCTGCCTTTGAGGAAGCTTGAGTTCGAAGGCCTGCTCCTGAACTTTCCCGCAAACTATGAAGAGCATCTTGCAGGTTTGTACGGAGACTACATGACGCTGCCGCCCGAGGATCAGAGGAAGAATCATTTCCCTGCTCGTTTGGACTTCGGATCGTGGGCTGCGAAGTCCGAGTAAGGAGGCGGCAACAAGGGCTTAGAAGCCTTCGTTGCTGTCCTGCCCCTTGGCGTACAGTTTGTAGATCAAAGACGCGATTGGCTTCGGCCAAAAGCATTGGAGCATTTGGAGATCCTCGGATCCGCGACTTGCGTTTTGGATGAGCCGCGACGTTTCCGAGTCTTCGTGGATGCGGTGATACATCTGTATCGTGGGGTTGTAGAGAAAATCCCCTTCCATGCCTGCAAGAGCCGTCCAAGCTTGCCAGTCCAAATCGGAATGGAAATCAGCCTTGAAGAAACCCGGCGTCAACTTGCTTTTCACGAGCGTGACGGAAGGACAGCAGATGGGGGAGCCGAATGAGAGGATGCGGCGTCTGATGAACTTGCTCTTCCTGGTCGCTTTGGCTTTGAGCGGGCTGAGCATGAATCGCTTGACGCGGAGAAGCTTGTTGTCGTTGACTTCGGTGCCGTTGCGCAGCTCTCCGTAATCGGTGAAGTAAAGTAGCGGATCGTCCGAAGTGCTGACGAGGTCAAGCAGGCTTTCGAGGTATCGAGGGCAGTAAAGATCGTCTTGGTGCGCGATAGTGACCAGCTTGGTATCCACGCTCTCGACGGCGTTGTTCCAGTCGGATGCGATGCCGGGTTCCGTGTCGTTGATGACAAGGGGAACTGAGTGCTGTTCGCTCAGCCGATGAATACTGTCGTTTGGCGTTGATGTTACCATGACGATGTTGGGCGCAATGGTTTGTTCTGCGAGAGATTGCAGGCAATCTTTGAGGAACGGGCTCTCTTTATAGGCGCATACGACGAAGGTGTGGTCTGATGACGAGAACATATTTTCTTCCTGTATAGTATGGCTTTGATATTGGGATGGCACAGGAACAACGATATCGTATTTTCAAAACAAGTAACAAGAACGGAACGACATGACATACAAAGAATACGAGAATCCTGAGGAGCTGCGAAAGCTGCAGCTGATTTCAGTCGATCTGCTCAAAGAGTTCGACAGGGTATGCGAGATCCTGGATATACCGTATTTTCTTTATTCGGGGACTGCATTAGGGGCGGTACGCCACAAAGGCTTTATTCCTTGGGACGATGATATTGACTTGGGAATGCTGCGAAAGGACTATGATCGGTTTTTGTCCGAAGCTCCGAAGGTTGTGGGGGACGATTATGAGGTCGTCAATGCGCTTTCGGCCCCTCATTTTCCTGCATGTAATGCGAATTTGTCGTTGAGGGGGACGTACTGCGTTCCGGAAGAATTTGCAAATTGCCCCTATCAATATGCAATTGGATTGGGATTGTATGCATTCGATTACGTGGTTGATGATGAAAAATTGTTTCGCAGACAGTGTCGCAGGACATGGTTTTGGGGTCGTCTTTCATTTCTTCGCGCAACGCCGAAGCCTCATCTGTCTTTGCGAGGATGGAAGAGGGTTTTGGCTTCCGCAGCGTGTTATGCGGCTCATGGTTGCATGAAGCTCATTCATCTCTCGCCGCAATGGATATATATGAAATGGGAGAAGGCGGCGACTCAATACAATGATCGAGGAGGCGATCTCGTTGCTGATTTTGCCGACCGCGATCCTTTGACTTGGTCTGCGCGAATCGACGAGCTGTTCCCTACGAAAAGGGTCGAGTTTGAGGGTTTGATTCTGCCAACTGCCCGTGAGGACGATGCTATGTTGACGCGAGAATACGGCGACTACATGCAATTGCCCCCATTGGACGACCGGAAAAACCATTATCCGTCGCGACTCGATTTCGGGAATCGCTGACTCCTTTCTGCATTATGGCTGCGAACAACACTCAAATCAAGAAAGACTACTTCTGGAACACGCTCGGTAGCGTAATGAGCGCGCTTGCGAGCGTGCTCCTGCTGATGATTGTGACACAGGTCCTCGGAGCGTACGAGGGCGGAATATTTGCCTTGGCGTTTGCCGTAGCGCAGCAGTTTCAAACGCTGGGTCAGTATGAAATGAGGCCATATCAGGCGACCGACGTCGAAAGCAAATACTCATTCGGGGTATACTATGCGTCGCGCATAGTGACTTGCGTTCTCATGGTGGTTGGAGTTATGTTGTACGCGATGTACTCGAATGGATTCGGGTACGAGGCGCTGTTGCTTATTCTTCTTGCAGGGTTGCGGTTCTTTGACGCATTCGAAGACGTATTTCATGGAATGTTTCAGCAGCGTGGACGGCTGGATATTGCGGGTAAAGCATTCTTTGGTCGCGTATTGGCGACGGTTGTGTCATTCGCTCTATCGATATTTGTTTTTCGGGACATCCTGGTGGCGTGCGTCATTTCCATTATCGTTTCAACGGTATTTATGATCGTCTTGAACATTCCGGCTGCCAGGACGTTCGTCAGAGTGAAGCCGATGTTTGACTTTCGAAAAATACGACAATTGCTCGTCGCTTGCTTTCCTCTTTTTTTGGGCTCGTTCTTGTTGATATATCTCGTAAACGCTCCGCGCTACGGTATCGAGAGCCTGCTCTCGAAGGAGTACCAGACGTATTATGCCATTCTTTTCATGCCGGCCATGGTCATCAACCTCGTAAGCGGTTTTATATTCAAGCCGTTGCTTACCACATTGGCGAAACGATGGTCCGAAGGCTCGAAGCGGGGTTTCGTGGCGATTATCGCAAAAGGGTTGCTAGCGGTGTTCGCTACATCCGTTCTTGCATTGCTGATAGCATATCCTTTGGGCATCCCGGTGCTTTCGTTTCTGTACGGCGTCGATTTGTCGGAGTTCCGATCGGTGCTTCTCGTGCTTTTGGTCGGAGGCGGATTCAATGCTGCGAGCGTTATTCTCTATTACGGGATCATAACCACGCGCCACCAAAACATTGTTTTGCCGGGATATGCGCTTGCTGCAGCGGTTGCCTTTCTTCTGACCAATGCGATGATCGGGCAATTTGGAATGATGGGTGCAGCCTTTCTCTATGATGGCATCATGGCGCTTCTTGTGCTCATCTTCGGTCTGTGCAATGTGTATTACATCAAGCGCGGGTAAGCATCTCTCAGGTACCTTCTACGCAAGTACGTATCCGTCTGTTCATTTTTTATACAACCTTTACAAATATGAACAACATAGATATGCTTTAGCTCGATAATCTGATTCTATAGCGAAGCGAGGAATGTGCATGCCCCTTGTGATGACCCGGCGATCGTTTTTGGCGGTTGCGGCGGGTGCGGCTGCGTCGCTTGCCTTGTCGGGATGCAGCTCCGCGAGCGATAACACCGTGGTGATCTACTCGTGCGGCGAGGGCGAGGCGAACGAGGTGCTGCTCGAGGCCATGCATCGCGATCTGCCGCAGTACGATATCCGCTTGCACTACGTGTCGACCGGCACGTGCGCGGCGAAGCTCCAGAACGAGGGTACGTCGAGCGAGGCCGATATCGTTCTCATGCTCGAGGGCGGTTACCTCAGGCAGATTCAGCCGAGCTTGGCGAAGCTGACCTCGTACGATTTCGAAGTGTTCGAAGACGATCTGCTCGACGGCTCGAGTACCTACCTTCCCTTCAGGCGCGAGAGCGCATGCGTTGCCATGAACGTCGGGGAGCTGACCGCTCGCGGCATCGCCATACCCGAGACGTACGACGATCTGCTCGATCCAACGTACCGTGGGCTCATCACGATGGCGAATCCGAAATCTTCCGGTACGGGCTACAACTTCGTTAAGAGTCTCGTGAACACGCGGGGCGAGGATGCGGCCTTCGAGTACTTTGACAAGCTGGCCGAGAACGTGTACCAGTTCTCGTCGTCGGGATCGGGGCCGGTCAACGCGCTCGTGCAAGGAGAGGCGTTGATCGGGTTCGGCCTCACCTACCAAGCGGTGTCCGAGATCAACAAGGGCGTGCCCATCGAGGTGCGGTTCTTCGAGGAGGGCTCGCCTTGGACGATGAACGGCGTGGCGGTGGTCGACGGCAAGCAGGATAAGCCGGCGGTGCGAGCCGTTATGGATTGGATGTTCAGCACGGGCATCCTGCTGGACAAGCAGGAGTTCGTCCCGGACAAGGTGTTCGTCGATCAGCATACCGAGATCCCGAACTACCCGCAGGATACGCACTACGCGGACATGGAAGGCGTGTTCGACATCGACGAGAAAAAGCGGTTGCTAGGGAAGTGGAAGTACTGATGACGAGCGAACAGGAACACACGATGGTCGACACGACGTCAAATCGCGAGACGCTTGCGGACGAGCCGAAACTTCGCATCAGCGGCTTAGTTAAGCGTTTCGAGGGATCCGAGGTCCTGCACGGTCTCGATTTCGATGTGCGGGATGGCGAATTCCTTTCCATCCTGGGACCTTCGGGATGCGGTAAGACGACCACGTTGCGCATTCTCATCGGTCTGCTGGCACCCGACGAGGGCTTGATCGCCCTCGATGGGCGCGACATCACGACGGCGTCGCCCGACGCGCGCGGCATGGGCATCGTGTTCCAGAATTACGCCCTGTTCGAGAACATGACGGTGCGCGGCAACGTCGAGTACGCCTTGAAGTTCAAGCCCGATCTGAAGGCCCGTCGGCGCGAGATCGCCCAACGCGTGCTCGAGCAGCTCGGCCTTGCGGAGCACCTCGACAAGAGCGTGCGGCAGCTGTCGGGCGGCCAGCAGCAGCGCGTGTCCATCGCCCGCACGCTGGCGCTCAATCCCGAGGTCATCTTGTTCGACGAGCCCATGAGCGCGCTCGACGTGGAAACGCGCCTGTCGCTGCGCCTCGAGCTCAAGCGCATCCAGCGGGAGTTCGGCACGACGATGGTGTACATCACGCACGACCAGGAGGAGGCGTTCGCGCTGTCCGACCGCGTGATGGTGATGGGGGAGGGCAGCATCCACCAGCTGGCCGCGCCCGAGGAGATCATCGCCAACCCGGCCGACGACTACGTTGCCGACTTCGTGGTGAAGAACCTCAACATCAAAATGGACTCGCTTGCGCGATTCATGGATCGGTAGGCGGCTCGTGAAGCGAAAGGGTACGTTCAATCTCACTCGGGTGGTTCTTGCTGCCTTCTTCCTCTTTGCTGCCGTGCTGCCTTTGCTGGGGATGTTCTCGCAACTGGCGAGTCCGGGAGCGTCCGAGGTGTTCGGCACGGAGCAGTTCAAGGCTGCCTGTCTCAACTCCATCGGCGTGTCGCTTACTTCGACGGTCATCTCGCTGGCGCTCGCGCTGGCGATGTCGTGGGTGCTCTGCCGCACGAACATACGCGCCAAGGGCGTCATCGCCGTCGTCATGACGCTCCCTATGCTCATCCCTTCGCTCGCGCTCGGCATGGGACTGGTGTTCTTGCTCGGGTCGAATGGGGTCATCACGAACGCGCTTGGGCTCGATTTTTCGCTGTATGGGTTCTGGGGCATCGTGATGGGTTCGGTGCTGTACTCGTTCCCCTCGGCGTTCTTGTTGCTGTACGACGTGCTCAAGTACGAAGACGCATCGCCGTACGAGGCCGCCGATGTCCTGGGAATCCCGAAGGTCAACCAGTTCCTCAGCATCACGCTGCCGTATCTGCGCAAGCCGCTCATCTCGGCCGTGTTCGCCACTTTCACGCTCGTGGTGACCGACTACGGCGTACCGCTCATGGTGGGCGGCAAGACCACGACGCTGCCGGTGCTCATGTACCAGGAGGTTATCGGCCTGCTGAATTACAACACGGGCGTGGCTATCGGCTTCGTGCTGCTCATACCGGCCGTGGTGGCGTTCCTCGTCGACGTGCTCAATGCCGACAAGGGGAAGTCGTCGTTCGTGTCCAAAGCGTTCGATATCAAGCGCAATGTGGCGCGCGACGCGATTGGCTACGTCGCCGGCATCGTGGCATCGGTGGCCATCCTCCTCCCGCTCGGATCGTTCGTGCTCGTATCGTTCGTGCGGAAGTATCCGGTGGATTTGACGGCGACGTTCGACAACGTGGGCCGTGCGCTCAACATGAATGTGGGCGATTACTGGATCAATTCGATCATCATCGCCTGCGCTGTTGCGCTCATCGGCACAACGCTTGCGTATTTCGCGGCATATGTGACGGCTCGCTTGGGCGGCCGTTTTGCGAAGATGCTGCACCTCGTCTGCATCACGACGCTCGCCATCCCCGGTATCGTGCTGGGTTTGTCGTACGTGCTGTTCTTCAAGGGTTCCCTTCTGTACGGCACGTTCGCCATCCTGATCTTGGTCAACCTCGTCCACTTCTTCGCCTCGCCGTACCTCATGGCTTACAATTCGCTGGGCAAGGTGAACGAGAACCTGGAAGCGGTCGGCTCCACGATGGGGATCGGGCGGGGGAGCATCTTGAAGGACGTTCTCATCCCGCAGACGACGGGCACCATCATCGAGATGGTGGGCTACTTCTTCGTAAACTGCATGGTTACCATTTCCGCCGTGGCGTTCTTGTCCACGACGCTCGACATGCCGCTCGCGTTGCTGATCACCGATCTCGATGCGCAACGTCTGACGGAGTGCGCCGCGTTCGTGTCGTTGATCATCCTGCTCACCAACATTGCCTTCAAGCTGGTGCTTGCAGGCGTGAAGAAAGCTATCAACCGTGCCGGTTCGCCCTCCGCTTCGGCGGCTTGACGAATGCGGTGCTTGCCAATTGAGGAAAGGTTCGCTCATGTCCCGTTCGCTCGACGTGAAGGATTTTAAAATACTGACCGCGCTTGAGGCGCGTGTCGACGAGTCGCTGACGCAGCGAGAGATCGCCGCGGCTGCCGATCTGTCCGTAGGCACGGTCAACCGCGCGATGGCCGACCTGCACGAGCGAGGCTTCGTACGTGAGGGCATGCTGTCGGCGGCGGGCCTGGAAGCGCTCGAACCCTATCGCGTCAAGCGCGCGGTGCTCATCGCCGCCGGGTTCGGCTCCCGCTTGGTTCCCATCACGCTGAACACGCCCAAGCCGCTCATTCGCGTGCAGGGTCAGCGCATCATCGACTCGCTGCTCGACGCCGTGTTCGCCGCCGGCATCGAGGAGGTGTACGTGGTGCGCGGGTACCTTGCCGAGCAGTTCGATCAGTTGCTGTACAAGTACCCCCACGTGAAGTTCATCGAGAACCCTTTCTACAACGAGGCGAACAACATCTCTTCGGCTGTGGCGGCGAAGGATCTGCTGCAGAACGCCTACGTGTTCGAGTCTGACCTGCTGCTGTACAACCCGAAGCTCATCACGAAGTACCAGTATTCGTCGAACTACCTGGGTGTGCCGGTGCCGGTTACCGACGACTGGTGCTTTCAGACGCGCCGCGGCGTGATCACGGGGCTCACGGTGGGCGGAACGGACTGCCACCACATGTTCGGTATCTCCTATTGGACCGAAGAGGACGGCAGAAAGCTCGCCGACGACGTGCCGGCCACGTTCGCCATGCCGGGAGGCAAGGAGCGATACTGGGACGAGGTGGCGCTGCGCTACTTCGCGCGCAACTACGAGGTGTCGGTGCGCGAGTGCACGTTCGACGATGTGATCGAGATCGACACGTACCGCGAACTGCAGCAGCTCGACAAATCCTATGTAGTTGGATGATAGCCTATCGGTTCATTATGTAAAACGACATCGTCCTTTTGATCGACCATTTTTGGTATACGATGTGATATTTACATATACTTGTTCAATATATTATAAACTATTTACAAATATGAACATACGAGTTAAAATCTCTCGCGTTGCATTCAACTTGGACAGCAGTGGGAGAGGGTCGTCGTGTCGCTGGAGAAGAACGAGTTCAAAACCCTGGTCGCGTCGATGGACGAAGGCGTGTACACGCAGCGCGCCTTGGCCGATGCGTCAGGGCTTTCGCTCGGCACGGTCAACCGATTGTGCCAGACGCTGCGCGATCGCGGGCTCATGGACGGGTTCTACGTCACGGCGGAGGGTTATCGCGCCTTGCAGCCGTACAAAGTAGAGAACGCTATCATCATGGCTGCGGGACTGTCCTCGCGCTTTGCGCCGCTCTCTTACGAGAAGCCCAAGGGCGTGCTCAACGTGCGGGGCGAAGTGCTGATCGAGCGGCAGATCCGCCAGCTCAAAGCCGCCGGTATCGACGACATCACGGTGGTGGTCGGCTATATGAAGGAAGCGTTCTTCTATCTTGAGGATCTGTACGGGGTGTCCATCCGCGTGAACGAGGAGTACGTCGCTCGCAACAACAACTCCACCCTCATGCTCGTTCGGGAGCAGCTGGGCAATACCTACATCTGCTCGTCCGACGATTACTTCACCGAGAACGTTTTCGAGCCGTACGTGTACGAAGCGTACTATGCGGGCATGTATTTCGAGGGTCCCACCGACGAGTACTGCATGAAGACGGCACGCGATGGGCGAATCATCGGCGTTACCGTCGGCGGCGCCGATGCGTTCGGCATGCTCGGGCACGCGTACTTTGATCGCGCGTTCTCCAGCGCGTTCTCGGCCATTCTCGAGAACGAATACGATTGGCCCGAGACGGCGCCCAAGCTTTGGGAGGACCTGTTTCGCGACCATGTGAAAGATCTGCGCATGGTGTTACGCTGCTACGGACCGGGCGTCATCTACGAATTCGATTCCCTTTCCGATCTTAAGCAGTTCGACCAGGATTTCCTGATGAACGTCGACTCGGAGATCCTCGACAACATCTGCGACGTGCTCGGCTGCACGCGCGACCGCGTCGAGGGCATCGTGCCGATCAAGGAAGGCCTTACCAACCTTTCCTTCAGATTCTCGGTCGACGGCGCTTCGTACGTGTACCGGCACCCCGGTCCCGGCGCGGACGAGATCATCAACCGACGAAGCGAGGCGCACTCCCAGGCTGTCGCCAAAAAGCTCGGCATCGATGACACGTTCGTTTTTCAAGATACCCGGAAAGGTTGGAAGGTGTCGCGTTTCGTGAAGGATTGCAAGCCGTTCGATTACCACGACGGGAGCCATGTCGAGCAGGCTATGGACCTGATCCGCCGTTTGCACCAGAGCGGCGAGACGTCGCAGTGGACGTACGACCTATTCGAGAAAGCCCAGTCCATGATGGCGCTGCTCGGTGCGCGTTCCTATCCGTCGTTCCCGGATTACGAGCCCCTGCGCGATCGCGCGGCGCGCCTCGACGCCTTGGTGAAAAGGGATGGCGTTGCACCATGCCTCTGCCACAACGATTTTTACAACCCGAACTTCCTCGTATCCGAAGAGGCGATGTACCTTATCGACTGGGAGTATTCGGCGATGTCGGATTACGCTTCCGATCTCGGCGTGTTCATCTGCTGCTCCGACTACGACGAGGACGAGGCGGATCGCGTGCTCGAGACGTACTTCCAGCGGGCATTGACCGCCGAGGAATACCGCCATTGCATCGCTTTCGTGGCGCTTGCCGCCTACCACTGGTTCATCTGGGCCTTGTATAAAGAGGCTGCAGGCGATTCGGTGGGAGAGTGGTTGTACCTGTGGTACCGATACGCCAAGACGTATTCGGCCAAAGCGCTTGCGCTCTACGAAGACGAAAGGTAGTCGAGATGGAGATGATCGGAACGGCCGTGGTGTACATCATCATGGTCTGCGCATTGGCGGGCGCCGTCGCATCGGCCATCAAGCCGGAGAGCGAGCTCGGCCGGCAATTCGTGGCCGGCATCGACTCCATCGGCCCCATCTTCCTTCCCGTAGCGGGCATCATGGCATCGGCTCCTTATCTGACGGCGTTCGTGAGCACGGTCTTCGGGCCGGCGTACGGGGCGCTCGGCGCCGACCCAGCCATGGCAGCGACGACGTTCATCGCCATCGACATGGGCGGATACCAGCTGGCGGACGCGCTTGCGCAGACGCGTGAGAGCTGGATCATGGCGATGATGACCGGGTATATGGCGGGCGCAACCATCGTTTTCACGATACCGGTGGCGCTGAAGATGCTCGAGAAACGCGATCGGAAGTACTTGGCGCTCGGAGTGATGAGCGGCCTTCTCGCGATTCCTATCGGCGTGCTCGTTGCGAGCATCATCATCGCGCTTTCGCACCCGGTGATCCGGGAGGTCGTATCGACGAACGCCGAAGCGACCTATCAGCTTGCGTTGAGCTTCGCCCAGATCGGCGTCAACCTCGTGCCGCTGATCATCATATGCGTTGCGCTGGCATTGGGGCTCAAGTTCAAGCCCGACGCCATGATCAAGGGGTTCATCGTGTTCGGTCGCGTGATGGAAGCGACGCTCAAAATCGTGTTCGTGCTGGCGGTTATCGAATACTTCACGGGCATCTTCACCACGGTCTTCGGCTCCTTCGGGTTCGATCCTATCATCGCCGACGAGGAGGATATCTTCCGAGCACTCGAGGTGTCGGGTGCTATCGGCATGATGTTGTGCGGCGCGTTTCCCATGGTGTACCTCATCAAGCGCTATCTTGCGAAGCCACTCGCCAAAATCGGCGGCGCGGTGGGGCTGAGCTCGGACGCAACCGCTGGCTTGCTGGCCGCCTCGGCGAACGTGCTTGCGGCGCTGTCGATGGTGAAAGACCTCAAGGCGCGCGACAAGGTGCTGGTCATGTCGTTTGCCGTGTGCTGCGCATTTCTGTTCGGCGATCATCTGTCGTTCACGGCGAACTTCCAACCGACGCTGATCGTGCCGGTGCTTGTAGGGAAGCTGTCAGCGGGTGTGTGTGCCGTCGTGTTCGCAAGCTTGCTTGCCGTGAAGAAGGCTGAGGAACTCGAGCGGATCGATAGGGCAGAAGCCGAAAACTAGAAAAACAATCCGGATCGTCGAAGCACCCCTTCCCCCATCGTGATCAATGGGAGAAGGGGTGCTTTGTTTTATGTTCAATTACTATATTCAATTTACATTATTGAACACACTTGATATGATCTTTACATTCCGAAAAGGGATGATGATCGTAAATAGGTATATTTTGCGTTCATAAATATAAGTAAACACTAAGAATTGTACAAACGATTCTCTTGTTTCATATGGTCAAAATCGAGAAGAGCAAAGGTGGTGAGAGGGGGTCGGAGTGCGTGCGACCTTGACGCGATGCTTCAGCTGACGCGAAAAGAATTCTTGCTCGGCGCGCTGGGGGCGGCATGCGCCTTGGCTCTGCCGGGATGTTCGGGACGATCCGAGAACACGGTCGTCATGTACTCGTGTGCCGAGGGCGTGCGCAACGAGTCGCTGCTCGCGGCGATGCACGATCGGTTTCCCGCCTACGACATTCGTTTGCGCTACATTCCCACGGGCAACTGCGCGGCGAAGCTCAAGATGGAAGGAGCGCAATCCGAAGCCGATATCGTTTTGGGCCTTGAAGGTGGTTACCTTAAACAGGTGTCGGATCAATTCGAGGAGCTTCCGGCATCGGATGCATCCCGCTATTGCGCCGACCTGGTGGATGCCGATAACCGCTTCTTTCCGTTTTCGCGTGAAAGCGCTTGCATCGCGATCAACGAGGCGGCGTTTTCCGAGCGCGGCCTCACCGCGCCCCGTTGCTACGAGGATCTGACCGATCCTGCGTTTCGCGGCCTGGTGACCATGCCGAACCCCAAGTCATCGGGCACGGGGTACAATTTCGTCAAGAGCCTGGTGAACGCCTGGGGTGAGGATGAAGCGTTTGCGTACTTCGATCGCCTGGCTGAGAACGTGTACCAGTTCACCTCCTCAGGGTCGGGCCCGGTGAATGCGCTCGTGCAAGGCGAAGCCGCCATCGGTCTGGGAATGACCTTCCAGACCGTTTCCGAGATCAACCAAGGCGTGCCGCTGCGGGTGCTGTTCTTCGAGGAGGGTGCCCCCTGGGCCGTGTACGGCTTGGGCATCGTCCAAGGTCGGGAGGATAACGCCGCCGTCTACGAAGTGTTCGAGTGGCTCGCCACCGAAGGCGTGAAGATCGACAACGAAACGTACGTGCCCGATCAGGTTCTCATCGATTTCAAAGCCGAGATTCCGAACTATCCGACCGATATCGTGTATGCCGACATGACGGGCATCACCGATCCGGACGAGAAACAACGCCTGCTGGCGAAGTGGAAGTACTAGAAGGAGCGGCAGG
Organism: Eggerthella lenta DSM 2243; assembly: GCF_000024265.1. NCBI lineage: Bacteria > Bacillati > Actinomycetota > Coriobacteriia > Eggerthellales > Eggerthellaceae > Eggerthella > Eggerthella lenta. Next base: position 2,371,485 of record NC_013204.1, on the reverse strand, counting down.
AACGCTTGTCGCTCCTACCGCTGCAGGATCGCCAGGGCTTCGACCACGGCTTCGTGGCTCTCGCGGAGTTCGGGCATGAGGGCGCGTGCGCTGTCCAGATCGTCGGCGCGCAGCGCATCGGTGATGCGCGCGGCCAGGTCGTAGAGGCGCACGAACGACAAGTTGCCCGCGACGCCCTTGAGGGAATGGGCCTCGCGCTCGGCCGCGGCGGTATCGCCGGAGGCCATCGCTGTTTCCAACCGGTCGAAATGCGGATCGTTCGCGTACTTCGAGGCGAGACGAACGAACAGGGCCTCGTTGCCGCCGAAGCGCTCCATCGCCTCCGCATAGTCGATGCCGTACTGTGCAAGCTTTGCGTTCAATTCGTTCGTCATGATCTCACTCTCCTGCATGCTCTCCCGTCGTACGCCCGCGTTGCGCGGCGCACGTTCATGATAGAGGGTGGGAGCCGTGCGCGGCGGGTCGGAAGGGGTCACGTTAGCCGACCGTTACTTCGCCGACGCATCGTCCTCCACGAACACGCCTTCCTGGTTGAATACGGCGGAGAACGTCTTGAAGAACACCTTCACGTCGAGCGGGAAGGAAACGTTGCGCACGTAGAACACGTCGAGCGCCAAACGGTCGTGCCAGGGCAGCGAGTTGCGCCCGTACACGGCGGCGTACCCGGTGATACCGGGCTTCACGGTGAGTTTGAGGTGCTCGTCGCCTTCGTAGAGCTCCGTCTCGCGGCGCAGGTCGGGGCGGGGCCCCACGACGCTCATGTCGCCTTTCAGCACGTTGAGGAACTGCGGCATCTCGTCGAGCGACGTCTTGCGCATGAAGGCGCCCACGCGCGTCATGCGGGGGTCGTCCGCGCCGTTGTAGGTGGAGCCGTCCTCCATGATGAGGTCGGGCGCGTTCACCCGCATCGAGCGCAGCTTGTACATCTTGAAGTCGCGCCCGCCGAGCCCCACGCGCGGCGCGTTGTAGAACACGGGTCCCTTGTCCTCGAAGTGGATGAACGGCGCCAGCACCGCGATGATGATCAGCACGAAGGGCAGCGCCACGAGCCCTACGACCAGGTCGCACGCCCTTTTTCCGAACCGTGCGTACATCAGCGGACGCCCTCCGCCTCGAGCTTGTCGTAGGCGCGCCCGAACGACGCCGCCACGTAGTCCACGTCGTCGTCGGAGAGCAGCGTGTGCAGCGGCAGCGTCACCTCGTTCTCGAACTGCGCGAGCGCGTTCGGGAAATCGGCGATGTCGAAGCCGAGATCGCGATACGCGGTGAGCAGCGGCAGCGGCTTGTAGTGCACGTTCGTGGCCACGCCGTCGTCCGCCATGCGCTCGATCAGCGCGTTGCGGAACGCCTGCGACTTGGCCCTCAGACGCACGAACATGAGGTGCCCGCTCGATTCGCCGCCCTCGCCGTAGTGCTGCAGCAGCTCGACGTCGCGGTCGCGCAGGTTGCGCTCGTAGCGCTCGACGATGGTGCGCCGGCGGGCGAGCGAGGCGGGGTAGCGGCGCAGCTGCGCAAGCCCGAGCGCCGCCTGGATGTCGGTCATGTTGCACTTCCAGCCGGGGAAGGCGATGTCGTACTCCCAGGCGCCCGCGCGGTTCTTCGCCAGCGCGTCCTTCGTCTGGCCGTGCAGGGATTGCAGCATGAACTGGCGGTACAGCTCGTCGGAGTCGAACGCGCCCGCGCGCCACGCGAGCGCGCCGCCCTCGGCCGTGGTCAGGTTCTTCACGGCGTGGAACGAGAAGGCGGTGAAGTCGGCCACCGACCCGGAGGGACGTCCCCGATACGTCGCGCCGAACGAGTGGGCGGCGTCGGCCAGGACGATGACGCGGTCGAAGGCGCGCTGCAGCTCGGTCGCGGGCTTCCAACGGTCGCGCACGGCGTCGAGCGCGGCGAACAGGCGCTCGTAGTCCGCCATGCGCCCGGCGATGTCGACGGGGATGATGGCGCGCGTGCGCTCGGTGACGAGGCCGGGCAGGGCGTCGTAGTCCATCTCGTAGGAGCCGGGCGCCACGTCGCATAGCACGGGGGTCGCGCCCACGTGGCAGATGACCGAGCAGGAGGCGGTGTAGGTGTACGCGCTCGTGATCACTTCGTCCCCGGGTCCCACGCCGATGGCGCGCAGGGCGCATTCGAGCGCCGCGGTGGCCGAGGCGAACGTGGCGGCGCGGTCGGCCTGCGCGAAGCGGGCGATCTCACGCTCGAATTCCTTCGTCTTCGGGCCGGTGGTGATCCAGCCGCTCCTCAGCGCGTCGGCGACCTCGTCGAGCTCGGCCTGGGTGATGTCCGGCGGGGAGAACGAAATGCGTTTCTGCTCAGTCAAGATTGCTCCTTGGTACCCTATAAACGACGTGCGACCTGCATGATCGCACGCAATCAGCGTATGCAAGCTCCCTATTTTGACGCGCCGCGCCCGGTTTGGCGAGGCGCTCAACCAAAATCACAGCAACGTGCGCAGCAAATCCACGATCTCGCGATACGCGCGGGGCTGGTCGAACTCGCTCTCGGCGACGGCGCGTGCCTTCGAGCCCATGATCTTGCGCAGCGACGCGTGCCCCGCGAGCTTGGCGATGGCGTCGGCGAGCGCTTCGGCATCTTCCGCCTCGACGTTCACGCCGAAGCCGTCGGCGGTCACCTTCGCGCGGAACTCGGGGCTCGAGCCCGTGTTGATCATGGGGTTGCCGCTGGCCAGGTAGTCGCCGATCTTCGTCACGATGCTCTGAACCGCCGACGTGACGAGCGAGTTCACCACGATGTCCGACGCGCACAGGTAGGCGGCCATCAGCTCGTAGGCCGTGTAACCCAGGAAGTCCGCCGGGGCGTCGAGCTGCGCCGCGAGCGCCTCGAGCTTCTCGCGGTCGGGGCCGTCGCCGAGCACCTTCACGCGCACGGGGGGCAAGGCCGGCGCCTGGTCGTCGCCCTTCGACGCCGCCCGTGCGAGGCGTCGGCGCTCGAGCAGCGCGGCGGCCTCGACGAGCGTGGCCACGTCGTAGCTGGCGCCGAGCGTTCCGGCGTAGGCGACCCACAGCTCGCCTTCCGGCTTGTCCACCTCGGGCGCGTGCACGCGGGCTCCTTCGTCGAAGGCGGCCAGGTCGTTGCCCACGTACACCGTGGCCTGGGGGTAGGGCTTCGCGCGGTCCTTCGCCGGACGCGCCGCGTACTCGTCGGAGGTGCCGACGGCGCCCGCCAGCAGCTGGTAGACGCGCTTCGCGTCGCGCGAGAACGGGTAGAAGGCGACGTCGCTGACCACGGGCACGTCGACGACCATGCGCATGGCCTCGGGCCACAGGTCGTTGATGTCCGCCACGAACGGGATGCCCTGCGCGTCGGCCGCTTCGGCGCACACGCGCGCGACGTCGTTCGGCGGGATCTCCGCGTAGATGAGGTCGTACGCGCCGGCCGTTCGCTCGAAGTGCGCGCGCAGGTTCTTCGCCGCGACGCGATGGCTGCGGATGCGCGCGAGGTCGAGGTTCTTCGTGTAGCCGGGCTCGTCGATGAACACGACGCGGTAGGGAAGGCCCTGGTAGCAGGCTTTCGACGTGTCGCGATGCGCCTTGTCCCAATGCTGGAACGACGACGTGATGAGGTCGACTTCGAAGCCCTCGCGCGCGAGCAGCTCCGACAGGAAGCGGAAGCGCGTGTAACCGCGCGTCTCGTCGCCCAGCTTCACTCCCATCGTGACGACAGCCAGATGTTTGCGCGGGCGGGTATGATGTCGATTGATTTCCATAGCCAGGTAGTATACCAACTTATCGGGTCGGCATGCGCGACGGCCCGCGCGAAAACGGACGCGGGCCGTCGGGATGCGGTTCGTAGGCCTTCGCTACTTCCCGTCCTCGTCCTTCTTCGCCACGAGGACGGGGATCTCCGCGGAGCGCAGGACGCCGTAGCTGACGCTGCCCAGCATGCCGCGCAGCACGCCGAGGCCGCGCGAGCCCATGACGATGAGGTCGCAGCCGTGCTCCTTCGCGAAGTCGTTGATGCCGTCGACGGGCGACGGCGCGTTGGCGGCCACGATGTCCACGTCGTTGGGCAGGCCGTCGAGCAGTCCGCCGATGGCCTGCTTCATGTCGTTCTCCTCGCGGTCGAGCGCCGCTTCGACGAGCTTCTTGTACAGGTCGGGCTGGATGACCAGCGGGGGAGCGCTCTCGTAGGGGTTGGCGTCGAGCCCGAGCGCGGGCGGGATGTCCGAAACGAATACCACGCTGACGACGTGCAGCTTGATGGCGGGGTCCTCTTCCGCCAAGCCCTTGGCCAGCGTGAGCGCGTGCAGTGCGTGGTCGGACTTGTCGAACGGCACGAGGATGTTGGTGAACTTCATGAGATTCCTCCTGATCGTCGCTGATCAAACAGCTAAAGTATAGCACGCGTCGCGCGGCGCGGCAGAGGGTCGGGGTTCTGGTGACGGACTGTCACCATTGTGGAAATAGAACACCTAACTATCGTTTTAACCGATAACGAAGCATCGGATAATCGCATAGCGTCTGGCCGTTTACCTCCTTGACGGGGCGATTCAATCCCGTAACATACCACCTATGAATTCTCGTTTCGTACATATCGCCGCCATGCGCATGCTCAAGCCTGGGCTTGTCGGCGCATGCGTCGACGCCCGGGCATAGCTTCCGCGCGGCCGCCCGACGGGCAGTGCCGCACCTCCCCGCATCGTACGAAACGATCTGATTGAGACCACCATGATTCAGCTACAGCACGTATCGAAAGCATACGGAGACGGCACCGCGCATCCGCATCACGCCCTGCGCGACGTCGACCTCGCCATCGAGGACGGCGATGTCTTCGGCATCATCGGCCAGTCGGGCGCGGGCAAGTCCACGCTCGTCCGCTGCATCAACCTGCTCGAGCGCCCCACGGAGGGCCGCGTCGTCATCGACGGCGACGACGTGACGGACTATGCGGGCAAGCAGCTGCTCGACCTGCGCGCCTCCATCGGCATGATCTTCCAGAGCTTCAGCCTGTTCCAGCAGCGCACGGTGCTGGGCAACGTGACGTTTCCCCTCGAGTTGGCCGGGTGCAGGAAAGCGGCCTGCGAAGAGCGCGCCCGGGAGCTGCTCGACCTCGTCGGCCTCGCCGACAAGGCCGATCGCTATCCGAGCAAGCTCTCGGGCGGCCAGCAGCAACGCGTGGCCATCGCCCGCGCGTTGGCGAACAGCCCGCGCATCATGCTGTGCGACGAGGCCACGAGCGCGCTCGACACGCGCACCACGGTGTCCATCCTCAAGCTGCTGCAGGACATCAACCGCGAACTGGGCGTCACGCTCGTCGTGATCACGCACTCGTTGGCGGTGGCCGAACGGATATGCAACCGCGTCGCGGTCATCGACGACGGCCGCATCGTTGAGGAAGGCGCCACGGCCGACGTGTTCGCGCATCCTCGAAGCTCCGTCACGCGCGAGCTGCTGGAGCACGACCGGTTGACGGGCGTGTCCGGCGAAGGGGAGGTGCGCTAACATGGAGGCGTTCGCATCGTTCTTCGACCGGTACGGCGCGCTGCTCGCGCAGGGCACGGTGGACACGCTCGTCATGACGCTCGTGTCCACGCTGTTCGCCTACGTCATCGGCATCCCCTTGGGCGTGGCGCTCGTCGTGACGGCCCCCGGCGGCCTCAGGCCGAATCGGGTGGTCAACGCGGTGCTCGGATGGATCGTCAACATCGGCCGATCCATCCCGTTCATCATCCTGCTCGTGGTGCTCATCCCCGTGACGCGCTGGATCGTGGGCACGTCGCTCGGCGTGCCGGGCGCCATCGTGCCGCTCGTGGTGGCGGCCGCGCCCTTCGTCGGGCGCATGGTGGAGCAGAGCCTCGCAGAGGTCGACGCCGGCCTCGTCGAGGCGGCGCAAAGCTTCGGCGCCGGCGTGCGGCAGATCGTGGTGAAGGTGTTCCTGCGCGAGAGCCTGCCGTCGCTCGTCAGGGGCGCCTCCATCACCTTCGTCACGCTGTTCGGCTACGCGGCCATGGCCGGCACGGTGGGCGCCGGCGGTCTGGGCGACATCGCCATCCGCTACGGCTACCAGCGCTATCTGGACGACGTCATGATCGCCGCGCTCGTCATCTGCGTCATCATCGTGCAAATCTTCCAGACCATCGGCAACGCCGCCGCACGCGCGGTGGACAAGCGAATCTAGAAATCCAACCCGCCCTTTCCGCACCTTCCGCATACTCGTCCGAAAGGAACCTATCATGAACGCATCGACCATCGTAAAGACCATCGCCGCCGTCGCCCTCGCCTCGGCCGCCCTCGTCGCGCTCGCGGGCTGCGGCTCGAACGCCGCGGCGGGCGACGAGAAGACCATCGTCGTCGGCGCTTCGCCCACGCCGCATGCCGAGATTCTCGAGCAGGTGAAAGATCGGCTGGCCGACGAAGGCTACACGCTCGAGGTCAAGGAGTTCACCGACTACGTCCAGCCGAACACGGCGCTCGAGGACGGCGCGCTCGACGCGAACTATTTCCAGCACATCACCTACCTCGAGGACTTCAACGACGAGCGCGGCACGAACCTCGCGTCCGCCGGCGGCATCCACTTCGAGCCGCTGTGCCTGTACCCGGGCAAGACCGCTTCGCTCGACGCGCTGCCCGACGGCGCGCAGATCGCGGTGCCGTCCGACACGACGAACGAGGCGCGCGCCCTGTTGCTGCTCGAATCCCAGGGTCTCATCAAGATCAGGGACGGCGCGGGGCTGGCCGCCACCGCCAACGACATCGTGGAGAACCCGAAGAACCTCACGATCGTCGAGACGGAGGCCGCGTCGCTGCCGCGCACGCTGCAGGACGTCGACCTGGCGGTGATCAACGGCAACTACGCCATCGGCGCGGGACTCGAGCCCGAGACGGCGCTCGCCAGCGAGGACGAGAACTCCGAAGCGGCCGACAAGTACGTGAACGTGGTGGCCGTCCGCGCGGGCGACGAGTCTTCCGAGAAGATCAAGGCCCTCGTGAACGCGCTGCAAAGCGACGAGGTGAAGCGGTTCATCGAGGACACGTACGGCGTGGCCGTCATCCCGTCGTTCTAAGCGCCCCTCGCGAAACGCAACCGAAACACCGGCGAGTATAATGGTGGTTCGAGAGAGAAAGGACTGCCCGATGACCGTGACCCCCGAGCAAGACTTCGTGCTGAAAACCATCAAGAGCCGCGACGTCCATTTCGTCCGCTTCTGGTTCACCGACGTGCTGGGACGCATGAAGTCGTTCGCGGTCATCCCGAGCGAGCTCGAGGACGCGTTCGCCGACGGCATGGGCTTCGACGGCAGCTGCATCGAGGGGTTCTGCCGCACGCAGGAATCCGACATGCTGGCGTATCCGGACGCGTCCACGTTCCAGGTGCTGCCGTGGCGGCCCGAGTCCAACGCGGTCGCCCGCATGTTCTGCAACCTGCGCACGCCCGACGGGTCGCCCTTCGAGGGCGACCCGCGCCAGGTGCTCGCGCGCACGGCGGCGAAGGCCCAGGCGATGGGCTACGTGTTCAACATCGGCCCGGAGCTGGAGTTCTACTACTTCAAGGACGCCGAGGGCACCGAGGTGCTCGACCGCGGCGGCTACTTCGACCTCACGAGCCTCGACTACGCCTCCGACCTGCGCCGCGACACCGTGCTCACGCTGGAGAAGATGGGCATCCCCGTGGAGTACTCGCATCACGAGAACGGCCCGTCCCAGCACGAGATCGACCTGCGCTTCACCGACGCGCTGTCCATGGCCGACGCGGTGATGACGTACAAGCTGGTCGTCAAGGAGATCGCGATGAAGCACGGCGTGCACGCGTCGTTCATGCCCAAGCCCATGGCGGGCGAGCCGGGCAGCGGCATGCACGTGCACCAGAGCCTCTACGACCTCGACGGCAACAACGCCTTCTACGACCCGAACGACCCCCAGGGCTACCACCTGTCGAAGGTGGCCAAGCACTACCTGGCGGGCCTGCTCAAGTACGCGCCCGAGTTCTGCGCCATCACGAACCAGCACGTGAACTCGTACAAGCGCCTCATCGCCGGCGGCGAAGCGCCCATCTACCTGTCGTGGGCGCGCTCGAACCGCTCCACGCTCGTGCGCGTGCCGGGCTATCGCCCCACGAGCGAGGGCGCGTGCCGCCTCGAGCTGCGCAGCCCCGACCCCAGCGCGAACCCCTACCTCGCCTTCGCCGCCATGCTGGCCGCCGGCTTGGCGGGCATCGAGGAGGAGCTGGAGCTGCAGGAGCCCAACGAGGACCAGGACCTGTTCATGCTGTCGCGCCAGGACCTGCGCCAGCAGGGCATCGCCACGCTGCCCGAGAGCCTCGGCGAGGCGGTAGAGCTGTTCGCGGAGTCCGAGCTGATGCGCGCGACGCTCGGCGACCACATCCACTCCTACCTCGTGGCCGCGAAGCGCGCCGAATGGAACGACTACCAGGGGTACGTGTCGCAGTGGGAGCGCGACCGCTACCTCGCGGTGCTGTGACGTGCGAGAGGAGGGGCCATGCAGCGCAAGCAGGTGATATTCGTCGCGGACAGCCTCGACAACGCGCATAAGTTCCAGCAGGTGCTGTCGGGTTTGGACGTGGACGTGGCAGCGGGGTCGTCCGCCCAGTTCAAGAAGCTGCTCGGGCAGCATCCCGCCTGCGACCTCGTCGTGTACGAGGCGCGCGGCGGCGCGTCGGAGGACGTGGCCGGCATCGAGGCGCTGCTGCTCGAGGACAACGCGGCGTCGCTGCTCGTCATCGTGGGGGAGGACCAGCTCGTCCGCTTCCGGCTGCCCGTGCAGGTGAAGAGCGACTTCGTGATGCGCGGCGCATCGCCTGAGGAGTGCGCGGCCCGCATCCGCCAGCTGCTGTGGCCCGGCAACGAGGCCGCCACCTCGGACTGCCTCGCCGTGGAGAACATGACCGTGAACCTGGCCACCTACCAGGTGACGGTGGGCGGCGAGCCGCTCGACCTCACGTACCTCGAGTACGCGCTGCTGGCCTTCCTCGTCACGCACCCCTCGCGCACCTACTCGCGCGACGCGCTGCTGCGCCGGGTGTGGGGCTTCGACTACTACGGCGGCTCGCGCACGGTGGACGTGCACGTGCGGCGCATCCGGGCGAAGCTGGGCCCCGAGCTCGCCCAGCATCTGGAAACGGTGCGCGGCGTCGGCTACCTGTGGAGCGCGTAGCCGCGCGCGACGCGAAACCCTGGCGGGGCGGTAGGTGATTCTTTGTTTCTCCGACGGCGTCCGGCAGGGGCGCGACGGGTTGCTCTATACTGGTCGCTCGACACCCAAACCGACGGAGGACTCGCCCTATGCCGAAGAAGATCGCCGTCATCGACGGCAACTCGCTTATGCACCGCGCCTACCATGCGGTGCCCCAGACGATGAACGCTCCCGACGGGCGGCCCACCAACGCCGTGTTCGGCTTCGTGGCCATGCTGCTCAAGTTCATCGACATCGCGAATCCCGACGCGCTCATCTGCGCGTTCGATGCGGGTCGTCCGGCGTTTCGCATGGAGGCGCTCGAACAGTACAAGGCACAGCGCCCTCCCATGGACGACGACCTCAAGGTGCAGTTCCCCATCGTCGAGGAGCTGCTGGAGGCCATGAACGTGCCCGTGGTGCGCATCAAGGGCTGGGAGGGCGACGACGTGCTGGGCACCATCGCCGCGCGCGACGAGGAGCTGGGCTACGAGACGCTGCTCGTGACGGGCGATAAGGACGCCTACCAGCTGGCAACCGACAAGACGCGCATCGTCACCACGAAGAAGGGCATCACCGACGTGGCCATCTACGGCCCGGCCGAGGTGCTCGAGCGCTACGGCGTGCGCCCCGACCAGTTCATCGACTTCCTCGGCCTCAAGGGCGACTCGTCCGACAACATCCCCGGCGTGCCCGGCATCGGCGACAAGACCGCCGCGAAGCTGCTGCAGACCTACGGCAACCTCGAGGGCATCTACGAGCACGTGGACGATCTCAAGGGCAAGCAGAAAGAGAAGATCGTCGACAACAAGGACATGGCGTATCTGAGCCGCGAGGTGGCCACCATCGTGCGCGACCTCGACTTCCCGCTCGACCTCGAAGCGTGCTCGTTCCCGTCGTTCGATTCCGACAAGGTGACCGAGGCGTTCAAGAGCGTGCAGTTCAACGCGCACCTCAGCCGCGTGCTCAAGCTCGTGGGCAAGGAGCTTGAGAAGAAGGCGGCCCCGCTCGTGGTGGAGCCGGTGGTCTCGGGGCCCGAGGCGCAGGCGCTCGTCGACGCGGCCATCGCGCGCGGCGAGACGGTGGGCGTGGCGTTCATCGAGCCCGAGCAGGTGTCGCTGTTCAACGCCGGCCTGCACGGCGCGGTGAACACGAGCGAGGGCACGGCGGTGTTCGAGGACGACGAGGGCCGCGAGGCGTTCGCGCGCATCGTGCGCGCCGGCTCGTTCGCCGCGCTCGACGTCAAGCGCGAGGTGCATCGCATCTATCCCGCCGATACGGCCGAGGCCGCGCTCGTGGAGGACGCCGAGCTCATGGGCATGCGCGCGTTCGACCTGGGGCTGGCCGGCTACGTGCTGAACTCGTCGGTGTCCGAGTACTCCTTCGACGCGCTGCTCGACGCCTACTACGGCGGCGTGCTGCCCGAGACGAAGGACGAGGCCGGCGCCGTGGCGGCCCAGGCCGCGGCGGCGCGCATGCTGGTGGGCCCGCTCACCGACGCGCTCGGGCGCGACGAGAGCAAGCGCGCCTACTTCGACATCGACCTGCCGCTCGTGGCGGTGCTCGCCATCGTCGAGCGCACGGGCGCCGCGGTGGATTGCGACCGCCTAGCCGAGCTGGGGGCCACGACGCAAGCCGAGCTCGACGAGCTGCGTGCGCGCATCATCGAGATCGCGGGGGAGGAGTTCAACCTCGACAGCCCCAAGCAGCTCGCGCACATCCTGTTCGAGGTGCTGGGCCTGCGCACGCTCAGGAAGAACCAGCGCGGCTACTCCACCGACGCCGCCGTGCTCAAGGAGCTGTCGAACGACCACGAGCTGCCGGCGCTCGTCCTGCGCTACCGCGAGCTGGCGAAGATCAAGTCCACCTACATCGACGCGCTGCCCCGCATGCGCGCCGACGACGGGCGCGTGCACACGAGCTTCAACGAGACGGTGACCACCACGGGGCGCCTGTCGTCGTCCGAGCCGAACCTGCAGAACATCCCCGTGCGCACCGAGTTCGGCCGCCAGATCCGCGAATGCTTCGTGCCGCTCGAGGAGGGCCACGCGTTCCTCTCGGCCGACTACTCGCAGATCGAGCTGCGCCTGCTCGCGCACCTGTCGAACGACGAGCACCTCGTGGCCGCATTCTGCTCCGGCGCCGATTTCCACGCCGCCACGGCCAGCCGCGTGTTCGGCCTGCCCGTGGAGGACGTTAGCCCTGAGCTGCGCAGCCGCGCGAAGGCCGTGAACTTCGGCATCGTGTACGGCCAGCAGGCGTTCGGCCTGTCACAGAGCCTGGGCATCCCGTTCGGCGAGGCCAAGGAGATGATCGAGCGCTACTTCGAGGCCTACCCCGGCGTGCGCGCCTACCTCGACCGCACCATCGCCGAAGCGAAGGAGAAGGGCTATGCCGAGACGATGTTCGGCCGCAAGCGCCATATCCCCGAGCTCAAGGCCGCGAACGCCACGCAGCGCGGCTTCGGCGAGCGCACGGCCATGAACCACCCCATGCAGGGCAGCGCGGCCGACATCATCAAGCTGGCCATGACCGAGGTGCAGCGCCGCATCATGGAGCGCGGCTTCGAAGCGAAGCTGCTGTTGCAGGTGCACGACGAGCTGGACTTCAGCGTGCCGGAAGGCGAGATCGAGGAGCTGTCGGCCATCGTGAAAGACGTGATGGAGCACATCGTGGATCTGCGCGTGCCTCTCGACGTCGACGTCTCCTATGCCGATAACTGGGCGGAAGCGCACTGAGGTTACGTCGACTCGGCGGCCGACGCTCAGAAGCCGCATCATTGCTCGCTGATTTTGCTGGACTTGTGATGTGTAAAAAAATCACACCACGCCGCCGCGTGTGGCTAGAGTATCTGCTATCATATAAACGTTGTGCTCTGTGGAGGCACAGCGTAGGAAGAGTGCGATGATACGCGTGGATCGTGCATAAGATCACATTGACTTGCTACGGTCACGCTGGTAAGCTATCGCCTTGCGTTTATTCATATCAAGGAGACACTCATGTACGCAATTGTAAAAACGGGCGGCAAGCAGTACAAGGTCGCACCCGGCGACAAGCTGAACATCGAGAAGCTTGACGCCGCCGTGGGCGACAAGGTCGAGCTGGAAGCCATCTGCGTCGTCGACGGCGCCAAGGTGGAAGCCGACCCCGCGAAAGCGGCCGCAACGAAGGTCACCGCCATCATCCTCGAGCAGTTCAAGGGTGAGAAGCAGCTGGTCTTCAAGTTCAAGAAGCGCAAGAACTACAAGAAGCTGCGCGGCCATCGCCAGCAGCTCACGCGCGTCCAGATCGAGTCCGTCGGCTCGGCCAAGGCTGAGAAGCCGGCCGTCAAGAAGGCTGCGAAGAAGGACGATGCCGAGAAGAAGCCGGCTCCTGCTAAGGCCGCCGACAAGCCCGCGTCCGAAGACGCCGAGTAAGCATAAGGAGGGAATACCATGGCACACAAGAAAGGTCTCGGTTCCAGCCGTAACGGCCGCGATTCCCGCGCACAGCGTCTCGGCGTGAAGATGTTCGCCGGCCAGGCTGTGAAGACGGGCAACGTCATCGTCCGCCAGCGCGGCACGCACATCCATCCGGGCGAGAACGTCGGTCGCGGCAAGGACGACACCCTGTTCGCCCTGTGCGACGGCAAGCTGGAGTTCACGAAGGGCGCCAAGCACAAGGTGCACGTGCGTCGCGAGGCGTAAGGTTCCGCCTGCCCACGACTGCGTGACGTTATCTGTTTTCGCATGCCCCCTGCTCGTCAGGGGGCATTTTTCATATACAATCCGAGTTGTCGTGTTCAAGCGAGCAACCCGTTGCGCCCCTCGAGGCGCGGATCGAAATAGAGGTACCACCCGTGTTCATCGATAAAGTACGCATCCATGTCAAAGGCGGCAACGGCGGTGCCGGCTGCATGTCATTTCGCCGCGAGGCTCATGTGCCGAAGGGCGGTCCGGACGGCGGCGATGGCGGTCACGGCGGCAACGTTGTGGTCGAGGCCGATGCCAGCCTGTCCTCGCTCATCGAATACCGCTTCAAACACCATTTCAAAGCCGAGCGCGGCACGCACGGCAAGGGCTCGCGCATGCACGGAGCCACCGGCGAGGACCTTGTGCTCAAGGTGCCGATGGGCACGGTCGTCCACGAGTATTTCGAAGAATCGAAGGAAGTGGGCGAGCTCATCGCCGACCTCACGCACGACGGCGAACGCGTCACCGTGGCCGAGGGCGGCATGGGCGGCCGCGGCAACATCCACTTCGTGACGCCGACCCGACGCGCGCCCGCGTTCGCCGAGCTGGGCGAGCCGTCGCAGGAGCGCTGGATCGAGCTGGAGATGAAGCTCATGGCCGACGCGGCCCTCGTGGGCATGCCGTCGGCGGGCAAGTCGTCGCTCATCGCTAAGATGAGCGCGGCGCGGCCGAAGATCGCCGACTACCCGTTCACCACGCTCGTGCCGAACCTCGGCGTGGCGCGTTCGGGGGACTACAGCTTCGTCGTGGCCGACATCCCCGGCCTCATCGAGGGCGCGCACGAAGGGCGCGGTCTGGGACACGAGTTCCTGCGCCACATCGAGCGCACGGCGCTCATCGTGCACGTGGTGGACCTGACGGGCGACTACGAGGGACGCGATCCGCTGGAGGATTACGATATCATCAACCGCGAGCTGGCGCTGTACGCCGACGAGCTGGCGGCGCGCCCGCGCATCGTGGTGGCGAACAAGATCGACGTGCCCGGCGCGGAGGAGGTCGCCGACCGGCTGGCCGAGCGCGTGCGCGAGGACTCGATCGCGGCAGCGGGCGGCGACGAGTTCGCCCCGAGCCCCGTCGATCCGAAGCTCTACCGCATCAGCGCGCTCACGGGCGAGGGCGTCGACGGCCTCAAGGCCGCCATCGCGACCAAGGTGCACGAGCTGCGCGAGGAGCTGCGCGCGCTTTCGGAGGCCGACGTGCAGTACGAGCACGTGTGGGAGCACAAGCGCGAGGAACGCGACAAGCAGTTCAAGGTCGTGCCGCTCGGCGGCGGGGTGTTCCGCGTCGAGGGCCCGCAGGTGGAGCGCATGGTGGTGCAGACCGACTGGGAGAACGAAGAAGCCATCGCGTTTTTGCAGCACCGCCTCAAGCGCCTCGGCGTGGAGAAGGCGCTTGAGAAGGCGGGCGCCGTGGACGGCGACGAGATCCGCATTGTCGGCCGAGCGTTCGAATTCGAGTCGGTTCGCACGGCGGAGGATCTGTTCAAGGAGCTCGACCTGTGATGAAGCCGGCTGGATGCGCGCATGCCGCCGATCATGGCAAGCGCCTCGTGATAAAAATCGGGTCGTCCACGCTCACCACGTCGGAGAGCAAGATCGACTACGCCTACCTCGCGGAGGTGACCGACCAGGTCGCGCGCGTGCGCGCCGCCGGTTGGCGCCCCATCGTCGTCACCTCGGCCGCTATCGCCTGCGGCCTCGAGCGCTTAAGCATCGAGAAGCGCCCGCACGACATGCCCAGCCTGCAGGCGGCCGCCTCGGTGGGGCAGAGCGCGCTTTCCACGGCGTACGCCGAGGCGTTCGCGCGCCACGGCATCGTGACGTCCACGGTGCTGCTGACGCGCCGCGACACGGCCGACCGCCGGGCGTACCTGCACGCGCGCGACACGTTCGACCGCCTGCTGGAGCTGGGGGTGGTGCCCATCGTGAACGAGAACGACACCATCTCGGTCGAGCAGATCCGCTTCGGCGACAACGATACGCTGGCAGCGCTCGTGGCATGCCTCGTGGAAGCCGACCTCATGGTCATCCTCTCGGACATCGAGGGGCTCTACGATGCCAACCCGCATCACCATCCCGACGCGAACCTCATCGGCCGCGTTGAGGCCATTGGCCCCGAGATCATGGCCGTGGCGGGCGAAGCCGGCACCACGGTGGGCTCGGGCGGCATGATCACGAAGATCAAGGCCGCGCGCGTGCTCATGGTGGCCGGCATCCCGCTCGTGGTGTGCGACGGTCATCGTGCGGAGGCCATCGTGGACGCGGCGGCGGGCGAGGACGTGGGCACACTGTTCGTGGCTGCGAAGAAGCCGCACGAGATCACGCCCAAGAAGCTGTGGATCGCGCTCGGCGATGCCGCGCGCGGCGCGCTCGCTGTGGACGACGGCGCGAAGGCGGCGCTCATCGAGCGCGGCAGCTCGCTTCTGTCGGTGGGCGTGCGCTCGGTGGAAGGGCGCTTCGAGGCGAACGACATCGTCGACATCAAGGATGCGACGGGGCATCTGTTCGCGCGCGGCAAGGTGGCGTTCGCTAGCGACGAGGCGGCGTTGGCCATCGGGCGCACCCGCGCGGAGCTGCAGGCGAACCGCCTGCTGGCAAGCTTGGCCGACAAGCCGCTCGTCCATCGCGACGAGTTGGTCGTCTTCGAATAGGGGGGAACCATGGAACGGGAAACGGTGCGGGACCAGGTGCGGCGCATCGCCGAGGAGGCGCGCGCGGCGAGCGGGGCGCTCGCGCAGACGAGCGCAGACGAGCGCAACGGCGCGCTGGCCTCCATGGCGGCGGCGTTGCGCTCGCATGCGGCCGCCATCGTCGAGGCGAACGGCTGCGACATGGACGCGGCGCGCAAGGCCGGCACGAAAGAAGGCCTCCTCGACCGCCTCATGCTCGACGAGGACCGCGTCGAAGCCATGGCGGCCGCGCTCGAGGACCTCGTCGCTCTTCCCGACCCGTTGGGGGCGGTGCAGCAAAAGCGCACGTTGGAAAGCGGCATCGAGCTTCAGCGCGTGAGCGTGCCTCTGGGGGTGGTGGCCGTCGTGTACGAGGCGCGCCCGAACGTGACGGCCGATGCGGCCGGCATCTGCCTGAAGTCGGGCAACGCGGCGGTGCTGCGCGGCGGCAGCATGGCGGCGGCCTCGAACGAGGTGATCGCACGCGTGCTGCACGAGGCGGCGGTGGAGGCGGGCATGCCCCGCGGCTGCATCGGCGCCGTCACATTGGCCGACCGCGCGGCGGCCGACGAGCTCATGCAGCTGCACGGCGTGGTGGACGTGCTCATACCGCGCGGCGGAGCGGGCCTCATCCGCCACTGCGTGGAGACGTCGAAGGTGCCGGTCATCGAGACGGGCACGGGCAACTGCCACGTGTACGTGCACGAGAGCGCCGACTACGATAAGGCGCGCGCCATCATCGTGAACGCGAAATGCCGCCGCCTCGGCGTGTGCAACGCCGCCGAGACGCTGCTCGTGGACGAGGCCGCCGCCGAGGGCTTCCTGCCCGCGGCGCTCGCCGAGCTGGCCGCGCGCGGCGTGACGCTGCACGCCGACGAGCGCGCGGCCGCCGTTGCCGCGGCCGGCGGCACGCCCACGGTGCCCGCCGGGGAAGCCGACTGGGAGACCGAGTACCTTGCGGCCGACCTGGCCGTGCGCGTGGTCGGCGGCGTCGACGAGGCCATCGGCCACGTGAACCGCTACGGCACCAAGCATTCCGAGGCGATCGTCGCCGAGGACGAGGCCGCTGTCGAGGCGTTCCTCGCGCGCGTCGACGCGGCCGCCGTGTACGCGAACGCGTCGACGGCGTTCACCGACGGAGCCGAGTTCGGTCTGGGCGCCGAGATCGGCATCTCGACGCAGAAGCTGCATGCGCGCGGCCCGTTCGCGCTCGATGCGCTCACCTCGTACAAGTACGTGCTGCGCGGATCCGGGCAGGTGCGCGCGTAGTGGGACGCATCTGCGATCATTTCGACGACCTGGGACGGGACGGCGGACGCGCGCGCCTCGGCATCATGGGCGGCACGTTCGACCCCATCCATATCGGGCACCTCGCGTGCGCCGAGCAAGCGCGCGAGGCCTACGACCTCGACGGCGTGGTGTTCGTGCCCGCCGGCAACCCCGTGTTCAAGAAGGACCGCCCCGTCACGCCGGCTGCCGAGCGTCTGGAGATGTGCCGCATCGCCACGCGCAGCAACCCGGCGTTCGACGTGAGCGCCATCGAGATCGAGCGCGGCGGCGACACCTACACCGTGGACACGCTACGCCAGCTGCGCGCGCATTACCCCGATAACGTGGAGCTGCGCTTCATTACGGGCGCCGACGCCGTGTACCATATCGTGCAGTGGCGCGAGAGCGCGGCCATCGCCGACCTCGCCCGCCTCATCGCGGTCACGCGCCCCGGCTACGCGCTGTCGGAGGAGCGGCGGGCGTTCATCGCCGAGCACGGCAACTTCGCCATCGACTACCTCGAGGTGACGGCGCTGGCCATCTCGTCCAGCGACCTGCGCCGACGCGTAGCGGCGGGGAAGTCGATCCGTTATTTGACGATGCAGGGCGTGCTCGACTATATTCAAGAGCGAGGCCTGTACCGAGCCGATCCCCATCACGAAGGAGGCGTGCGATGAGCGAGGACGTGCTTTCGGATGCGTTCTTCGATGCGCGCGAGCGCGATCTGAAGAAACGGTTGAAGCCCAAGCGGTTCGAGCATGCGCGAGGCGTGTCGAAGACGGCCGCGTCGTTGGCCGAGACGTACGGCGTCGACGTGCGCAAGGCGCGCTTGGCCGGCCTGCTGCACGATTGGGACAAGGAGTACGGCGACGACGAGATCCGCGAGCGCGCTCGCGCGCTGGGCGTGGACGTGGACCCGTACGTGCTGGACACGATGCCGCGTCTGCTGCACGGCCCCACGGCCGCGGCCGAGCTCGTGCGCGCGTACCCCGACCTGTCCGCCGACGTGGTCCAGGCCATCGCTCGGCACACGGCCGCGGCGGTGGGCATGAGCGATCTGGACATGATCATATACATCGCCGACGCCATCGAGCCCAGCCGCGACTTCGACGGCCTCGACGAGCTGCGCGCCGCCATCGGCGCGGTGCCGCTCGAAGAGCTCTTCATGATGACGTTCAACCATATCCTGCTGACGCTCGTGGAGCGCCGGCGACGCCTGCACCCGGCAACCGTCGAGGTGTGGAACCATTACGTGGCCCGATCGCGCGACGCGAAGGCCGAGAAAGGAACAGCGTGAGCACAACGACGACCGAGAAGACTTCGAGGGAATGCGCCCTCATCGCGGCCTGCGCGGCCGACGAGAAGAAGGCCACCGACATCATGGTGCAGGAGGTGCGCGACCTCATCGGCGTGACGGACTACTTCGTCATCGCCACGGCCTCCAACAACCGTCAGGTGGAGGCCATCATCGACGAGATCGAGGATGCGGTGCGCACGAAGGCGCAGATGAAGCCCCTGCATCGCGAGGGCACGCAGGACGGCACGTGGTCGCTTCTGGACTACGGCAGCTTCGTCGTGCACGTGTTCCAGCCCGAGACGCGCGAGTACTATCGCCTCGAGGCGCTGTGGAACGACGCGCCCGTCATCGACCTCGCCGCCGAAGCGGGCCTTACCGACATCGAGTACTCCGACCGCATCGCCAAGATGCTGGGCAAGGAGTAGCTTTCGCGCATCGCCGCTTTGATGCGTCCTGCGCCGCCGCCTTCCGCGGCGGCGTTTTTTTGTTTCGTCAACCTTCCGCTTGCTCGGCGCGCAAGGCTTTCGGCAGCGGGACGGCGGCGCCGAGGGCCGCGGCGGCCAGCATGACGACGATGCCCTTCACGGGGAAGCAGAGGAACAGCAGCAGCACGGTCATGAGCGGCTGGCGCATGACGCCTCCCACGAGCGCGGCCGTGCTTGCGCACAGGCAGAACACGGGGTCGGCGCCGGTGAGCATGGCCATGCCGTAGCCGATGGAGATGCCGGCGAAGATGACGGGGAAGAAGTGGCCGCCGCGCCAGCCGAAGCGGATGCACAAAGGCGTGACGAGCACCTTGCCGAAGCCCGTGGCCAAAAGCGCGAACGCCGTCATGGTGCCCCAGACCTCTCCCAGCTGCTCGGCCTGCGTCTCGCCGGCGAACATCGTGAACGGCAAGGCGATGCCCATGAGCGCCAGCACGAGCCCGGCGATGAGCGCCTTTGCCACGGGACGCTCTCCCATGCGTTCGGACAGGCGCTCGAACAGGCCGTCGAACGCACAGAACAGCCAACCGCCTGCCGCGCCCACCAGCGCGAGCGGCACGAGCCACAGAAGCTCGGTCGCTCCCACGTGGATGTCGGTGAAACGAGGCAGCGACAGCCCGCCGCCGAACAGCGCGCCCAGTCCGAGGAAAGCCGCCAGCGCACCAGCGATGGCGCACAGGTACACGACGATCTTCGACGACTTCGGCAGCGTGATGGCTGCCTGCGCGCCCTTCGCCTCGTCGCCGTCGTCGTACAGCGGCGCGGCGAACCCGAAGAGGGGCGCGGTGAAGATGGCCGACAGCGCCGCCATGGTGCCGACCGACGTGAGCTGCTGGAAGTCCGAGCCGAAGCGCTTCATGCGATCGCCCACCCACGTGCAGATGCCCGCGACCGCCCCGGTGAGGCCCGCCTCGGGGCCTACCGACCCGCCGAAGAACAGGGGCAGCAGCGCGGAAACGGACATGACGCCCAGCTTGTCGTAGTCGTAGCGGCCGTCGCGCTTCACCTTCGCCATCACCTGGTTCAAGTCTTCGGGATACGATCCGAACTTCTTGGCGAACAGCCCGATGACCAGGCCGCCCACCAGGCAGGCGGCCAAGGGGAAGTACGGGCCGAAATGCGCGGGCAGCCGGTCCCAGATGAACGTGATGCCCAGGTTCATGGCGAACAAGAGCAGCCACACGAACGCGCCGGCGATGGCGCCGGTCACGATCACCGAAGCGACGAACAGCGTTCGGTTGGCAAGCTGAGCCCCTTTCATGTCGCCCTCTTCCTAACAGGAGACGAGGTCGCGGGCGGCGGGCAACCCGTAGGCGCCCTCGGCCTGCTCGACCGCACGCACGACGGCTCCCTGCATGGCCTCGGTGGCAAGGATGGCGAACGTATCGTAGTCGGCTTCCACCTCGCCGGATGCGAACGTGAACACGGTGTCGCCGTCGCCGGAAGTGTGCACGGGCTTGATGGCGCGCGCGTAGGCGTCGTGGACGGTCGAAGAAGCCTTCGTCGCCTGCGCCTTCGTCAGACGCGCGTTCGTCAGCACGACGCCGATGGTGGTGTTGGCGCACGGACCTGCGGCGGGGTCGGCTTCCTGCTCCGCATGCGCGGCCGCCTGCTGCGCGAGGACGCCGAACGCCTCGAGGGGATCCATGACGCGCCCTTCTCCGTCGCGGCAGCCGGCGATCCAGGCACCGTCCGCGCTGCGCACGTTGCCGAGCGCGTTCACCGCCACGACGGCGCACGCCGTGAGCTCGCCCAGGCGCAATCCGCAGATTCCGAGCCCGGCTTTCATGGCGCGCTCGCCGCCGAGGAGCTTGCCCACCGATGCGCCGCATCCGGCGCCCACGTTGCCTTCGGCCAGCGGTTCCGCCGCCTCGCGCTCGAACGCCGCCCTCGCAGCAGCGCGCCCCATGGCGGCATCGGGATGGGCGTTCTGCCCGACCAGCAGATCGAACAGGCAGGCTCCCACGACGATGGGCACGCGGGCGCTCTCCACGGGAAAGCCGATGCCGCGTGCGGCCAGCTCGTCCATGACGCCGGTCGCGGCGGCCAGCCCGAAGGCGCTGCCGCCCGACAGGACCACGCCGTGCACGGCCTGGATCATGTTCTCGGGCTTGAGCAGATCGGTCTCTCGCGTGGCAGGACCGCCGCCGCGCACGTCGACGCCGCAGGTGGCCCCGTCAGGAGCTATGAAGACGGTGCAGCCGGTGCCCGCGCGGGCGTCCTCGGCGTGCGCGCAGAGGAATGCGGGCAAATCGGCGAGCGTTGCGGGTTGCAGCATGGCGTTCTCCCTAGCGACGGGGCGGATCGATTCGCTTATTGTACACCGCGGATCGCAGCGGAGTCGAACCGATGTCGGCTTGCGCGAAGCTGGTTTCGGTAGTAAGGTCGATTCCTCTCTCGCTACGCACTCCCCTCGAAGAAGGGAGTGGATCATATGCCGGAATTCCTCAAGAAGGCGTCGTGCCGAGGCCGTCGTCCGCTGCATCTCGTCCCGCGGCGCCAGATACCTCGCCCCAACCTCATCGCTAAGCTTTTGCGCGAGCGGCACGTCGCGCGGTTCATCGTCGCGCCCGACGGCTTCGGCAAGACGGGTCTTGCGATGGAATACGCCGATACGGTGTTCTCGTTCGAGCATGTGGTCTGGCTCGACGGCCGCAGCCCGTGCTTCTTGCGCGATCTCGATCGCGGCATCATAGCGCGCACGCTTTTGGAGGGCGACCCGCAGCCGTTCCTCGTCGTCATAGACGATGTGCCGCTGCTCGATCCTGAGCGCGCCGAGCTGTTATCCGACGAGCTCGATCTGCTGCTCGACCGCGATTGCGAGGTGATGGTGGCCTGCATGCCATCGCGCGACGCCTTCGCGCGTCATCGCGACCGCATCAAGCTCACGGCCGTCGACCTGCTGCTCACCGATGAGGAAGTGGACCTGCTCCGCACACCGGGGGAGCGCTCGAGCGATCCCGCATCGACGATTGCGCCCGCGTGCCGCGTCGCCACGTTCGTATGGGGGTCGGACGAGGAGCGCGCGGGGTTCTTGTCCGCCGTGCTTGGCGAGGAGCTTCCGGCCGACCTGCTGCTGCCGCTGTTCGTGATGGCGTCGCTGGGGAAGGGGACGTTCGAGGACGTGGCGGCGTTCGGCCCGTTCGGCCCCGATCAGGACGCGCTGCTCGCCGAGCAGTACCCCTATCTCGGCATCGACTCCCGCAGCGGCCGGTTCGAGGCCGCGCCGTTCGAGGTCGAAGCCCTCGCCGGCGCGTTTGCGCGCAAGCTGGGCGCGTTGGCCGATCGGTCGTTGTTCTCCGATGCGAGCACGCTCGTCGTGCGCTTGGGCGATGCGCTCGCGATGCGCGGCGAGCACGAACGGGCCTGCGATTTCGTACGTTTGCTGGCGTCGCGCGCCCCGCGAGCGTCCTGGCTCGCGAAACACGGGGCGGCGTTGCTCGAAGCCGCTTGCCTCGTGCCGGCCTGCGAGGTGCACCGCTCCTTATCGGGCGAGACGGCGGGGAAGGGCGCTCTGCTCAGCGCCCACGAGGCGGTTCGCCGCGCGCTTTTGGGGGATCGACAAGCGGCCTGCGTTGCCGCGCGCAAGGCGGTGCGCGACAGGAACGCGCCGTCCTCCGTGCGGATGACGGGCGCGTTGGTGCTCGCGCAATGCGCGGAAGCGGACGAGCGGCGGCGCGCCGACAAGCTCGTCGTGTCGCTGCTCGCGGCCGCGGGCATCGCGGATGCGGCCGAAGCGCCCCGTGAGGCCGTCTGCGCGAAGGCGCCGGAAGATCGGGGATGGCTCGCTGCGGGATGCGTGCATGCGCAGCTGCGGAAAGCGGGCTGCCCCGAGGCTGCTCGGGTATGGCTCGATTGGCACGACGACGGCGCGCGCGGGAGCTTCCTCAAGCAGTCGGCCGCCGAAGTGCTGCGTCAAGCTGCGGCGTCGGGAGCCGGCGAGGCCCGATCGATCGAGCTCGACCGTTTGGGCGCCTTCGTGCGCAAGGAGGTGTCCCAGGCGAGCCGCGGCACGCTCGGGCTCGGCGACGCTTTGGCCGGCATCGCCTACGAGCGGGCCTGCGAGCGCGGGGCGATCGCCGTTCCCGCGCTCGACGCGCAGGCGGCCCTCGCCGTCAGGCGCATAGAGATGCGCCTGTTCTCCCAGCGCAACGCGTGCGAGCGGCTGGAGCTGGAGCGATTGGAACGCGAGCGCGTATTCGTCGCCACCCATCCCGACGCATACCGTGAAGAGGGTCGCGCGACTCGCCTGCCGAAGCTGCCGTCCTCCGTGCCCGCGCTCACCGTCAACCTGTTCGGGGGCCTCGACGTGCTGATGGGGGATGAGCGGGTGGATCCGTCGCTGTTCAGCCGCCAGAAGGTCAAGACGCTGCTCGCCCTGCTCGTGCTGCACAACGGCCGCGAGTTCTCGCGCGACAAGCTGGTGGGTCTTCTGTGGCCCGACAGCGAGATCATGCACGGGCGCAAGAACTTCTACGGCATTTGGGCGATGCTGCGCCGCGCGCTGACGCTGCCGTCGGGCGAGTGCCCCTATCTCATTCGCCAGCAGCAGGGGTTGAGACTTGACGCGAGCCTGCTGACGAGCGATGTGGCGCAGCTCGAGGACGTGTGCCGCACGCTGCTGTTCGAGCGGCCCGGATACGGCGGCTGGGCGCAGGTGTACTCGCAGGTCAACGATCGCTTCTCGGACGATCTTCTGCCCAGCGAGAACGGCAACGACGCCCTCGCGTCGCTGCGCGTGGACTACCGCAACCGCCTCGTGGACGCGCTGGTGGCCGCCTCGACGCGCCTCGTCGCTGCAGGCGAGGCCCAGGAGGGACTCTGGTTCGCCCGTGCGGCGCTCCAGCGCGACCGCTCGCGCGAAGACGCCTACATCTGCCTCATGCAGGCCCAGCTGGCCGCGGGGCAGCGTACGGCCGCTCTCGAGACCTACTTTGCCTGCCGCCGCTTCCTCACCGACGAGCTGGGTATCGACCCCTCCCTCGAAACGATGCGCCTCTATCGCAGCATCATCGAAACCGAAACCGATTTCGAGTGACGGACGGGGAACGGAATAACGAGCATAGATTGCGAAAAAGGTATATTATGGATATAATTACTATATCTTTAGGTTCAATACTGACGTTCGAATGCGATCCGAAGAAGAGCGTGGCGAACCTTCAGAAGCACGGTATCGACTTCGATGAGGCGCAGCAGCTTTGGGAGGGCATCTACATCAAGGCTCCTGCGCGGAAAAGAGGAGAGCGACGATATGCGGTGGTCGGCGTCCTGCGCGGAGTCCATTGGACGGCGATCGCGACCGATAGGGGCGACCGCATTCGAATCATCTCGGTAAGGCGAGCGACGGAACAAGAGAGGATTCGCTATGAGCAACGAAAAGATAACCTCTGAGAATCTCGAAGAGCTGTTCGACGAAGGCTGCGACGTGACCGGGTTCTTCGATTTCGATTCCGCGGTGGTGGTCGAGGGGAGAACCGAGACGAAGCGCGTCAACGTCGACATGCCCATCTGGATGGTGGAGGCGCTCGACAAGGAAGCGAAGCGCGTGGGCATCGGGCGGCAGGCCGTGATCAAGATGTGGCTCGCCGAACGTCTCGACGAGGAGGCGCGCCGCAGCGCTTGAGCCGGCGGGCTGCGGCATGCGCGGCGGATCGGCGGCGCTTGCGTTCCCGATCCGCCGCTGCGCCTCGCGCCGCGCCTTGCGTGCCCTGTGAATTTCCTTTGAGGTCAGGCGCGATATGCTAGAGTAGCAAGTGCTGTATTCAAGTGAACAGGCGCGCATCGCCGCGCTGCAAGCCACGAAAAGGATGGCGCATACATGGCAGGATTTCTTTCCAAGCTCCTGACGCTTGGCGAGGGCAAGCAGCTCAAGCACTACGAAGCCACCGCGGCCAAGATCAACGGCCTCGAATCCGAGATGCAGGCGCGCTCTGACCAGGAGCTTCGCGCGCTCACCGCCGCGTTCCGCGAACGCGCCCAGAACGGAGAGGATCTCAAGAGCCTTCTGCCCGAAGCGTTCGCCGCCGTGCGCGAGGCCTCGGTGCGCACGCTGGGGCTGCGTCACTTCGACGTGCAGCTCATCGGCGGCATGGCTTTGAACGACGGCCAGATCGCCGAGATGAAGACCGGCGAGGGCAAGACGCTCGTCTCCACGCTGGCCGGCTACCTGAACGCCCTGCCCGGCAACAACGTGCACGTGGTCACCGTCAACGACTACCTGGCCCGTCGCGACAGCGAGTGGATGGGGCAGGTGTACCGCTTCCTCGGCATGGAGGTGGGCCTCATCCAGAACGGCATGCGCCCCGACAAGAAGATACCCGCCTACAAGGCGGATGTCACTTACGGCACGAACAGCGAGTTCGGCTTCGACTACCTGCGCGACAACATGGTGACGCGCGCAGAGGCCCGCGTGCAGCGCGGCCACCACTTCGCCATCGTCGACGAGGTGGACTCCATCCTCATCGACGAAGCCCGCACGCCGCTCATCATCTCGGGAGCGGGCACGCAGGCGGCCGAGACGTACAATAAGTTCGCGCGCGTCATGGTCGGCCTCGTGCCCGAGGCCGACTTCGACATGGACGAGGCGAAGAAGACCATCAACGCCACCGAGAGCGGCCTGGAGAAGATCGAGGCCATGCTCGGCATCGACGACATCTACGCCGACCCGTCCGGCCAGCTGCCGAACCACTTGCAGCAGGCGCTCAAGGCCCAGTTCCTGTTCCACCGCGACGTGGACTACGTCGTGGTGAACGGCGAGGTGAAGATCGTCGACGAGTTCACCGGCCGCATCATGGAAGGCCGCCGCTACTCCGAGGGCCTGCACCAGGCGCTCGAGGCGAAAGAGCGCGTGCTCGTGCGCGAGGAGAACCAGACGCTGGCCACCATCACGCTGCAGAACTACTTCCGCCTGTACGAGAAGCTCTCCGGCATGACCGGCACGGCCATGACCGAGGACGCCGAGTTCCGCGAGATCTACAAGCTGCCGGTCGTGGCCATCCCGCCGAACCGCCCAGTCGCCCGAAAGGACGAGGACGACCTCATCTACCGCACGGTGGAGGCGAAGTTCAACGCCGTGGCCGACGACGTGGCCGAGCGCAACAAGGCGGGCCAGCCCTGCCTCATCGGCACCGTGTCCATCGAGAGCTCCGAGAAGTTGTCGCGCCTGCTGGACAAGCGCGGCATCAAGCACGAGACCTTGAACGCGAAGAACCACGAGCGCGAGGCACACATCATCGCGCAGGCGGGCCGCGTGGGCGCCGTGACCATCGCCACGAACATGGCCGGCCGAGGCACCGACATCCTGTTGGGCGGCAACCCCGACGTGCTGGCCGACGACGTGCTGCGCGAGCGCGGGCTCGATCCGGACGCCGAACCTTTGACCGAGGACGGCGAGCCGAACCCGGCCCTTCCCACCGACGAGCAGCGCGCGGACGCGCTGGCCGAGGCGAAGCGCGTGTGCGCCGAGGAGCACGACCAGGTCATCGCGGCCGGCGGCCTCACCGTCATCGGCACCGAGCGCCACGAGTCGCGCCGTATCGACAATCAGCTGCGCGGCCGTGCCGGCCGTCAGGGCGACCCCGGCGTGACGCAGTTCTACCTGTCGCTCGAAGACGACCTCATGCGCCTGTTCGGCGGCAACCGCATGGACTCCATCGCCCGCATGATGGAGAAGACCGACATGCCCGAGGACATGCCCATCCAGGCCGGCATGGTGTCGAAGGCCATCGAAGGCGCCCAGCGCCAGGTGGAGAGCATGCACTTCGCCGCCCGTAAGAACGTCCTCGAGTACGACGACGTCATGAACCTGCAGCGCGTGGCCATCTACAGTGAGCGCAACGCCATCCTCGACGGCAAAGACATGGACGAGCGCATCCCCGAGATCATCGGCGACGCGGTGGAAGCCGTCGTCGCGGAGAACTGCCCGGCCAAGGTGCCCAGCGACGACTGGGATGCCAAGGCCGTGGAGCTGTGGGCCGCCAACATGACGGGTCGCGACGACTTCAGCGTGGCCGAGGTCGACCACGACGACGACCCCGCCGTGCTGTCCGAAGCGTTGGAAGCGTACTTGGAGGACGTGTTCGCGAGCAAGTCCGAGCAGCTGGGCGAGCCGGTGATGAAGATGCTGGAGGGCCAGGTCATGCTGCGCATGATCGACACGCGCTGGATGGCGCACCTCCAGGAGATGGATTATCTCAAGGCCGGTATCGGCCTGCGCGCGTTCGGCCAGCGCGACCCGCTGGTGGAGTACAAGAACGAGGCGTACAACGCGTTCCAGAACCTGACTGCGGGCATGTACGAGGATTATCTGCGCACGCTGTTGCGGCTCCAGGTGGCTGTGAAGCAGGAGCAGCCGGCGTTGGCGGAGGACAAGAGCCCGCTCGACGGAAAGGTGAGCTACTCGTCTCCCGAGCAGGCTCTCGAGCAGACGGGCGTGGGCGCCGCGCGCAAGCAGGCGGCCGCGTCGCCGAGCGGCGCCCCGGCGGCTCCGCCCAAGCCCGCGGCGGCGAAGCCCCAGACGTACACGAAGGACAAGGACGATCCCTTCGCCAACGTCGGGCGCAACGAGCCGTGCCCCTGCGGCTCGGGCCTCAAGTACAAGAAGTGTCACGGACGAGATCAATAAGGAATCATGGCTGATAGAGACGAAAAAGACTTGGAGAAGGTAGCCCAGCGCGTCGAGGCGGCGCACGGCTACCTGCACATCGACGAGCGCGCGGCGGAGCTGGCGAAGCTCGACGAGGAGATCGCGCAGCCCGGCTTCTGGGACGACGCCTCGCATGCCCAGAGCGTGTCGAAGCAGGCCAGCGTGCTGCGCGACACCATCGCAGAGTACGACGAGGCCGCAGCGTTGTTGGACGATGCGCGCGCCGCGTTCGACTTGGCATCGGAGGACGAGCTGTTCGCCGAGGAGGCCTCCGCGGCTCTCGACAAGCTCGACGAGCTGCTGGACGCGCTCGAGATCAGCTCGTGGTTCTCGGAGCGCTTCGACGGCGGCGACGCCATCCTGACGGTGAACCCCGGCTCCGGCGGCCTCGAGGCCCAGGACTGGACCGACATGCTCTACCGCATGTACGTGCGCTACGCCGAGAAGAAGGACTGGAAGGTCACCGTGCTCGACGTGGTCCCGGGCGAGGGCATCGGGCTGGACAAGGCCACCATCCAGATCGAAGGACGCAACGCCTTCGGCATGCTGAAAAGCGAGAGCGGCGTGCACCGCCTCGTGCGCATCAGCCCCACCGACGACAAGAAGCGCCGTCACACCACGTTCGCGGGCGTGGAGGTGCTGCCGGTGCTGCCCGACGACATCGAGGTGGATCTCAACCCCGCCGACGTGCGCGTGGACGTGTACCGCTCCAGCGGCCCCGGCGGCCAGTGCGTCAACACCACCGACTCGGCCGTGCGCCTTACGCACATCCCCACGAACATCGTGGTGACGTGCCAGAACGAGAAGTCCCAGCTGCAGAACAAGGAAGCGGCGTTCCGCGTGCTCAAGGCGAAGCTCTACGAGCGCGAGGAGCAGAAGCGCCAAGAGGAGCTGGCCGAGCTGCGCGGCGACCGCATGGACAACACCTTCGGCAGCCAGATCCGCAACTACGTGCTGTACCCCTACCAGATGGTGAAGGACGTGCGCAGCGGCATCGAGACCGGCAACGTCGACGCCGTGCTGGATGGGGAGTTGGATGAGTTCGTAATAGGCTACCACCGTTGGCGAGTATCTCAATGACGGTTGCTGGATGACGGCCGGCTGTGGCGGCGCATCTTGCCTTTCAGAACCCGCGCGGCTTCGCACACGGCCCATCAGGCCGCTTAGCTCAGCCGCGCGGAACCTTCAAGGCAACCTGCACCACCACAGCCAACCTGTTGTTTACATTGTTGAGTTCTAGAAAGGAACAGGCATGACCGAACTTGAACGACGGGCGAACGAGATGCGCTCCGACATCGTGCGCATGATCGCGGAGGCGGGCAGCGGGCATCCCGGCGGGTCGCTGTCGTGCGCCGACATCCTTGCGGCGCTGTACTTCGGCGGAGTGCTCGATCATGATCCCGAGCGACCCGATTGGGAAGAGCGCGACCGCTTCATCCTGGCGAAGGGCCATGCGGCTCCGGCTTTGTACGCCGTGCTCGCCCAGGCGGGCTACTTCCCCCGCGAGGAGCTGCTCACGCTGCGCAAGCTGGGCACGCGACTGCAGGGCCATCCCGACTCGAACCTCGTGCCGGGCGTCGAGGTGTCCACGGGCTCGCTCGGCCAGGGCCTGTCCGTCGCGGCGGGCGCCGCGGCCGGTCTCAAGCTGGACGGCAAGCCGCAGAGCGTGTTCGCCTTGCTCGGCGACGGCGAATGCCAGGAAGGGCAGGTATGGGAGGCTGCCATGTTCGCGGCGCATCGCAACCTCGACAACCTGGTGGCCGTCGTGGACCGCAACTGCCTGCAGATCGACGGCGACACGGCCGATGTGTGCGATCCGGGCGATCTCGCAGCGAAGTTCCAGGCCTTCGGCTGGGATGCGCGCGAAGTGGACGGCCACGACATGGCCGCGCTCGTGGAGGCGCTCGCTGCGGCGAAGGCCGATCGCGCGGGCAAGCCCCATGCGCTGATCGCGCGCACGGTGAAGGGCAAGGGCGTGTCGTTCATGGAGAACCAGGCGGGTTGGCACGGCAAGGCGCCGAACGCCGAGCAGATGGAGACCGCGCTGGCCGAGCTGGCGGCGCCGAGCGGAGAGGAGTCCAGCCGTGGTTAAGCTGGCGAACGAAGAGCAGTCCCAGGTCAAACGTGCCACGCGCGCCGCATACGGCGCCACGTTGGCCGAGCTGGCGAACGAGGGTTTGCCTGTGGTGGCCGTGGACGCCGATCTGACGGGCTCCACCACCACGAAGAAGCTGGCCGACGCGGGCTTCGCCGACCGTCTGTTCAACTGCGGCATCGCCGAGCAGAACATGGTGGATGTGGCCGCCGGCCTCGCGGCCACCGGCCATATCGCCTACACCGGCTCGTTCGCCGTGTTCGGAACGGGTCGCGCCTACGACCAGATCCGCAACACCGTGTGCTACAGCAACCTCGACGTGAAGATCGCCCCCACGCACGCCGGCATCTCCGTCGGCCCCGACGGCGGCAGCCATCAGATGCTCGAGGACGTTTCGCTCATGCGCGGGCTTCCGAACATGCGCGTGCTCGTGCCGGCGGACTACGCCGCGGCTCGCGCGGCCATCCGACTGGCTGCTGAAACGCCAGGCCCTGTGTACGTGCGCATGGGCCGCGCATCGGTGCCGGCCGTCTATGCCGACGGGGTGGAGCTGGAGCTCGGGCGCGCCTACGTGCTGCGCGAAGGCTCGGACGCCACCATCGTCGCCTGCGGCGTCGAGGTGGAGCAGGCGCTGAAGGCTGCCCAGATGCTGGCCGCCGAGGGCGTCGAGGTCGAGGTCATCGACGCGTTCAGCGTGAAGCCCCTCGACGAGGACACCGTTCTCGCGTCGGTGGGGAAGACGGGGCGCGCCGTGGTCGCCGAGGAGCACAGCGTGTACGGCGGCCTCGGGTCGGCCGTGGCCGAGACGCTCGCGCGCTCGAATCCGGCTCCGGTCGAGTTCGTGGGCATGCGCGACCAGTTCGGCAAATCGGGCGAATTCGAGGAGCTGCTCGACTACTTCGACCTGGGTTCCAGGGCGATTGTCGAAGCTGTGAAGAAGGTCATGGCCCGATAGTGCTTCTGCTAGAATCAACCCGTCTCAGTACCCTACTATTCGAACGGAGCACTCTGTGACGAACGACATAAGCCAAGGGGTTCCCGCGCGTCCCGCACGACGCGGCGGCGCCCACGCGGCGCCCGCGCGGCAGACCACGTCGCAGCTTTCTGCGTCGCTGCCGGTGCTGGAAGTCGATGACATTCCCCAGCAAACAGGCACGCCGGTCATCACGTTCGACCATGTGACGAAGGTGTACCCGGCTCAGCCGAACAAGCCGGCGCTTAACGATATATCCCTGCAGATCTACGCGGGCGAGTTCATCTTCCTCGTGGGCCATTCCGGCTCCGGCAAGTCCACGTTCATCCGCATGCTCATCCGAGAGGTGAAGCCCTCGCAGGGCCACATCTACGTCGCGGACGAGGACCTGACCACCATGCGCAACTGGCGCGTGCCCTACCTGCGCCGCAACATCGGCTGCGTGTTCCAGGACTTCAAGCTGCTGCCGAACAAGACCGTGTTCGAGAACGTCGCGTTCGCGCTCGAGGTAATCGGCAAGAGCCGCCACGTCATCAAGACGCAGGTACCCGAGGTGCTGCGCCTCGTCGGTCTGCAGGACAAGCTCAACAAGCGCCCCGACCAGCTGTCCGGCGGCGAACAGCAGCGCGTGTCCATCGCGCGCGCCATCGTGAACCGCCCGCCGCTTCTGGTGTGTGACGAGCCTACCGGCAACCTCGACCCGCAGACGTCGCGCGGCATCATGGATCTGCTCGAGCGCATCAACCGCACGGGCACCACGGTGCTCGTGGCGACGCACGACCGCGAGATGGTGGACAACATGCGCCGACGCGTCATCGCGCTCGACCGCGGACACCTCACCCGCGACCAGGATCGGGGGGTGTACGGTTTCGATGTCTAGTTTCTTCTACTTTATCAAGGAGTCCCTCAAGGGCTTCACGCGCAACCTGTCGACGGCGCTGGGATCCATCGTGACCATCTTCCTGTCGCTGCTGATCATCGGCGTGTTCCTCGTCGGCGGCTTCGTCGTCGAGAAGCTCGTCTCGTCGGTGGAGAGCGAGGTGTCCATCACGGCCTACGTGTCCGACGATGCCTCCGATGCCGATATCCAGTCGGTCGAGAACTTCATCGAGGGGCTCGACGGCGTGGCATCGGTGGGCTTCACGAACAAGGAGCAGGCGCTCGAGAAGTTCCGCTCCTCCACGACGTCCGACATCATCGACACGCTGGACGGGCAGAACCCGCTGCCGCGCTCGATCGACGTCGAGCTGTCCGACCCGCAGCTGGTCGAGCAGGTGGCCGATGCGATCCGCGGCAACTCCACCTACCAGCAGATCATCGGGTACGACACGCCCGAGCAGTCGCTCAAGTACGGCCAGCAGACGGTCGACCGCCTGTTCACGCTCACGAACTACGTGCGCTACATCGGCATCGCGCTGGTGGCTCTGCTCATCTTCATCGCCATGGTGTTCATCAACAACACCATCCGCCTGGCCATTCTGGCGCGCCGCAAGGAAATCGCCATCATGCGCCTCGTGGGCGCGTCGAACGGCTTCATCCGCGGGCCCTTCCTCATGGAAGGCGCGCTGCACGCCATCATCGGCTCGCTTTTGGCGGTGGGCTGCCTTGAGCTTCTGCGCACGCTCGCGCTGCCGAAGCTGCAGAGCGCGCTCATGTTCCTCAACTTCGACCTGAGCCTGAACACCTTCCTGTTCATCTACGCCGTGCTGGTGGGCGCGGGCCTGCTCATCGGCCTGCTGGGTTCGGCGTTCGCCATGCGCCGCTACCTCAAGGTGTAACCGGTTGAACGGCCATGGCCAAGCATACTGACACTTCGCATGTTGCGGCGTCCGCCCGTCGAGCGCGGGCGCGCAACATGCGCCTTATCAAGGCCTGCATCGTCGTCATCGTCGTGAGCGTCGCTTTCGTCGCGGGCTTTACTGCGCGAGGCGACGCTTCTCTTCTCGAGTCGCTCGGCTTCACGTCGCTTGTGGTGGACGTCGACCGCAATCCGGGATCCACCACGTCGGGCGACACCTACGACTCCCTCGGGGCGCGCGTGGAGGAGGTCGAGGGCATCATCGACAACGACAGCTTGGACTCCTACGATTTGAACATGGCCACGACCAACGTGCTGAACGCGCTTTCGGACACGACGGAAGACGCGTATCTGCGCTATTACGATCCTGCGCGCTACGCCGCGCTCATGCAGGACAGCGCCGAGCAGTCGGCGGGCATCGGCGTGCTGTTCTCCGAATACAAAGGGCGCGCTTACGCGGCCGACGTGTTCGAGGGTTCGGCCGCCCAGATGGCCGACGTGCGCAGCGGCGATTTCGTGGTGGCCATCGACGGCGACCGCGGACACGAGTGGACCACGAACGAGGTGACCTCCGCGCTCAAGCGCGAGGAGGGCGAGAACGTCGTCATCACGTGGCGGCGCGCCAGCTCGCTCGACGACGAGGGCGGCGAGGAGTTCACTACGACGCTCGTGTGCTCGAACTACGCGGTGAAGAACGTGGAGACCGAGCTTTCCGACACGGTGGGCTACATCAAGCTCAAGCAGATCACGCAGAACGCGGCAGACCTCGTGAAGAACGCGGTCGCCGACCTCGAGTCGCAAGGCGCCACATCGTTCGTGCTCGATATCCGCGACAACCCCGGCGGTTTCCTCACGCAGTCGGTGGATATCGCCAGCCTGTTCGTGAAGAGCGGCACCATTGTGAAGATCCAGACGAAGGCCGAGGAGACGTCCAAGACCACCTCGCGCCCCTACGTGACGGAGAAGCCGCTGGTCTTGCTCGTGAACGGCAAGACCTCCGCTTCCGCCGAGGTGCTGGCCGCGTCGCTCAAGGACAACCAGCGCGCCACGCTCGTGGGATCCACGACGTTGGGCAAGGGCTCGGTGCAGGTGACGCGCGATTTGAGTTTCGGCGGAGCGCTGCGCTACACCGCCGCGTTCTACAAGAGCCCGCTCGGACACGACATCGAAGGCGTGGGCGTCACCCCCGACGTGATGGTGGGTTTGGCGGAGGGCGAGGATAACCAGAAGGCTCTCGCGCTCGAAACCGCCCAGTCCCTCGTGAAGGGCTAGCCGTGGGGCGGACGCGTTCCCATACGCGCCGGCATCCCCGTAGCAACCCGCGGGGCGTGCTGAGCGTGCGCGGAGGCGGCTTCGGCTTCGTGCAGACGGCGGAGGGCGAGTTCTTCGTTCCGGAATCCAAGATGGCGGGTGCGTTCGACGGCGATCTCGTGGAAGTGGCGCCGCTGCCCGTGCAGAGCGGCCGCAAGAAGCAGCCACATGAACGCAAAGCAGATCTTCGCGCAGGAGAGAAGCCGGCGGCGCGCGTGCTGCGGGTCGTCGACCGTGCGCACGACACGCTCGTGGGGCGCTACGAGGTGGCCGAACCTTTCGGCGTGGTCGTGCCCGAAGATGCGAACATCCCCTATGACATATTCACCATGCGTGCCGACCGGCCCGACATCGAAGACGGATCGCTCGTGCGCGTGCGCATCACGACGTTTCCTTCGCGCAACACGGCGGCCACCGGCGTTATCGAGGAGGTGCTCGGGCTCGCCGACGACGAGCACGCGGCCGTAGACGTGGTGATCGCCCGTCACAAGCTGGAGACGGTGTTCTCCGAAGGGGCGCTTTCGGAGGCGCGAAGCGCGGTGCTCGACGAGGACGGCGCGTTGGCGTCGGGGTACCGCGACTTGAGGGAGCGTTTCACGTTCACCATCGATCCGGCCGATGCGAGGGACTTCGACGATGCGGTCAGCCTGGAGCCCGTTTCGACCTGCGGGGTTGGAACCGGCATCCGCGTGGTGGACGAGCGCGGGCTCGGGGTGGCGCGTTGGCGGTTGGGCGTGCATATCGCCGACGTGGCGCACTACGTGCCGTGGAATTCCTCGCTCGACCTCGATGCGCGCAGGCGGGCGACCAGCGTGTACCTCGTCGACCGTGTGATTCCCATGCTGCCCGACGAGTTGTCGGGCGATCTGTGCTCGCTCAAGCCCGACGAAGTGCGTCGTACGATGACGGCCGACCTCTACCTCGACGATCGGGCGCGGCTCGTGGCCTACGATCTGTATCCGGCGCTCATCCGCTCGCATGCGCGCCTGTCGTACGAGGAAGCGCAGGCGCTGCTGGACCGTTGTCATCCTGAGCGGAGCGCCGAAGGCGCGGAGTCGAAGGATCTCGTGCGGCGCGACGGCGCTTGCGCGCCGGGCGACGGGCTTTCCGACCGCCTCGCCGCGCTGTCGCGCCTGGCGAAGCAGCGGTTCGCCTCCCGCGAGAGGGCGGGCGGCCTCGACTTCGACTCGGTCGAGGCGCGCGTGGTTCTCGATGAGGAGGGGAGTCCGACGGGTATCGACTTGCGCGTCAAGACCGACGCGACCTCGCTCATCGAAGAGGCCATGATCCTTGCGAACGAGACCGTCGCCAAGCACCTGCGCGATGCGAAGTTCCCCAGCCTGTACCGCGTCCACGAGCAGCCTTCGGCCGACAGCTTGGCGGCGCTCGTGCCCGTGTTCCAGGACTTCGCGTGGTTCCGCGACATCGATCAAGCCGACTTCATCGCGGGCGATGCGCACGTCGTCCAGCGCGTGCTGGAGGCGAGCGCGGAGCGTCCCGAGGGCGAGCTCGTGTCGACGCTCCTGCTGCGGTCGATGAAGCGGGCGGTGTACCGTCCCGACTGCGCTGCGCACTACGGCCTGGCCAGCGGGGCCTACACGCATTTCACGTCTCCCATCAGGCGCTATCCCGACCTTGTGGTGCATCGTATGCTCAAGGCCCTCATCGGCGGACGCCCGGAGAAGTTCGACCAGGAAAAATCGGCGCTGCCATGGATCGCCGAGCACTCCTCCGACATGGAGCGCATAGCCGAGAAGGCTGCGCGCGAGTCGCAGGAGGTCAAGCTCATCGAGTATCTCGAGCGGTTCGTGGGGCAGACGTTCTCGGCGACGGTGTCGGGGGTGGCGACGTACGGCGCGTACGTGCGCCTCGACAACACGGCCGAAGGTTTGATCCCGTGCAAGAACCTTGGTTCGGAGTACTTCGCGCTCGATCCTGTGCAGCATCGTCTGACCGGGCAGGACACGGGCGCGTCGTATCGCCTGGCGCAGCGGCTCGCCGTCGTGCTCGTCTCTGCCGATCCGCGTGCTCGGCGCTTGGACTTTCGTCCTGCCCGCGACGAGCGATAGGGCGCCGGCATGGGACGGGTGCGCGAGGTCTTCGCGGCCATGGGTCGCGAGATGCGCAAGAACAAAGGGTCGTTTGCGGTATACGTGGTGCTGCGCCTTATCGTGTTGGCATGCGCGGTCGGCTCGCTCGCCTTCGACAACTACGAGGCGTTCTTCCTGTGCCTGCTCACGCTCGTGCTGTTTCTCGTCCCCACGTTCATAGAGGTGAACTTCAGCATCTCCATCCCCGAGACGCTCGAGGTGGTCATCGCGCTGTTCATCTTCGCGGCCGAGATACTGGGGGAGCTGCTCCACTTCTACACCATCTTCCCGTTCTGGGATGCGCTGCTGCATACGTTCAACGGGTTTCTGGCTGCCGCTATAGGCCTTGCCCTCGTGTCCATCCTTAACCGCTCGGATCGCATCGCGTTCTCTCTGTCGCCGTTCTTCTGCGTGGTGGTGGCGTTCTGCTTTTCCATGACCATCGGCGTGCTGTGGGAGTTCTTCGAGTTCGGCATGGACGAGATGTTCGGACTCGACATGCAGAAGGACACGGTGATGACCGGCATCTCCAGCACGCTGCTCGATCCGTCGGGCTCGCAGCATCCGCAACGTATAGACCGTATCGAATCCGTCGAGGTCAACGGGCAGGAGCTAGGTGTCGGCGGATATCTGGACATCGGGCTGCGCGATACCATGGGAGACCTGTTCGTGAACTTCGTCGGAGCGCTTGTGTTCTCGGTCATCGGGTACCGCTACCTCAAAAGCAAGGGCGAGGGCCGGTTCGTGCGACGTTTCGTGCCCACCCCCGCACCGCCCGACGATGTCGAAACTTTGACTATCTAACTACATACGGTATGATGCGGCCGATGTGAAACGACGGACGAGGAGGCGGGGATCGTGGACGGTTCGAACGAGACGGCGAGCGCTTCTCAAAGACGGCGCGAGGAAATCGACGACCTGCTGTCCGGCACGTTCAACTCCATCCTGCGCATCGAGGAGCAGTCGCTGGACAACCGCCTGACGCACGGGCTCACCATAACCGAGGTCCACACCATCGTGGCTATCGGCCTGCACGAGCGCAATCCGATGAACGTGATAGCCGCGCGCCTGAACGTGACCTTGGCTACGCTGACCACGGCGGTGAACAAACTGGCGAACAAGGGCTTCGTGGAACGTACGCGCGCCGAGGACGATCGTCGCAAGGTGCTGGTCTCGCTCACCAAGAAAGGCAGGCAGGTGCTGCGCGCGCACAACCTGTTCCACCATCAGATGATCGACGAGGCGTTGGCCGATCTTACCGAGGAGGAGGAGCGCGTGTTCGCCGGGGCGCTCAAGAAGGTGAAGGGCTTCTTCGACGCGCAGGCGTGAGGAGTTTGCGACCTGCGGGGCAGGCGTGAGCGGTCACGCAGCTCTCCTCGCACACGCAGCGATTGCTCGTCGCACTGCATGACCGCTCACGCCCTGTTCGCGGTTGGGCTATTCGGCTGGATGCGTCGAGGGGGCCTGTCTTGGGTGCGCCTGGAACGGGGCGGTGGGAATAAGAGGAAGGGCGCAGAAATCGTGGAGGGCGCATGGCGGCTCTTGCAATCGGAGTCCCGTCACCATACCATTACTTCCGGAGAAATACTTTGACTATCAAACTAAATTGCATGAAGCGAAAGGAACGCACCATGGCTACCATCGACACCGTGAAGGAAGTCCTCGTCGAGAACCTCGATCTCGAGGCCGAGAAGATCACCGAGGAGGCCACGCTGGAGTCGCTCGGCATCGACTCGCTGGACATGGTCGAGCTCATCTGCGACCTCGAGGAGAAGTGCGACGTCGAGTTCGGCGAGCCCGAGGGAATCGAGACGGTGGGTCAGCTGGTCGCGCACATCGATTCGCTGTAACGCGCGTTGATCGGGCCCCGTACGGGGCCCGCTTGTATGACGGGGCCCGAACGGGGCCGTGGGTTCGAGGAAGAGAGAGCATGAGCATGAAGACGCGGGTAACGGAACTGCTGGGCATCGAGGTGCCCGTCGTGCAGGGCGCGATGGCGCGCATCGCGGATGCGAGCCTGGCCGGCGCGGTGAGCGAGGCCGGCGGCCTCGGCATCATCGCATGCGGCGGCGCGCCGCTCGACTGGGTCGAGGAGCAGGTGCGCATCGCCCGCTCGATTACCGACAAGCCCATCGGCGCGAACGTCATGCTCATGGATCCGAACGCGGGCGAGACGGCCGAGCTTCTGGCGAAGCTGCGTGTTGACGTCATCACGACGGGCGCGGGTTCTCCCGCGAACTACATGCAGCTGTGGAAGGACGCCGGCATCAAGGTGGTGCCCGTGGTGGCCTCCAGCGCGCTGGCCGCGCGCATGGAGCGCCTCGGAGCCGACGCCGTGGTGGCCGAGGGCACCGAGGCCGGCGGCCATATCGGCGAGCTGACCACGATGGCGCTCATCCCCGCAGTATGCGACGCCGTGTCCATCCCCGTGATCGCCGCAGGCGGCATCGCCGACGGGCGCGGCATGGCCGCCGCCTTCGCGCTGGGCGCCGAGGGCGTGCAGGCGGGCACCCGCTTCCTCACGGTGGACGAGTGCACCATCGCCGACGCGTACAAAGAGCGCGTGATCGCCGCCAAGGACGCCGACACCATCGTCACAGGCCGCGGCAGCGGGCATCCCGTGCGCTGCCTCAAGAACAAGTTCGCCCGTACCGTGCGCAAGCTCGAAGGCGACGTCGCCGCCAACGGCGACGAGCTGGAGGCTATGTACGTGGGTTCCCTGCGCCGCGCCGTGGAGGGCGACGTGGACAACGGCACCATGATGGCGGGCCAGTCGGCCGCGCTCGTGCACGAGCGCGCCACGGCGGCCGAGGCTATCGCTCGGATGATCGAAGAAGCCGAGGCTCTGGGCGGTCTCGACTTGGAAGCACTGGCTGCGCTGAGCGCCCGGCGCGGGCGTGCGATCTAGGGGGCTCTTGATGGATGAGGAAAAAGGGCTTCGGAAGCCTGTGGGTGTGGAGCGAGGAGGGGCGGCGGCGTCCACCAAGCGAGTTCCGCAGCGAAGCGAGGACTGTTTGAGCGACTGGACGTTGCCGCCCCTCCTCGCGCGCGCGCCCGTCTTCATGTTCTCGGGGCAAGGGGCGCAGAAGCCCGGCATGGGCGCGGACCTGCTCGATATTCCCGAGGTGAAGGGAACGTTTTCCTGCGCGTCCGACGTGCTGGGGTACGACGTGGCCGATCTCGTGCTCAATGCCGATCCCGACGAGCTCAACGACACGCGCAACGCCCAGCCGGCGCTGTGCGTGCTGTCGGTGGGCATCGCCCGCGCGCTCATGGCGCGCGGCGTGCAGCCTGCGGCGGTGCTGGGCTTCTCGCTGGGGCAGGTGAGCGCGCTGGCCGTGTCGGGCATGCTGAGCGACGAGGCGACGTTCGCGCTGGTGAAAGCGCGCTCCGAGCTTATGGCCGAGGCCGCTGCGGCGCACCCCGGCGTCATGAGCGCGCTGCTGAAGGCCGACGAGGACGGCGTGGCTGCGCTCTGCGAGCAGTGCGCCGAGGGCGAGGTGCTGGTGCCCGCGAACTTCAACTGCCCGGGGCAGATCGTCATCGCCGGTGCGCCCGCGGCCGTCGAGCGCGCCGAGGCGGCATGGGCCGAGGCGGGGAAGCGCTCGTCGCGTTTGGCCACCTCGGGCGCGTTCCATAGCCCGCTCATGGCCGATGCGGCGGCGGGGCTCGCAGCTTACTTGGATAACGTCGAGTTCTCGGAGGCGCGCATCCCGCTCGTCTGCAACGTCACTGCCGCGCCGCTGTCCGCCGCCGACGCGCGCGAGAACCTCGTGCGCCACCTCACGAGCCCCGTGCGCTTCGATGCGAGCGTGGCTGCGTTGACCGCCGCAGGGGCGGACATGTTCGTCGAAGTCGGCTTCGGCGGCGTTCTGGCGAACCTCGTGAAACGCATCGACAAGACCGCGACGCGCGCCTGCGTGCAGGACCGCGCGAGCTTCGACGGCTGTCTGGCCGTCGCTTCCGCAACCGATTCCGAATAGGAGCTTCTACTCCCATGACCAACGAAACCGAAACTCCGCGTCGAAGCGCGGTCGTCACCGGCTCGAACCGCGGCATCGGCCGCGCGGTGGCCGAGGAGCTGGCGCGCGCGGGCTTCGACGTGTGCGTGAACTGCTCGAGCGAGCGCGGGCTGGACGAGGCGCGGGCGTTCGCCGCAGCCCTGGAGGCCGACTGCGGCGTGCGCGCCATCGCGGTGGCCGCCAACGTGGCGGACGCCGCCGAGGCCGCTGCGCTCGTCGACGCCGCCCAGGAAGCGTTCGGCCGCGTGGACGTGCTGGTGAACAACGCCGGCATCACGCGCGACGGGCTGCTGGCGCGCATGAAGGACGAGGACTTCGACGCGGTGATCGACGTGAACCTCAAGGGCACGTTCAACTGCTGCAAGGCCGCGGCGCAGCGCATGATGAAGCAGCGCTACGGACGCATCGTCAACATGTCGAGCGTCGTGGGCGTGGCGGGCAACGCGGGCCAGGCGAACTATGCGGCCTCGAAGGCCGGCGTCATCGGGCTCACGAAGTCCATCGCCCGCGAGCTGGCGGCCCGCAACGTCACGGCCAACGCCGTGGCCCCGGGCTTCATCGCCACCGACATGACTGACGCGCTGTCCGAGAAGCAGCGCGAGGCCATCGTGGGGCGCATCGCGTCCAAGCGCCTCGGGGAGCCCGAGGACGTGGCGAAGCTCGTGCGCTTCTTGGCCAGCGAGGACGCGGGCTACATCACCGGACAGGTTGTCTGCATCGACGGAGGTATGTCGCTATGAGCGAGAACATTGCGAACGCGGCGAGCACGCGCCGCCCCGACGGCACGCACCGCGTGGTCATCACCGGCATGGGCGCGGTGTCGCCGGCCGGCGTGGGCGTGCAGGCGCTGTGGGACGCGGTCATGGGCCGCGCCTGCTGCATCGGCCCGGTCACGCGCTTCGACACGGCCGACTACGACGTGCACATCGCCGCCGAGGTGCGCGATTTCGACGCTGCCGAGCACGGCATCACGAAGAAGGAGGCGCGCCGGTTCGAGCGCTTCGTGCAGTACGCCATCGTCGCTTCCGACGAGGCGCTGGCGCAGTCGGGCCTGAACCTCGAGGCCGAGGACACCGCGCGCATCGCGTGCGTGTTCGGCACCGGCATCGGCGGCATCGACGAGCTGCAAAGCGGCTTCTTCACCTTGGCCGAGAAGGGTCCGAAGCGCGTGAGCCCGCTGTTCATCCCCACGATGATCGGCAACATCGCGGCGGGCAACCTCTCCATCCGCTACGGGCTGCGCGGCGAATGCCTGAACGTGGTCACCGCCTGCGCCACCGGCGCGCACTCCATCGGCGCGGCCGTGCGCGACATCCGCCACGGCTACATCGACGCGGCGCTGGCCGGCGGCTCGGAAGAGTCCGTGTCGCCCATCTGCCTGGCCGGGTTCTCGAACCTCGGCGCGCTGTCGAAGGCCGAGGATCCGACGCAGGCCTCCCTGCCGTTCGACGTGCGCCGCGCGGGATTCGTGGCGGGCGAGGGCGCGGGCGCGGTGGTGTTGGAGTCGCTGGAGCATGCGCTCGAGCGCGGCGCCACGGTGCTGGCCGAGATCACGGGCTTCGGCTCCACGGGCGACGCCTACCATATGACGGCTCCCGAGCCCAGCGGCGAGGGCGTGGCGCGCGCGATGCGCCAGGCGCTGGAGGAGGGCGGCTTCACGCCGGACGACCTGGGGCATCTGAACGCCCACGGCACCGGCACGCCGGCGAACGACGCCACCGAGTCCAAGGCGCTGCTGGCGCTGTGCGGCGAAGAGGCGGGAAGCCGGATCCCGGTGACGTCGGTGAAGGGCACGACGGGCCACACGCTGGGCGCCGCGGGCGCTATCGAGGCCATCGTCACGGCTTTGTCCGTGATGAACGACTGCGTGCCGCCCACGGCCGGCTTCGCCGAGGCCGATCCGGAATGCCCGGTCAGCGTCGTCATCGAGGCGAAGACGGGCTATCCTCAGAAGGTGGCGCTGTCGAACTCGCTCGGATTCGGCGGCCATAACGCGAGCTTGGCCGTTTCGCCGTATCGCGCATAGGTTGGGAGGAGCCGAACCATGGACATCGAATACCCTTGCGGCAAGGACGTCGTCGAGGCGGTGCTGCCGCATCGCGACCCGTTCTGCTGGGTGAGCCGCATCGTCGCGTGTGAGCCGGGCGTGGAGGTGACGGCCGAGCTCGACGTCGACCCGGAGCTGGCGCTGTTCGCGGGGCATTTCCCGGGGCATCCCGTTTTGCCGGGCGTCATCATCATGGAGGCGCTCGCGCAGGCGGCATCGTTCTGCATCCTCGTCGAGCGCGGAGCCGAGGGCTCCATCGGGTTCCTCACCGGCATCGACGGCGCGAAGTTCCGCCGCCAGGTGGAGCCGGGCGAGACGCTCACGCTGAAAGGGCGCATCGTGAAGTCCTCGTCGCGTCTGTGCGTCGCAGAGGTGGAGGCGAGCGTCGACGGCGCGGTGTGCGCGTCGGCGACGCAGAAGTACGTGCTGGCGAAAGCGGAAGCTTAAAAGAGCGAGAGGCCGTTCGATGAAGAGTGCCAAGCAGAACTACATCACCATCGGATCCGACGGAACGGTGCTGCCCCAGGGCAAGCCGCGCAAGGCGGCCGAGCCTATCGGCGAATCGGCCGACGTGGCCTACCGCCTTGCGCGCATGGCCGAGGAGGCCGCCGCTTCGCTTCCCATAGCGCCGAACGCGCACGATGCTGCCGACGCGGCCGACTACACCGCCGTGCCGCGGGCGTTGGCCACCGCCGCCCCGCGCACGCCGAAAGGCGCCGGGGGGATCGATGCGGGCTCCAAGCCCGTCGCGCTCGTCATGGCGCGCCCGAAAACCGCGAAGCGCCTGATGCAGGCCGTGGGCGATGCGGGTTTCGCCGCCTGCGCAGTGTACACGCAGGATCATCGGGGCGATAGCCACATCAAGCTCGCCCAAAGCGCGGTGAGCCTGGGCGAGAAGTACTCCGACGCGCTGTTCTGCAACGGCCATGCCGTGCTGACGGCCATCGACTCCTGCGGGGCTTCGGTGGTTCTGCTGTGCGACGAGGCGCTGCCGCTGGCCGAGGTGGACAGCTTTCTCGCTCGCACGGCGGCTCGCGGCGTGCGGGTGTTCCGCCCGCTCAGCAATGACGCGCCGCTTCTGGGCTGGGTGCTGTGCACTACCGACAAACCCGCTATCGACGGCGATTCGTGGCGCGCGTGCCCGCACTGCGGCCTCAAGTTCGACGGCCCCAGCCTGGCCGCCGGCCATTACGTGTGCCCCGCTTGCGGCGGTTACCTGCGCATGTCGTCGAGCGAGCGCATCGACGACTTGCTGGATGCGGACAGCTTCGTGGAATGGAACCGCACGGTTCCCGAAACCGACCCGCTCGAGTTCCCCGGCTACCTGGGCAAGCTCGAGGCTCAGCGCGAGAAGACGGGTCTGGAGGAGGGCGTGCGCACCGGCGTCGGACGTATCGCGGGCTTGCGCGTGGCCATCGGCATCATGGAGTCGCAGTTCTTCATGGGCTCGATGGGCTCGGTCGTGGGCGAGAAGGTGGCGCGGCTCGTGGAGCGCGCGACCGACGAGCGTCTGCCCGTGGTGGTGTTCACCGCGTCGGGCGGCGCGCGCATGCAGGAGGGTCTCGTGTCACTCATGCAGATGGCGAAGGTGTCGTGCGCGCTGGAGCGCCATGCTGCGGCGAAGCTCCCCTACATCTCGGTGCTCACCGATCCCACGACGGGCGGCGTGACCGCGTCGTTCGCCATGCAGGGCGACGTGATCCTGGCCGAGCCGCGCGCGCTGATCGGCTTCGCGGGCCAGCGCGTCATCAAGGACACCATCAAGCAGGAGCTGCCCGAAGGCTTCCAGACGGCCGAGTTCGCGCTGGATCACGGGCTGATCGACGCCATCGTGGAGCGCGGCGAGCTGCGCAGCGTGCTGGCTCACTTGCTGGCGTTGCACCTTGCCACGGCATCGGCTGTGCGCGGCGAGCAGGAGCACGAGCCGGGCGATCGCGATATCCTCGTCAGCTACGAGGCGGTGCGCGAGAACCTGGCCAGCGGCACCGATACGTACAACACGGTGACGTACGGCGATTTGACCGTGGGCGGCGGCTTGCCTTTCGCCGGAGGGGTGGACTCGGCGCGCGCCAAGCTGCGCGGGCGCATGGCGGCCGTCACCGAGCGCTTCGACCGCCGCGGCTCCTCCATGCGCAAGCGTTTGGAGAAGGCGCTCAGCACGGGCGGTTTCGATGCGGAGGCCGGCGTGTCTTTGGAGGACGCGTCCGCTGCGGCGCGCGAGGCCACTGCGCCCACGTCGAACCGCGCATGGGAGAGCGTTCAGTTGGCGCGCAACGTGCATCGTCCCACGGCGCTCGCCTACATCGACTCGTTCGTGGACGGGTTCATCGAGCTGCACGGCGATCGCATGTTCGGCGACGACGGCGCCGTGGTGTGCGGCCTCGGCTGGATCGGGGGTCGCGCGGTGACGGTGATCGCGCAAGAGAAAGGACGCGACCTCAAAGAGCGCATCGCGCGCAACTTCGGCTGCCCGCAGCCGGAGGGCTACCGCAAATCTTTGCGCCTCATGCGTCAGGCCGAGAAGTTCGGC
This sequence comes from Eggerthella lenta DSM 2243, assembly GCF_000024265.1. Classification (NCBI taxonomy): domain Bacteria; kingdom Bacillati; phylum Actinomycetota; class Coriobacteriia; order Eggerthellales; family Eggerthellaceae; genus Eggerthella; species Eggerthella lenta. The sequence continues at coordinate 2,327,376 of NC_013204.1, read as the reverse complement.
CGCCCCGTGGTGTGCCTCGTGGACACGCAAGGCGCGTTCTGCGGCATGGAGGCCGAGGAGCGCGGGCAGGGCAACGCCATCGCCGACAACCTGCTGGCGCTCGCGGGCCTGCGCGTGCCCGTGGTGAGCGTGCTGTTGGGCGAGGGCGGCTCGGGCGGCGCGCTGGCGCTGGCGCTGGCCGATCGCGTGGCCATGCAGGAGCACGCGGTGTACTCGGTGCTGTCGCCGGAGGGCTTCGCGTCCATCCTGTGGAAGGATCGCACGCGCGCCGCCGAGGCGGCCGCCGTCATGAAGATGAGCGCGGCCGAAGCCTGCGAGATGGGTATCGTGGACGCCGTGCTGTCCGAAGGAGCGGGCCCTGCGCATGAGAACCCCGAGCAGGCGGCCGAGGGCGTGCGCTCCTACGTGTGCGCCACGCTTGACGAGCTATGCGCAACGCCGACCGACGAGCTGCTGCGAGCCCGCTACGAACGCTTCGGCAAGTTCTAAGCCGCGCCTCATCCGTCCAGCAAATCGAGCAGCTCCTCCTGGCTCAGGCTCGCCAGCGACACGCCGCCGGCGCCGATCACCTGGTCGGCGAGGTCGGTCTTCGCATCCTGCAAATGCAGGATGCGCTCTTCGACGGTGTCCTTCGCGATGACCTTGTGGACGCTCACCACCTGCGTCTGGCCGATGCGGTGCGCGCGGTCGGTGGCCTGGTTCTGCGCAGCGGCGTTCCACCAGGGGTCGGCGTGCACCACCACCGACGCGCCGGTGAGGTTGAGCCCGGTGCCACCCGCTTTGAGCGACACGAGGAACACGGGCGTGTCGTCGTCGTTGAACGCGTTCACCAGATCGAGCCGGCGCTTCTTCGGCGTGGTTCCCGTGATGGTGAAGTAGGGCACGCCGTGCGCGTCCAGCACTTCGGCGATCAGCGAAAGGAAGCTTGTGAACTGGGAGAACACAAGCGTCTTCTCGCCGGCGTCCATGGCCGATTCCACGATCTCTGCGATGGCGTCCAGCTTTGCCGCGTGCCCGGCGTAGTTCTCGTACAGAAGGCGCGGGTCGCAGCACAGCTGGCGCAGCTTCGTCAGCTCGGCGAGCACCTCCACTTTGCGCTCGTGGAACTGCTTGTTGTTGCGGTTGTTCTTCTGCAGGGTCAGCGCGTCGCGCAGCTGCTGCTCGTGGGCGGCGTACAGGCGCTGCTGCTCGGCCTCCATGGGGACGTACACCACCGATTCCAGCTTGTCGGGCAAGTCTTGCAGCACGTCGGCCTTCAAGCGGCGCAGCATGAACGGTGCCACGAGGGAGCGCAGACGGCGGGCGGCGTCCTCGTCGCCTCCGGTGATGTCCAGCTCGAAGTGCTCGCGGAAGCGCATGTAGGATCCCAGAAGCCCGGGCATGAGGAAGTCGAAGATGCTCCACAGCTCGCTCAGACGGTTCTCCATCGGCGTTCCGGTCAGCGCGAAGCGGTGGCGCGCCCGCACGCGCTTCGCGGCGCGCGCCGTCTTGGTGGCGTGGTTCTTCACGTACTGCGCCTCGTCGAGCGCGCAGCAGTAGAATTCGCGCCGGGCGAAGTCCTCCGCGTCGATGCGCAGCAGGTCGTAGGAGGTGATCAGCACGTCGCAGCAGCGCCCGTCGCGGGCAAGCTCGCTTTCGCGTGCGTCTCTCTCGCACGCCTCGGCGCGGATGCGCATGCGCTCGCGCTTGGCGCCCACCGCGGCGCGCACGTCTAGGGTCGGGGCGAAGCGCTCGAACTCGGCCATCCAGTTGTACACGAGGGAGGCGGGGCACACGATGAGGCTGGGCCCAACGGCGCGCGCCTCGCTCTGGCGTGCCAGCAGAAACGCGATGAGCTGCACCGACTTGCCCAGGCCCATCTCGTCGGCCAGGATGCCGCCGAGATCGCGGTCGGCCAACGCGCTCATCCAGCGCAGCCCTTCCGCCTGGTAGGGGCGCAGCGTGGCGGCCAGCTGGTCGGGCACCGGGCACGGCTCGCCGGCCGATGCCCGGAAGCTTTCCAGGTAGCGCATGAACGAGCGGTTGCGCTCTGCGCCCTTGAACTGCTCGTCGAGGTAGAACGCGTGGTAGGCGGGAAGCTCCACCGCGCCTGCGGCCAGCTGTTTGGGCGTGAAGCCGAAGTCCTCCGCAAGGTGGTCGAGCTGAGCGAGGTCGTACTCCGTCAGATCGAGGTACGCACCGCTCTTCAGACGGTGGAAGCGCTTGCGCCGCCGGTAGCTCGCCAGCAGCGCCGCCACCTCGGCCGGGGGCAGGTCGTCGGTGGACACGGCCAGGTTGATGAGGTTGCCCGCCAGCGAGATGCCCACCGAGATGCGTGGCTTCTTGTCTACGAGCAGCCGGTCGAACGCGGGCGTGGTGAACGCCTGGCCCAGCGCCTGGAACTGGACAAGGCCGCCGAACACGAGGTCGGCCACCGCCGTCTCGTCGCTCAGCATGATGGATGGGGGAGCTTCTAATGTGTCGAAATACTGCTTGACCAGCCGCCTCGCGCGACCCTCCAGCTTCTCGTCGCGCAGGGGGCCCGCCTCGTCGCGAGCGGGGGAGTCGAGCAGCGGATAGCGGCGTTCGCCGTACACGGCTTGCGCGTCGCAGGTGACGTCGCGGTCGGTCTTGTCGAAGTAGAACTCCAGCTTGCACGGCACGGGGCGGAACAGCCCGATCTCGGTCGGCGTTTCCACATGGAGGCGCTTCTCGATGGCGGGCAGCACGGTGGCGCAGAACAGGGGCATGTCGGCGAGGCTGACGAACAGGCGGGCATCGTCGTTCTCGTACACGGTGCGCAGGAAGCCCGCCGTGCGCGCGAAGTCGGCCGAGCAGCGGAAGAACGTCTCGCCCTGCCACAGGTACATGCGGTCGCCCTGCGCCACGAAAGGCAGCTCGTCGGCTTCGATGGCGTAGCCGCCGTCGTCGGTGCGCCGCACCGAGACCTCGACATCGGGGTCGGCGCTGACGACATGCGCGCGGGTGAGGGAGCGCGTTCCGTAGTCGGTGCCTTCGACGGTGAAGGGGCGGCCGTCCAGCAGATCCAACAGCTCGATGAGCTCGTAGTCCGACAGGTCGAGGTCGCGTCCGATCTCGTCGCGTCCGCGGTAGCGCCAAAACGCGCTGCCGGTGGCCTGCTCGCGCAGCGCCACGGCGCGGTCGAGGAACCGGGCGATGGGGCGCGCCGACTCGGCGAGCATCGCCGGGACGTGCGTGAACGCGAGCTTCTTGCCGTAGGAGAACCGCTCGCCGCGCCGCATGCGGCCGACGAAGTCCGAGATGCTCTTCATGACGTAGGAGCCCTGGGGGCCGACGACCTTGAAGTGCGCCGACCACGACCGATAGCCGTACACGACGGTTGCTTCCAGATCGATGCCGCCCTGTTCCTCAGCTTCTGCAGCGGCTTTGCTGCGCTCCATGAGCTCGAGCAGGCATGAAGACGTGGTCGGCGCGCGATGGGCTCGGTAGCCCATGAACTTCTCAGGCGCGTCCAGATACGTCAACGCCAGAGCCACGCAGTGCTTGCACATGCCGTCATACTCGCGGTAGGCGGGGCAGGTGCAGGCGTAGTCGACCAGGTCGCCTTCGTCCTCGTCGAAGGTGACGGAGGTGCGGTAACGGTCGTTCCAGCCGCTGCTGCTGGCAACGAACGCGGACAGCGTGGTCTCGGGAGGGTTGTAGCGGACCTGCTTTGTGAGGATGTTGCGGTCGGAGGCTGCGATGGACCGTGCCCGTTGCAACGTGCGCGCATGGCAGTGCCTGCTGATGTCGTCTTCGGATAGCATGCGGTGCGGCGGCCCTCCCTCGAAAGCATTGCAGAACATCCGTACAATGGTACCAGAAATCCAGAACCGTGCGCGCCGCGTTGGGCGAACGCGGGTGTTCCCTGCGTCCGTTCGGAATGCTATGCTGTCCGCAATCGCTCCTCGCAGGGAAGAGCGCGGGTGTAATTCGCGGTGAACGAACGGATGGTGCCATGCTCGCGCATGCAGTCGACGCGTCGGAATCCTCGCAGCCTCGGCAAGGGGTGCGAGGCCTCGTCATCGCCACGTTCGCCTTCGTCACCGTGTTCGCCGCTTCGGCTGTGCCTATCCCTTTGTACTCCGAGTACAAAGGGGCGATCGGGCTCACCGACGCCGACATCTCCGCCACCATGCTCATGTACCTGTTCGGCGTCGTGCTGACGCTGTTCTTGTCGGGATCGCTGTCCGATGCGGCGGGACGGCGCCCCTTGGCGGCGGCGTCGCTGCTGCTTGCCATGCTCGGTTGTTTCCTGTTCTTGAGAGCGGCCGATCCGACGATCGTGCTGGTTGCGCGAGCCGTGCAGGGCGTGTCGTGCGGCTTGGCCATGAGCGCCGTTTCGGCGCTGGTCGTCGATTCCGCCGTGGGGCGCTACGAGGGGTTCGGGCTGGCGGTGGCCGGTTGCGGCGCGCTGCTGGGCGTGATGGCGGGCTCGCTGGCCGTGGGGTTCTTGTCCTTGGTCACCCAACAGCACGCGCTGATCTATTGGATCATGATCGCGTTGCTGGCGCTGGGCGCGATCCTCATTCCCGCGGCTCCCGAAACGGTCGTCAGCCGCGTGCCGCTGCGAACCGCCTGCAAGCCGGTGATCGGCGTGGATGCGAAGCTGCGTGGTGTGCTGCCCATCGCCGCGTGCGCCTACGTCGCGTCGTGGGGCGTGGGCACGTTCTTCCAATCGTTCAGCTCGCCGGTGGCGGCGGAATGCTTCGGTTCGAGCGACCCGTTCATGGCATCGGCTATCCTCGCGCTGTCGATGGCGCCCAGCGCGTTGGGGGCGCCGCTTGAGGCGCGCATGCCGTCGGGCGTGTCGTTGCGTGTTTCGATGGCGGCGCTCCTCGTGTTCACGTGCGCGATGTGCGTAGCGATGGCGGCCGGGGCTTTGGGCGCTTTCCTCGTGCTGGTGGCGTTGTTCGGCCTGTCCACGGGCATGTGCCTGTCGGGCAGCCTGCGCCTCTTGTTCGCGCGGGCCGACATGCGCAGCACGGCGACGGTGGTGTCGACCATCAATCTCATCGGCTACACGGGATCGGCGGTTCTTAGCGGGATGATGGGCGCGCTCGTGGGCGCGACGACGCTCGTGGGCGTGCTTGCGGCGCTGGCCATGTTCGCGGCCGTCGCCACGGTTCTAGTGTTCGCGCGCACGCGCTAACGCAGCGGAGTCGCGGGCTTTGCTATACTGGGTTTTTTCGACGAAACGAGGACGAGCGATGCCGATAGCCGTGAGCGCATGCCTGCTGGGGGAGCCGTGCCGCTACGATGGGAAGTCGCGTCCCTGCGAGGACGTGCTGAAGCTGCACGACGCTTGCGAGATGGTTCCCGTGTGCCCCGAGGTGCTGGGCGGGCTGCCTGTGCCGCATGCCCCCTGCGAGATCGCCGCCGCCGAGCGCGCGCTGCGCGTGACGGACGCGGACGGGGTCGACGTCACGGACGCGTTTTTGGCCGGAGCCGCCAAGACGGTGGAGCTGGCGCAGGAGCAGGGGTGCAAGCTGGCCGTGCTCAAGGCGAAGAGCCCTTCGTGCGGATGCGGCCTCGTGTACGACGGCGCGTTCGCCGGCGAGCTCGTGCCCGGTTACGGCGTGGCGGCGCGCGCCTTGCGCGAGGCGGGCGTGCGGGTGCTCGACGAGGTGCGGTTCGCGGCTTGCGTTCGGGCCGGCGAGGCGCGGCATCCCGGTTGTCCGCCGGCGATTCTGGCGGTGACGTCGGGGGAGTGCCCTGCGCTCGAGACCGAGCGCCTCGTGCTGCGCCCGTTCGTTTCCGACGATATCGACGACGTGTACGCCTACTGCAGCGACCCCGCCGTCGGGCCCGATGCCGGATGGGCCCCGCACCGCACGCGCGAGGACTCGCGCATGTTCGTGGAGGTGATCGCGAGCGAGCCTCATGTGTTCGGCATCTTCGAGAAGACGGGCGCGGGGACGGGAGCCACGGGGCCGTGCATCGGGTCGATCGGCCTCATCCGCGATCCGCAGCGGCGCAACGTCGACTGCCTCATGCTGGGCTATGCGCTCGCGCGCACGGCATGGGGGCGGGGCTGCATGACCGAGGCGGCGGACGAGATGCTGCGCTACGGCTTCGAGGAGCTGGGGCTTGGCCTGATCACGTGCACGCACTACACGTTCAACGATCGTTCGCGCCGCGTGATCGAGAAGGCGGGCTTCGTCCACGAGGGCACCATCCACGGCGCCGAAGCAACCCCCGACGGCCTCATGCAGGACTTCGAATCGTACTATCTTCCCCGCGAGCTTTGGGATGAGGCGAAGGGACGGGGCTAACGTCTCATTTCGAGGTCGACCGCGGCCAGCTTGTCGACGAGCTTGCGGTAGATCCGGTCGCGCATCCACGGTTCCGTCGATGCGGCCAGCGCCTCGTCGAAGTCCATCCAGCGCACGCCGCTGTTCTCGTCGGGCTTGACGCGCAGCGGGTCGTCGGGCGACGCGACGGCCAGATACGTCACGTTGAGGTGTACATGCGAGCTGACGTAGCGCCCGCGTTTCTCGTGCCCGTCCACGGTGAGCACCTCGAGCGAGAAGATGTTCCCCGGCCCGCATGGCACGATGCGCGCGTCGGCGACTCCGGTCTCCTCCTCCAATTCGCGCAGCGCCACCCGCTCCAGGTCACGCTCTCCGTCGGCGTGCCCGCCGATCCAGCTCCACGATCCGTACGTGTTGTGGAACACCGTGAGCGTCTGGGTGACGGTCGGATCGACCGTCCAGATCGAGCACGTCATATGCGCGAGCGAGTCGCGGTCGAACACGTGCGGGTCGGTTTCCAACTGCCGGAGGATAACCTCGCGATCGGATGCCTCCTGCTGGTTGAAGGGTTGGTAGGAGCGTATGTCGGTAGCGAGGGACATGGGGAGTATTGTACAACCCGGTTGTTCTTCGGGCATGCTTCATGCACCTGTTTTTTGGATTAGACATTCTTTCAATGATAAACGAAAACGCTTTTCTGCAAGTCCCGCTTGGGGGACATGCGAAAACAGTTTCCAGAGTATCATCGAGAGCTATAAAAATGATTAGAGAGCTTATGCATGTCAAGATGAGTTATATTTTATAGCTGAACGGCGCGCGATTGCGCTAACTGACGGGAGGTATTCATGCACGTATCCCATGTTGCCGAAGACGGGCGCATCGAAGAAGTGGCCGACCACCTGCGGGAGGTGGCCGAGATGGCGGCCGAGTTCGCGCGGCCGTTCGGGGCCGAATCGTGGGCCTATGCCGCAGGAATGGCGCACGACATCGGCAAGTATTCCACGGAATTCCAGAACCGCATCCTATGCGACGGGCATAAAGTCGATCACTCCACGGCGGGGGCTGCTCTGCTTGATCAGTTGGGTTTGAAATTGCTCGCTTACTGCGTTGCCGGCCATCATGCAGGGCTTCCCGACGGGGGCACTACGGCAGATGTCGAAGACTGTCCGACTCTGCGCGGTCGACTGCTGCGGGCACAACACGGTAGCATCCCCGATTGCGCCGCCTATGCGCGCGAAGTCGAGCTTAACGTTCCGAAAGGCCCTTCCGTTCTGCCTGTTTCTCGCGATCGGGAGGACGGAGCCTATTCGCTTTCGTTTTTGACGCGCATGGTATTCTCCTGTTTGGTGGATGCGGACTTCCTTTGCACCGAGAGATTCATGCAGGGCGAAGGACGCGATCCTCTTTCGGAGCAATCCCTTGTCGATCTCCTGGGTTGCTTGAAAGAAGAGGTAGCTCGCTTCTACCCGCCGACGAGCGCGCTCAACGAAACGCGCTGCCAGGTGCTGGATGCATGCATCAGAGCTGCTTCGAACCACCCCGGTTTCTTCTCGCTAACGGTTCCCACCGGAGGTGGAAAAACGTACGCGTCGCTGCTATTCGCGCTCGAGCATGCGGTTAAGCGCGATGCACGTCGCGTAGTATACGCCGTGCCCTATACGTCGATCATCGAGCAGAACGCCCGCGTCTTTCGCGATGTGCTGGGAGAGCGCAGCGTTTTGGAGCATCACGCGAACTTCGATTTCGATTTCGACGAAGAGGTGGAGTCGTACAAGTCAGGCGACGCGAAGAAGGCGCTTCGCCGAGCGTCCGAGAATTGGGACGCGCCCATCGTGGTGACGACGAACGTACAGTTCTTCGAGTCGCTCTACGCTAATCGGACATCGCGCTGCCGCAAGCTGCACAATATCGCGAACAGCGTGATCGTGCTTGACGAGGCGCAGATGGTTCCCACCAAGCAGCTGCTTCCTTGTCTGCGCGCGCTTATAGAGCTCGTGGCGAACTACGGTTGTTCGGTGGTACTGTGCACGGCGACGCAGCCGGCCTTCAACGGGATGCTTGGACGAAAGGGGTTCGCCGTGCGCGAGATCGCACCTGCGCCGTCGGAATTGTTCAAAAAGCTTAAACGCGTCTCGTATCGTTTCGACGGCGTGCTCGGTGATGACGATCTTGCAGCACGTTTGGCAGATCGCGACCAGTCGCTTTGCATCGTGAACAGCCGCAAGCAGGCGAGGCGGCTGCATGAGCTGCTCGACGGGGAAGACTCGTACCATCTGACAACCCTCATGCACCCTGTACATCGTGAGCGCGTGCTGAACGAGATCCGGCAACGTCTGCGCGAGGGCCGGACTTGCCGGGTTGTGGCGACGAGCCTGATAGAAGCGGGCGTCGACGTTGATTTCCCTGTGGTCTACCGCGCGCTCGCTGGTGTGGACAGCATGGTGCAAGCGGCTGGGCGATGCAATCGAGAAGGCCGGCAGTCGGCCGAGGAAAGCATCGTGCACGTGTTCGAGCCCGCCGACGACTACGCTCTGCCTTCCGATGTCGCGCAGAAAGTGGCGATAGCACGAAGCGTCATAAGCGAGATGGAGGGAGCGGCATGCGAGTCGTGCGATATCGGGGCTCTCGAGGCGATCGACGCATACTTTGCAAGGCTGTACGCCGTGCGCGAAGGAGCGCTCGACGCATCGGGAGTGCTGCGCGATCTCGAAGGGTTCAGCCTAAAATCCCTCAACATACCCTTCAAGCGCGCGGCCGACGATTTCCGCATGATCGAGGAAGGCTCGCGCACGGTGGTGATACCCGATCCGGAAATCGAATCCGATATCCTCGCGGTGAAAACCGGTTTCGCGAATCGCTCGACCATACGCAGGCTCTCGCGCTACGCCGTCGGCGTTTACGATGGGGATATCAAGGCTTTACTGCGGAGCGGCAAGATAGAGACTCTTGCCGAGGACTTGTTCGTGCTGGTCGATGGAACATGCTACTCGGATCAACGCGGATTGGATCTGAAAAACGAAGAAGGAAAGGGGATATTCCTGTAACGGCACAGGGGCGCTTGGAGCGCCCCTGTGCCGTTACCGCTTAACTGTTTATGAGAATGTTTCAACCCCCATTGCAACGCAATGACGTGGACATTGTGAACTAAAGCACCTTGAAAATCAAATATAAGCATATGGTGACATTGACGGTTGCAATTTCTGATGGTATAACGAATGCAGTAGATTTTAACCTAAACCTTTATAAGAATGAAAAAAATGAAAGGAGGTATCATATGGCATATGGAATCCAAATCGAGGTTTGGGGCGAGCGGGCGCTCTTCACGAGGCCGGAGCTGTCGGTGGAACGCGTTTCGTACGATGTGATCACGCCTTCGGCGGCTCGTGGTCTGATCGAATCGATATACTGGCATCCGGGTATGCGATATACGATCGATCGAATACACGTGCTCAATCCCATTCGCTTCACCAACGTGCGGCGCAACGAGGTTAAATCGAAAGCGCTCGCCAGCTCCATAAGAAGCGTCATGACGCACGGAGGCGAGTTGCCCTACATAAACACGAAAGAGGATATCCAGCAACGAGCCTCACTGATCCTCACCGACGTGCGCTATGTGATAGAAGCGCATTTCGAATTGACCGACCGAGCGAAGCCCGAAGACAACCCCGGCAAATTCAAGGATATCATAAGGCGGAGGCTTGATCGAGGGCAATGCTACTCAACCCCGTACTTCGGAACTCGTGAGTTCGCAGCTCACTTCAAGGCATGTGACGGAGACGCTCCCCAGGGGTGCTATGCAGATTCCGGCGAGCGCGATCTCGGCTTAATGCTTTACGACATGGATTACGTCGATCCGCAGAACATTATGCCGATGTTTTTTCGAGCTGTTATGCGCAATGGCGTGATCGACGTGGCGGGAAGCGAGGTGTTCCGATGATCCTGCAAGCGCTTGCCGACTACTATGAGCAGCTGTCTAGAGAACATCCCGAAAGGATCGCGCGACCGGGATGGTGTTCGCGCCAGGTGGCTTTCATGCTGGAGCTTTCGCCCGATGGCGAGTTGGTCAACGTGATTCCTGCCGAGGAGAAGCGGGGCTGGACGAGGGAGGTGCCCGAGCAAGCGAAGCGCACTGTGGGCGTGACGGCCAATCTCTTGTGCGATAACGCGACCTATCTGCTAGGTCTCGATGCCAAAGGCAAACCAGAGCGCGCCCGTCGGTGCTTCGACGATGCACGGCGGAAGCATCTCGAGCTGCTCGCTGATGTCGATTCGCCGGTTGCAACCGCGATCCGGTCTTACTTTGAAACGTGGAATGTGGAGGAGGCGTCGGAGCACCCTCGTGTGGTGGATGCTGGCGAGGGGCTGCTTGCGGGAGGCAATCTCGTGTTCTTCGTTCAGGGTTGCGAAGCCCTCGCCGATCGCGACATCTGCGCGGCATGGGATCGACGCTGCGAACGATCCGGCAAAGACGAAGAGGTAACGACATGCCTGGTCACTGGCGAGAAGGCTCCTATCGCTCGACTGCATCCTGCCATCAAAGGCGTGATGGGGGCGCAGTCGATGGGGGCATCGCTCGTGGGCTTTAACGCGCGTGCGTTTGAGTCGTACGGGCACGATGAAGAGCAGGGGTTGAATGCCCCAGTAAGCGAACGGGTGACGTTCGCTTACACGACTGCCCTGAACTATCTACTGTCTGATCGCAATCATCATATTCGCCTTGGTGATACGACGATCGTGTACTGGGCCGATAGCGATGATGAAGATTGTGCAGCCTTGTTCTCGCAAGCCATCAACCCGAACTTTGGAGAACGAGCTGAGGGCGAAGACGACCCTGATGAAAAGCTCGACGCGATCATGGGTGCCTTGGCGGCGGGACGGCAGGTGGAAAGCGCAAAGCTCGATGCGACATTCCACGTGTTAGGGCTTGCCCCGAATGCGGCAAGGCTGTCGGTAAGGTTCTTCATGTCTGGCATGTTCGGCTCTATGCTGGACAATCTGCGGAAGCATTACGACCGTATCGATATCACCCGCGCGCCGTACGAGAAGAAATACCTCTCGCCGTATTTCCTGCTTGCGGAGACGGCGAACCCGAATGCCAAGCAAGCGGCCGCTACGTCGGTGCTCGCAGGCGCTCTCATGCGTTCGATCTTGGCCGATGCGCCGTATCCCGAAGCGCTGTACTCGAACGTGCTGTTGCGAGTGCGAGCGACGCAGGACGACGATGACCGCCGCACGCGCAAGGTGACGCGCGGACGTGTGGCGATCATTAAAGCGTATCTAATCAAGAATCTAAACAAGGAGGCGGTGACGGTGTCACTCGACGAAACGAAAAGAGATACCCCCTATATGCTGGGACGATTGTTCTCCGTGCTGGAACGCGTGCAGGAAGAGGCCAATCCGGGCATAAAAACTACAATCAAGAACCGGTACTTCGATTCGGCGAACGCGATGCCGAGTGTGGTGTTCCCGGTCATCATGAAGCTTGGCCAGAACCATCTGAATAAGATCGCGGGCGACCGAAAAGGACTCGCGGTGTTCTACGAAAAGCAGATACAGGAGTTATGCAACGGAATCCAAGGGTTTCCCAAACGTCTTTCGCTGTCGGAACAGGGTGGCTTTATCCTGGGATACTACCATCAAACGCAGAAACGTTACGAGAAGAAAAACGATCAGGAGGGTTAAATCATGAGCGATACGATCAAGAACCGTTACGACTTCGTCGTGTACTTCGATGTGGAGAACGGTAACCCCAACGGCGATCCCGATGCCGGCAACATGCCGCGCATCGATCCCGAGACGAGCCTCGGCATCGTGACTGACGTGTGCTTGAAGCGCAAGATCCGCAACTACGTGGAGACGGTGAAGGAAGGCGAGCGGGGTTTCGAGATATACATCAAGGACGGCGTGCCGCTCAATGCGAGCGACCGACGGGCGCTCGACGAGTTCGGCGTGGGAACCGATGATAAAGCCATCAAAAAACTCAAGAAAGACGATCCTGCGCTCGACGAGAAGATTCGCGATTTCATGTGCGAGACATTCTATGATGTGCGCACGTTCGGTGCGGTGATGACCACGTTCGTCAAAGGCGCGCTCAACTGCGGGCAGGTGCGCGGGCCGGTGCAGCTGACGTTCGCGCGCAGCGTCGATCCTATCATTCCGCAGGAGGTCACCATCACGCGCGTAGCCATCACCACCGAAGCCGATGCCGAGAAGAAGGGCACCGAGATGGGTCGCAAGTACGTGGTTCCCTATGCGCTCTATCGCGGGGAGGGCTACGTTTCGGCGAACTTGGCGCGCAAATCGACGGGATTCTCGGAGGACGACCTCGCCCTTCTGTGGGATGCTATCGTCAACATGTTCGAGCACGATCACTCGGCTGCGCGCGGCAAGATGGCGGTTCGTGCGCTCGTGGTGTTCAAGCATGACAGCGAGCTTGGCAATGCGCCGTCGTACAAGCTGTTCGACGCTGTTTCAACCCAGAAGAAAGCCGGCGTGGAGGCTCCGCGTTCCATCGACGACTACGAGGAGATCACCGTTGACGAGGGCGCCGTGCCCGAGGGAGTCACGGTTCTGAGGATGGTGTAGCGGTGTACGACGAGGACGAGTTCCTCGCGCTGTCTGGTATCCAGCACTTCGCGTTCTGTCGACGACAGTGGGCGCTCATCCATATCGAGCAAGCGTGGGCCGACAACGTGTTGACAGCCCAAGGCGAGCTCATGCACAAACGCGCCCATGATGAAGAGCTGCGCGAACGGCGAGGTGATACCCTCGTCGTTCGCGGCTTGTCGGTGCATTCGCGTGCGCTCGGCTTGTCAGGGAAGTGCGACGTCGTCGAATTCCGCAAGAACTCGCATGGCCATACTCTCACAGGAGAGGATGGCCTTTGGCGCGCTGTGCCGGTGGAGTACAAGCGCGGTTCGAGCAAGGCGAACGATGCCGACCGACTGCAATTGTGCGCACAGGCGTTGTGCTTGGAGGAGATGCTTGGGGCGGATGTGCCCATTGGGTTCCTTTACTACGGCGAAACGCGTTCGCGCGAAAAGGTGGAGTTCGACGAGTCGTTGTGCGCTTTGGTTGGCTCGATGGTGGAGGAGATGCATGCTTTGTATCGACGCCGTCATACTCCACGGGTGAAGCCCTTTTCGGCCTGTCGGTCGTGCTCGTTGAATGACCTCTGCCTGCCGCGCGCCATCAATCGGGCGACGGTCGGGGAGTATGTGGCCAAAAGGCTTTTCGAGGAGGAGCTATGAGACATTTGCTCAACACGCTTTACGTGTTCACGGAAGACGCGTATCTCATGCTCGATGGGGAGAACGTGGTTGTACGTCGCGATGGCGCAGAGCTTGGACGAGTGCCGCTCCATACGCTTGAGGGTATCCTCTGCTTCTCGTACCGAGGTGCAAGTCCTGCCCTTATGGGCGCCTGCGTCGAACGGGGCGTCGGCCTGTCTTTCTTCGATCGGAAGGGTCGTTTCCTTGCAGGCGCATACGGCGAGCAACGCGGAAACGTGCTGCTGCGAAAAACGCAGTATGCATGGTCTGAAGAAACCGAAAAGAGCCTTGCTATCGCTCGGAATTTCATTGTGGGAAAGCTCTACAACGGTCGTTGGGTGCTCGAACGGGCGGTGCGCGACCATGGGTTGCGTATTGATACGGGATCGGTGAAGGCAGCCAGCATGAGGCTTGACGGTTCGCTTCGCAGTGCGGCTGAGTGCGAAACGATGGATTCCTTGCGAGGGATTGAGGGCGACGCGGCTGCAGAGTATTTCGGCGTGTTCGATGAGCTGGTGTTGCGAGATAAGGAGACGTTTCGTTTTACAGGTAGAGCGCGGCGTCCTCCGACCGATGCGATGAACGCCATGCTGTCTCTGTTCTACACGGTTCTGGCTTTCGATTGCGCGTCTGCGCTTGAGGGTGTTGGGCTTGATCCGTTCGTGGGTTTCATGCATGCGGATAGGCCTGGTCGACGCTCGCTTGCTTTGGACTTAATGGAGGAGCTGCGGCCGGTGTTCGTCGATCGGTTCGTGCTTTCCGCCTTGAACAACCGGGTGGTGAGTTCGAAGGATTTTGAGAAGCGGGAATCGGGTGAGGTTCGGTTGGGCGATGAAGGGAGACGGGCTTTGTTCGGCGCTTGGCAAGAGCGAAAGAAGGAGACGATCACCCATCCCTTTTTGAAGGAGAAGATTCCCCGGGGGCTTGTGCCGCATGTGCAGGCGCTGTTGCTCGCTCGTTGCTTGCGCGGCGATCTAGACGGCTACCCGCCGTTTCTATGGAAGTGAGATGGTTGGCATGCTGACAGTGATTACCTACGACGTGAATACCGAGGATCCGGCAGGCCGACGTCGCTTGCGAAAAGTGGCGCGACATTGCGTCAATTACGGTCAGCGTGTCCAGAACTCAGTGTTCGAATGCGTTGCCGATGCTGCGACGATGGTTCGTATCAAGAGCGAGCTCGTCGAGCTGATCGATCCGGAGAAAGATAGTTTGCGATTCTACAGTCTTGGAAGCAAATATGAGACGAAGATTGAGCATGTAGGTGCGAAGCCAACGTACGAAGCTGAAGGGTTCTTGGCATTGTAGGACCATGGTGCGAGCACGAAGCTCGCATATGACATACGTGAGGTTCGCACCAAATAGTGTGACATAAAGATGCCTGACGCGCTTGTTGCGTGTACCTTGTTTGTCTATTGGCGCTATATGTTGATCGAGGCAGTAAATTTTGCGCATAATATTGCGGTCACTCCCCGCATGGGGAGTGCGGGTTGAAATGGATACGCTCTCATGCATGCATACCCTGTGGCCGGTCACTCCCCGCATGGGGAGTGCGGGTTGAAATTTGTTGTCGCCGTTCCTCGCGGCAGCCACCTCGGCGTCACTCCCCGCATGGGGAGTGCGGGTTGAAATCGATGCCGACCACGACGATAGCGCCCATGATGGGTCACTCCCCGCATGGGGAGTGCGGGTTGAAATGGGCTGACGACCCAAAGAAAAGTCAGCGCCGCGTCACTCCCCGCATGGGGAGTGCGGGTTGAAATTACTATGTTTACAGTACCGAGGAGCTGAGGCCGTGTCACTCCCCGCATGGGGAGTGCGGGTTGAAATTTGCCGACGTGCTGGACGGCTACAACCGCACCCACGAGTCACTCCCCGCATGGGGAGTGCGGGTTGAAATAGCCTCTTTTCGCTCGTCGCGTTCGTCGAGCTGGTCACTCCCCGCATGGGGAGTGCGGGTTGAAATTAAACGAACTTGAACAGACGCATTTTGATAACCGTCACTCCCCGCATGGGGAGTGCGGGTTGAAATTGGCAGCCTCTCGCAGGGTCTCGGCTGGCTCAAGTCACTCCCCGCATGGGGAGTGCGGGTTGAAATGAAAAGCTGCACCGGCGTGCCGACCGTGATGCCGTTAGTCACTCCCCGCATGGGGAGTGCGGGTTGAAATGGCACTGACGTGAACGAAAGCGTCAAGGCTGCAAACGTCACTCCCCGCATGGGGAGTGCGGGTTGAAATCCCACCGCGATCACCCAGAACGTCGAGTACCTGGTCACTCCCCGCACGGGGAGTGCGGGTTGAAATATGTCGGGGAAAAGGCGCGAACCCATGTAGGCGGTCACTCCCCGCATGGGGAGTGCGGGTTGAAATCAGGTAGGCGTTGACGGCCTTGTCGTTGGCCTCGGCCAGTTACTCCCCGCATGGGGAGTGCGGGTTGAAATCTACGATGCCATGGCGTCCTATGCATTCACGGGGTCACTTCCCGCATGGGGAGTGCGGGTTGAAATGAGGAATATACGCGATTCGTTGAAACGGATGTAGATCACTTCCCGCATGGGGAGTGCGGGGTGAAATGGCACCGCGGTGTACTCCGTGCTCGAGAACGCGCGGGTCACTCCCCGCATGGGAGTGCGGGTTGAAACTGTTCGGGTTGGCTGGCAAGCTGAACGCTGACACGTCATCGTTCAGCTTGCGGGCGCGCGGGTTGAAGTCGCGCGCAGCTGTCGTGGTACGGCCGAGGCGTGGTCGGTCGTACCACTCGCGGGCGCGCGGGTAGAAGCAGGGTATCCGGGTTGAAATCGAGCAGCGTTTCGGCAGGTTCTGTCGCTCCCTAACGAAGGGGCGACCGATCCTTGCCGTCGCTTCCTATCGAGAACGCGGATTGATTCGCTGATTCCGAGTTTTGCTCGTCGGACGTCTGCGCCGAGTTGCGAAAGGCGCAGACGTCCTTCGGATCGCTACTCCACCACCAAATCAACGAACTCAAACGTCGTGCAGTCAACCAGGCCGCGGTTCGTCAGGCGCAGTTCGGGCAGGCATGCTAGCGGGATCAGGGCCATCGTCATGAACGGCGACGGCATGGTGCAGCCGATCTCGGCCCATGCGCCCTCCAAAGCATGTACCTTCTCGCTCATCGTTACGGCGTCGAGCGAGTCCATCAAACCGGCGATAGGAAGCTCCACCAACCCCAGGATCTCCCCGTCGGCGACCACCGCCATGCCGCCGCCGCAGGCGGCCAGCGTGTTCGCGGCCAGGGCCATGTCCTCGTCGTTCGTGCCCACCACCAGCAAATTGTGCGCGTCGTGCGCCACGGTGGACGCCATCGCGCCGCGCTTGATGCCGAAGCCCTTCACGAAGCCGCAGCCGCACGTGCCCGTCTCGTGATGGCGTTCGAACACGAACGTCTTCAGCACGTCCTGCTGAAGGTCGGACTCAAGCCGCCCGTCCACGACCGGCAGGTCCACATGCGCCTCGAACGTGCCGACCTTGGCGGGGATGATCTCGATCGCGCGCACCCGCACGGTTCCGTCGGCAACGCCTTCGGGTGCGGGCACCTCGAACGATGCGGGCGTCAGCTCGCGACCCAGGTGCATCGAGTGCGTAACCCAGTCGGGGAATTGGAACGGCGGCAGGTCGAACAGGGCGCGGCCGTCTTCCGCCACCACGTCGCCGTCGATCAGCACGCGGGTGACCCTCAGGTCCTCCAGATCGTCCAAGAACACGATGTCGGCGCACTTGCCCGGCGCGATGGAGCCCAGGTCGTGGTCCATCTGGAAGCACTGAGCGCAGTTGATGGTGACCATCTGGATGGCGGTCACCGCGTCGATCCCCAGCCCGACGGCCACCCGCACGATGTGGTCGAGGTGCCCGTCGGCCACCAGCGTGTGCGGGTGCGTGTCGTCGCTGACCAGCGTCGCGAAGCGCGTGTCGATGTCGTTCGCCAGCACGGCTTCGGCCAGCACCGGCAGGTCCTTCCATGCCGAGCCGTAGCGCAGCTGGGCGTACATGCCGAGGCGCATCTTCGCCAACACGTCCTCGGGGCGCGTTGACTCGTGGCAGCAGCGCACGCCCGAGGCGATGTAGGCGTTCAGGCCCCGGTCGGTCTCGGGCATGGAGTAATGGCCGGTCACGATCTTGCCTGCCTCCAGCGTGGCACCCACTTCGCCATGCGCGTGGTCCGTGCTTCCTAGGATGCCCGGGAAGTTCATCATCTCGCCGAGCCCCACGACGCTCGGCCATGCCATCGTCTCGGCCACGTCGTCCGGGCCGATGGACGAACCGGTGTCCTCGAAGCCGGGCACGGCGGGCACGCACGACGGGGTGGTGATCATCGTCTTGAGCGGCGTGCGCCGCGCGTCCTCCTCCATCACCTTCACGCCGTCGAGGCCTAGCACGTTGCAGATCTCGTGCGGGTCCATGTAGATGCCCGTGGTGCCGTGCGGCACGACGGCGCGCGCGTATTCGCCCACGCCCATCATGGACGATTCCACGTGGATGTGCCCGTCGAGGAACCCTGGCGCGATGTACTGCCCCTTCGCATCGATGACCTGCGTGTCCTCGCCGATGCAGTGGTCTGCCCGGCCGAGGTAGGCGATGCGGCCCTCGGCGATGGCCACGTCCACGTCCTCCTGGATCTCGGCCGTGCACACGTTCACGAGCTTCGCGCCCTTGATCACCGTCTCGGCGGGCGCGAGCCCCTGGGCGACGGCGGACAGGGTTTTCGAGCATTCCCACAGCGGCTTCTTGCAGAACTTGTTGATCATGCCTCGCTCCTTCGATGAACGGCGCCGTCTCTTCGGCGCAGGGTCGATACGGTCATTATCTGCCTTGCTCAAGCTGCCGTCCACGATCCCTTTCTAGACTTCAAGCGGAATGCGCAAACGTTCTGTTGCGTCCGCGCTGACGTCCTCGGGTGTATACTGCGAGTCGCTTTGCGCGCCGTGCACCCGTACCGAAAGGACCGATCATGCTGGTTACCACCCTCGACCATGCCGCTGGCAACGATTACCTCGCCGCGCGTTTTCAGAAGGCGTATGCTTTTTTGAACAGGGATGACCTCGGGTCGCTCCCGCTCGGCCGCGTCGACATCGACGGGGACGCCGTGTTCGCCAACGTGCAGGAATACGACACGGTTCCCGCCGAGGAGAAGCAGCTGGAGGCGCACCGCCGCTACTACGACGTGCAGTTCGTCGTGTCGGGCGAGGAGGTCATGCAGTATGCGCCGCTCGAAGGCCTCGCGAAAGTACAGCCCTTTGACGAAGACGCCGATTTCGGGCTGTACTGCACACCCGAGCGTCCCAGCTCCATCGTGCTGCGTGCGGGCGACGTGGCCGTGCTCGCACCCGAAGACGCCCACAAGCCGGGATGCGCGCTCGACGCCCCATGCTGCGTGCGCAAGATCGTCGTCAAGGTGCTCGTGTAGCGCGCATGGATCCCCGGGCAGAAAACGATCCGTCGTTCTACCTGTACGTGCTCGAATGCGCCGACGGCACATGGTACACGGGCTACACCGTGGACGTCGCCGAACGCGTGCGCGCGCATAACGCCGGCGCGGGCGCGAAGTACACGCGCAGCCGCCTTCCCGTGCGCCTGCTCGCGCAGGCGGCTTACGCGACGAAGCACGAGGCCATGAGCGCCGAGTACCGCTTCAAGCGCCTCATGCGCCGTCAGAAAGAACGGCTCGTGCGCCGTGCCGCGCGCGAGCCGTTCGAGCAGGTTCTGAGCGACCTCATGCCCGCGGCGGGTGTGCGCGAAGACACGGAAGGTGTTGATGTCGGAGGGGAGGCGCGATGAGCCTGCGAAGCGCCGGCGACGACGTCGTTTCCCGGATCGCGCGCTTGTTGGAGCTCGAAGGCGACCGGTGGCGGCCTCATCGGGCGCTCGAGCTGCTGTCGTTCGTGCTGGGCGACCGCGCCCAGGTGGGCGATGCGTCCCGCTACATATTCGCGTACGCGCGCCATCGGGGCTACGACCTGCCGCCGTACCCGTTGGCGGGGTGCGGGGAGATCCGCGCGTTCTTCGCCGACGAGGGCGTGCGCAACGTGCCCGACTGGTACGGGAAGAAGCTCGGGCTCGACGAGCGCGCCTACGAGGCGCTGCCGTCGCAGACCGTCGTCGTGTTGCGCGACCGTGCCGACCGGCGCAAGGCGTTCTTCCTCGACGGCATCCGCTATCGCAACGCCGCCGCCTTCGAGAACCTCGTCGATAGCGGCTTCTCCCGCACGCTTTCCGAAGACGATCTGGAAGCGCTGTTGAGCCGCGTGCTCGCGTTTTTGACCGGCGACGATGCGTCCGTCGAGGCGGAAACGACGGCCGTCGGCCCGCTTCGCGGCTCCTCTTGCGCGTTCTAGCGGACCGGCTCGGCTTCGGCCATCGCTTCCAGCAGCTGGCGCATCTCGGCGCTGTTCTTGAGCGCGAAGCGGGCGCGGGTGGGGCCGCCGCCTATCTTGACGGTCCACGCGTCGTCGGGCGCGGCTTCGAACACGTCCTCGTCGGTGCGGTCGTCGCCGGCCGCCAGCAAGAAGCCGTAGGCGGGGTCGCGGAACCAGCGGTGGGCCGCGTGCCCCTTGTCGACGCCGCGCGGCTTCACCTCGATCACCTTATTGCCGTCCATGAGCGCGATGCCGCGGTCGGCCAGGCCGTCTCCCAGTGCGCATCTGATCTCGATGACGCGCCGTTCGGCCAGCTCTTGGCTGCACATGCGGTAATGCCACACCAGCGAGTAGTCCTTCTCTTCCAGCAGCGATCCGGGCGTGCGGTCGACGAAGTCGGCCAGCACGGGGCGGATGGCGTCCTTCCAGCTGTTGTCGAGCGGTTCCTGCAGCGTCCATGCCCGCCCGCTCGCCGTGCCTCCGTCCGCTTGCGCGGCGAACCAAACGCCGTGCTCGGCCACGAGGTCGACGGGCAGCCGGCCCAGCCATGCCTCGAGCGTGGCGTGGTCGCGCCCCGACACCACCACCACGTCGTTGTCCGCGCTGCCGCCCAGGCGCGCCAGCACGTCCAGCAGCCGTTCGTCGGGCGCGACGCGCGCGGGGTCGTCCGAGAAGGGCATGAGCGTGCCGTCGTAGTCCAGCAGCAGCGCGCGCCGATCCGCGCGGCGGTACGCCTCCAGCAGCCGGCCGGCCGACGTGGGGCCCAGCAGATGCGCGCTCATGCCCGCCTGGCGGCGCTTCACGTCGGCCACGGCATCGAGGAACTCGCGCGCCCACTTCTTCGACGTGTAGCGTGCCAGGCGCTGTTGCATGGGTGCGTTGCGCTTGCGCTGCTCGTCGGGTGGCATGGTGAGCGCCTCCTGCATGGCACGGGCGATGCCCGCGCGGTCGAACGGGTTCACGCACAGAGCCTCGTGCAGCTCGTAGGACGCGCCGGCCATCTCCGACAGCACCAGCACGCCTCCGTCGCCGTCGTGGCAGGCCAGGTACTCCTTGCATACGAGGTTCATGCCGTCGCGCAGCGGGGTGACCAGCATCACGTCGCTCGCGGCGTACAGGCTGACCAGCTGCTCGAACGGCAACGAGCGGTAGTAGTAGTCCACAGGCGTCCAGTCCATCGTTGAGTGTTTGCCGTTCACCTGGCCCACCAGCTCGTCGATGCGCTTCTTGAGCGCGCGGTACGACGCCACGTTCTCGCGCGACGGCACGGTGACCAGCATGAGCACCACGCGACCCTTCCACTCGGGGTGCTTGTCGAGGAACGCGTCGAAGGCGTCCAGCCGCTCGGGAATGCCCTTCGAGTAGTCCAGCCGTTCCACCGACAGCATCACCTTGCAACCTTCGTGTCCCTTCTCGGCCGCGAGCGTTTCCACTGCTGCTTGCACTTCCGGTGTGCGTGCGGCGTCGCGGAAGCGCGCGTAGTCGATGCCGAGCGGGAAGGCGTCCACCTGCACCACGCGTCCGTCAACCGTGAGCGTGCCGCTCGTGTTCTCGATGCCCGCCACGCGCCGGCAGCTGGACAGGAAATGGCGCACGTAGTCGTAGGCATGGAAGCCGATGAGGTCGGCTCCCAGCACGCCGCGGACGATCTCGTCGCGCCACGGCAGCGTGCGGAACGTCTCGTAGTCGGGGAAGGGGATGTGCAGGAAGAACCCGATGGACGCATCCGGCAGTGCCTCTCGCAGCATCGACGGCAGCAGCATGAGGTGGTAGTCCTGGATCCACAGCGTGTCGCCCGGGCGCGCTTCTGCCAGTGCTGCCTCGCAGAACCGTTCGTTCACGCGCCGGTATGCCTCCCATTCTTCCTCGTCGAAGCGGGTGAACTGGGGGAACCCGTGGAACAGCGGCCAGATGGCCGAGTTGGAGAAGCCCTCGTAGTAGGCTTCGGCGTCGCGGTCGTCCAAGAACACCGCGCGGCAATCGCGCTCGTCGAACGCCGCGGCCAGCCGGGCGCGCTCGTCGTCGTCCATGCCCGCATCCGCGTCGGCCCAGCCGATCCAGAGGTTGCCGTCCTGCTCGTGCAAGGGGCCCAGGCCCGTGGCCAGGCCGCCCACGCTGCGCTCGAGCTCGAAGCCGCCTTCGCCGTCGTCTTCGAAACGGTAGGGCAGCCGGTTCGACACGATGATCAGCCGCCCGGCCTCGGGCGCGACGACGCTGCGCGCGTCATGCTGCGCGCGCCGAGCTGCCGCGCTCTCTTCCCGGGGGCGGTCGATGCGCGCGAGGGGTAAGGGGAGCGGCGTGTCGCGCAGAAGGGTCGCCGCGGTGCTGTGAGTGTTTGGCATGGAAGTCCACCTTTGCTGTCTTTTCTGCCATTGTAGGGAAGGCGCCGCCGCTTCCCCGAAGCGGTTGCGCCCTTGTTTCGCTGCCGTCAGGCGGCCGTGAACGCGCCTTTTTCTCGCGCGTTGCGCAGCGGCGGCCGTCGCCTTGGGGTATCATGCGAACAGTGCGAAAACCACGACCGTCGAAGGAAGGATATGCAGACCTACATCGCCCATTACATCTCTCCCGCGGCTGCTGACGTGCGAGGCACGGGGCTCTTCGAGTTCGAAAGCGACTCGCGCGCCAACACGAAGGGGAACCTGCGCGACGCGCGCCTCAAGATGCTGGAGCTGTACGGCAAGGACGCCGTGTCGTGGACCATCGACAGCGTGGAGCGGAAGAAAGCGTCCGTCGCCTCGCAGGACGGACAACTGGCGCTGGACTTCCGCCCGCCGAAGCCCGAGCGCAAGCGCGCGAAGAAGAAAGAGTACTGGTAGGCCCGCAACGCCCGCCGTCGGCGCCGGACGCTTCATGGTACTCCGGTGACGGCCTCGCTTCATCACCGCGATGAGGTGGCTGCTCGGACGATGCAAGGGCTATACTGGTTCCCATACCGAACGAACGCGCCGCGCCTGCGCGCGGCCTCGCCCAGAACAGGGAGCATTTATGAAGAACAAGCAGGTGAAATTCCTCAAGCAACTGCTCGAGACCCCGTCGGCCACCGGCACCGAGATCGCCGTGGCCGAACTGGTGCGCGAGCGCCTGGCCGGCACGGCCGACGAGATCCAGACCGACGTCATGGGCTCGGTCCATGCCCGCCTGTCGGGCACGGGCGTGGCCCCGTCGCTCATGCTGTCGGCCCACATGGACGAGATCGGCCTCATGGTCACGTACATCTCCGACGAGGGCTTCCTGTCCGTGTCGTCCGTCGGCGGCGTGGACGCGGCCATCCTCCCGGGCATGCGCGTGGACGTGCACGCGTCGAACTCCTTCGAGCCGCTGCGCGGCGTGGTGGGCCGCAAGCCCATCCACCTCATCGAGCCCGACGAGCGCAAGAACGTCACGCCCATCGACAAGCTGGTCATCGACCTCGGCATGCCGGCGAAGCGTGTGAAGAAGCTCGTCATGGTGGGCGACGTCATCACCTTCGGCGTGGGCTTCGAGCGCTTCGGCAAGAACATGGCTGTCTCGCGCGCCTTCGACGACAAGGCGGGCGTGTGGGTCGCTGTGCGCGTGCTGGAGACGCTCGCTAAGGAGGGCCGCGCGCCCGGCGACTTCATCGTGGCCGCCACCGTTCAGGAGGAGATCGGCACGCGCGGCGCCATTACGTCCGCGTACGGCCTGGACCCCGATGTGGCCATCGCGTTCGACGTGACGCACGCCACCGACTATCCCGGCATCGACAAGACGAAGTACGGAAAGATCGTCTGCGGCGAGGGTCCCGTTATCGCGCGCGGCCCCAACATCAACCCGGCTGTGTTCGAGCGCCTCGTGGCGGCGGCCGAGGCCGAGGGTCTGCCGTACCAGATCGAGGCCGAGCCCGGCGTCACCGGCACCGACGCCCGTTCCATCCAGATCTCCCGCGGCGGCGTCCCCACCGGCCTCGTGTCGGTGCCCCTGCGCTACATGCATACGCCCACCGAGGTGGTCAGCCTCGACGACCTCGACGCAACGGTGAAGCTGCTCGCCCGTTTCGCGCGCGACCTGGACGAGGACGCCTGCTTCGTGCCGGGCATGGGCGACGCGGTGACCGAGGGCGACGGCGCTGGCGCCGAGTCCGCTGCGCAGATGCAGTTCGACGAGACGGGCGTGGAGTAGGTACGGCCGTGAAACGCGAAGAGAAGACCATCGCCAAGAACAAGAAGGCGTTTCACGAGTACGAGATCCTCGAGACGCTGGAGGCGGGCATCGAGCTGACGGGCACCGAGGTGCGCTCGCTGCGCGACAACCACTGCCAGCTCACCGACTGCTTCGCACTCATCCGAGACGGCGAGGTGTGGCTGCACAACGTGCACATCCCGCCGTACCTCAACGGCAACATCGCCAATCCCGATCCCGACCGCAAGCGCAAGCTGCTGCTGCACAAGAAGCAGATCCGCCAGCTGCAGGAGCAGGTCAAGGAGAAGGGCATGGCGCTCGTGCCCGTGAAGATGTACTTCAAGGACAACTCGCTCGTGAAGGTGGAGCTGGCCGTGGCGCGCGGCAAGAAGCTCTACGACAAGCGCGCCACCATGGCGGCGCGCGATTCCCGCCGCGAGGTGGAGCGCGCGCTGAAGGAACGCAGCCGCTACTAAGCTGCAACGACGAACCACGCCGCGCTTTGCGCCGACGTGCGAACCACGCGAAGGAGGCCATCATGGGCTTGGACGAGGAACTGGAAACCATCGAGGACGGCGCCGAGACGGAAGCCGAGCAGATCGACCAGGAGACCGAACTCGAGGACGTCGAAGAGTTCCAAAACGACGAGGAGTTCGATCCTTCCGACGACGAGACCGACCTCGAGGAAGCCTACGAGGGCTTCTTCGCCGAGGAAGGCCCCGACGGAGAGGGCGAGACGTCGCTCGACGGCGAGGACGGGGGCCTGGCGGCCGTCGCGTCGCAGGCGGCGGGCATCGACCTGTCCGAGGAGGGCTTCCATATCGTCGACGGCGACGAGGCCGACGAGGAGGCGCAGCTCTACGAGAACGGCTCGCTCGACAGCTACGATGCCGATGCGCTGAACGAGGACGGCGACGCGACCGCCGGCTCCGTGCCTGAGGTCGACGAGGCGAACGCCCTCGAAGAGCTGGAGGACGGCCAAGACGACGACGTGCAGGACGTGGTCATCATCGAGCCGAGCGCCGAGGACGACGGCTACGAACTGGTGGAGCTCGAGCTCGACGATGACGACATCGTGCGCTACATCGAGGACGAGGACGGCGACGTCATCGGCTTCGTGCTCATGGAGGACGGCGAAGAGGCGGAGTACTACTACGTCGAAGAGGACGAGGAAGAAGCCGAAGAAGAGGACAACCCCTACGATCTGGGCATCACGAAGGAAGGTGTGGCCGAGGCCACGAACGATATGAACGCCATCTACAAGGACGGCATCGCCGTGGCGGCCGAGCTCAAGGGCGCCTTCGACGACATCAAGAGCGCGCTCGACTTCACGTCTTTTTTGAAGAAGTAGCCTGACGCAGCCTAGGAAACGCAAAGGAGCCCCGCGGCTG
Organism: Eggerthella lenta DSM 2243; assembly: GCF_000024265.1. Lineage (NCBI taxonomy): Bacteria > Bacillati > Actinomycetota > Coriobacteriia > Eggerthellales > Eggerthellaceae > Eggerthella > Eggerthella lenta. The sequence continues at coordinate 2,301,953 of NC_013204.1, read as the reverse complement.
CGCGCCGACGGGGCTCCCGTCATCGGTGGTGGAGGCGCGGAAAGATTTGCTACCGTTCGTATATCTTGCTGCGGTGTCCGATCTCGATAGCGAGCACGGTCAGTTTTTCGTCGACGATATCGCAGAGCACCCGATAGTCGCCTATGCGATAGCGCCATTGGCCGGAACGGTTTGCCGTCAAACCCTTGCCATGTGCGCGCGGATCGTCGCAGCCGTCGATGTTCTTGTCCATCCAGGATAAGACGATGGCACGCTGGCCTGGATCCATCTTGCGCAGTTGGCGTCTCGCCCTTTCGGAGTACGCGAGCGCCCAGCTCATCGTAATCCGAACTCGCGCATGACTTCGTCGTTGGAGTGGGCGACGGGATTCTCGTCGAATTCCGCTTTAGCGGCGTACCACGTTTTCAGGTCGATGTCGTCCTCGATGCGTTCGAGCGCTGCTTTCCGCATGAATTCGGATACCGACGTGCCGAAGGCCTGAGCGTAGTCGGCTATGAGGTTTTTCTCGTTCTGGTCGAGCCGTATAGTCATCGTCGAGCTGGGCATCTCTTTCCTCCTTTGCTTGTTGTAAGACATTGTAGCACATAAGGGTAGTCGAACGCAAAGGAGCCCCGCCAGCGTGATTGCCGACGGGGCTCCTGTCATCGGTGGTGGAACAGCAGTATGTAGATTGGAATGTAGCCTTACCGAGCTAAATGATTTGTACGAGCTAGTGAGCAACTGCGAACTTGTTCAAATGGCAATTATCGAGCCTATGAGGTTTGCGACTATTGTGCGGATGCGTGTATTCGTTAATAAATTGTTCTATCCGAAATAAATATTTAGAATTCAGGATGCTTGGTATTGCAGAAATGTGTACAACATTGTAGAGAAATATCAGCCTATAATACTGGTTGCGGAGGTGCTATTTGTTTTGCAGACAGATGATGCTTTAAAGATCGTGAATTACATTCGAGTAGATTTAGTGGGTAGCGAGTATCGTTTTTACCAAGAGCAGGCAATAAGAAACGAACTAAACTCGTGCAATTGCAGCATTGTCGTTCGAGGGGAACGTTCCGTAGCGTGTGGCGTAGGTTTGGCTTTTAACGTCGTGGCGGCTGTTGCAGAAGACATTGCGGCGGGGTTGATCAGTGCTGCTCTAAAAGGGCTTGTCGTAAAAATCAAAGGAGCGATTTCAGGCGAGGGTTTGCAGGCTGCATGTTTTGCCGATGCCGTTATCGAAGTAGCGGATTGCGATTTAATTATTAAGGCAAACTGTAATGCCGGAGTTAATAGCGAATATGTAAATTATGACGAGCTGATTCGCTCGATGCTTGAATTGTCAAAGAAAGAAAAGGATTCAGGTAGAATAATTAAAGCTATTGAAGCACCCTGCGATATCGATCTGACAAAGGAAGTACCGGATGTTCGGTGCTGCGGTGTAGGGAATTTTTCATTATGGCGTGTCACCCATCGGAATGGAGATAGATGGCCATGTTGGTTATATGATGCGGCAAATGATTGCTTTTTGCCACTTGCGGAGGGCTTTAAACAACAGATCCAAGGCGATAGCGAGGACGTGTTTTACTCTGAAACTTCTGCATAAAGTATGAATGCAAGAAGTATGAATTGCTATTTAACAATGTGATTTCGTTTTTCGTCTGGTCGCATGAAAGTCTTCAAGTAGTCTTCAAGCAGATCCAATTCTTTTTTGAGTGAGCTTGGAAAACTCGTCTCTGCTATGTGGTAAGCTCGTCGTTGTCCGGTCGCTGAATATGCGCAGGCTTCTTTTCCATCCCAGATCAGAAGATTGCCGGGAATGGCATCTAGCTCTTTTCTGCAACGTTCTACGCATTGAGTTGCGCTGTCAGTGTAATCAGAGAGAAAAATGACATAAAGTACCGTTAACATTTCTCGATAGGTTGAAGCACATTTTCCGAGTGATAACCAGGCTGTTTCTCCGCTTTTTGCGCGTTTCTCAGACCATTCACAAAGCCTGGTACGCAAAGGTTTCTTAAGCTTTAAGCCAAATAGATCGTTGTCTATGTTTATTGCCAGGCCGGCTTCCCGGGTTGTTACATTGTGGTTAACGAGGCTGATAGTCCAAAAATCATGCTCGACATGATTTCTCAGATCGTAAAGTAGTGCGTAAACCAGGCTACTGTCATACGATTTTGAGGTAATGCTCTTCCATCGTGAAAAGGATTCAGATGATTCACCGAAGCGTGATTTAAGAAGAAGTTCAGCCTTATCAATAAAGCATTTTGCTGAAGCGATAATTGCATGAAACAAAGCATCTGCTCGATTAAAATACCTATAACAGTCAACCGGGTTTGAAGGCATGCTGATGAGTCCGTCTTCTCGCAAATTGTATGCCTCCATAAGGCTATCGATGTTTTCTCGCGCGGAGCTGTATAGCCACTTGACCTGATGATATTTACCGCATATTTTCCCAATTTCAAAGACGGCTTCAAACTGCTCTTGGTTCGGAATTATATCCGTTACAACAATTGTATCCATGGGTCTTGACCCCATGAATCCGAAGCGTAAGTCAGACAAGTTTGCCTTACCTAATTCGTTAAACCGCCAATGATTTGTGATAACGATATGCTCGCTCATTCCCAAATGCCTTTTCTGTGATCAACATTATCCAAGCTAGGGTTCAAATAACAATGTAACATGCGAAACCGCTTCGTTCAAAAGCAAGTGGGCGTGCGGCTCAAAGCCCTGCGCAAAGAGAAGACCGGGCTAAGCCAAGAGAAGTTCGCGTACTCGATAGGCGTTGACAGAGCCTATTACGCGCACATCGAGCAAGGGCGGCACGGCGTGTCAATCGTCATGTTGAAGAAGATCGCCGACGGCATGGGAATCGGATTAGAAGAAATGTTCAAAGGGATGTAGGCAAAAAAAAGACGGCCAATCCGAAGATTGACCGTCTTTTTCTTCATAGCCAGACGTTTACCGCGAATCCTCCTGCGTAACAGTAGATTGGGTTCGTCTGGAAAAAGTGTGGTGGAGGCGCGGAGAATCGAACTCCGGTCCATACTACCTTCTCCATGAGGCTCTACAAGCTTAGTCCGTGGTCGGGATTCGGATGCGGCCGGCCCGCGGACAAGCGAGACGCACCCTAGCCGGTTCGATCTTTGCCTGAGCCATACCGGCTACGTGCTCAAGCGCATTCCCCTAGGTTGATGCCGGACCGAGGGGCGGGGAAGTCCCAAGGCCGACAGCCAGGCGCTATTAAGCAGCCATGGCGAGCGCCGGAGCGCTCTGAGTGTTGTTCTTGCCAATTAAATTGACGGTACCCCTGTTTAACGTGGCGAGGAGACCACGACCTGCTCCTCATTTCAAACGTACCATGTCGAAACCAGTCGCCCCCAGAAGAAGTGCGGGGTCGAAGGCCCACCTTGTCAATGTACCCGCGGCTTTGCCGCGAACATCCATTCTATCCGCAGACCGTCGTTTGTCAAGGACGATCGCTGCGGCGTGGAAGCGCCGTAGTCCAACCGACGCTCAAGCTCCGGTTGGCGAACTTGCGGACGTCTCATGCGCGCCCCATGTCGAAATTGTGACAATCGCAGCCCAGCCGGGAAGCGAATCGTTTTGTTACAGGAGAATTACCCTCGACTTGCTACAATGAACGGAAGACCGAGACGTTTGAGAGTGAATATGAGCGAAAACAAGTCTGACAAGCCGTCGCGCGGCCGTCACGCCGCCGGCGCTCACCATAGCGCGAGCAGCGGGCCCCTTCCGCAGCCGCAACCGCAACCGGTCGTCCCTCCCGTGCAGCCCACGGCCGCCATGCCGCCGACCGCTTCGCCGCCGCGACCCGCCTCGGGGCAGGTGCCTCCGATGCGCTATGCGACCGACCAGGTGTTCAAGCCGCTCGACCCCATGCGCCCGGTCGATACGGCCCAGGCGTTCGCCATCGATCGCAAGCACAAGCCCTTGAAGATCCTCGGCATCACGTTCGGCGTGATCGTCGCGCTGCTTCTGATCGCGTATGCGGGCGTGGCGCTGTACTTCACCGACCGCTTCATGCCGAACTCCAACATCGGCGACATCAACGTGTCGCTCATGAGCGCGGGCGATGCCGAGAAAGTGCTGGCCGATTCCATCAAGGACTACGCCTTGTCCATCGACGGCCAGGGCTTCTCGCTCAAGCTCACGGCCAGCGACGCGGGCCTGTCCATCGACGAGGGCAAGGTCGTCCACGACATGCTGTCCGACATGAACCCGTGGGCATGGCCGTTCGAGCTGCAGAAAGGCCACGACGAAACGGCCAAGCTCGTGGCCACGTACAACGGCACCGGCTTGGAAGACGCCATCCGCTCCGCGGTGGCGGCGTTCAACGAGGATGCCACGCAGCCTGCGAACGCGGCCATCGGCTTCGACGAAGCGCAGGCCGCCTTCGTCGTCAAGCCCGAAGCCGTGGGCACGGCGCTCGATGCCGACGCGGTGATCAAGGCCGCCGATGAAGCGGTGGCCGACCTCGACCCGCAGGTGAAGCTGACCTCCGAGCAGCTGTTGAAGCCGACGGTGCTGTCCACCGACCCGAAGCTCACCTCGGCGGCCGACTCGGCGAACACCATGATCAAGGCCGATCTCGAGCTGCTCATGGCCGGCACGGTCGCCGGAACGGTGGACGCGAGCCTGATCTCCCAATGGGTGACGCTCGACGACGACCTGGCGGTCACGCTGGACGAGGGCGCGCTGACGGCCTGGGTCGACGAGTTGGCGGCCGCCTGCAACACCATCGGCACGCAGCGCACCTACACCCGTCCCGACGGCAAGTCGGTCACGGTGGTCGGCGGCACGTACGGGTGGGAAGTGGACAAGGACTCCCTGCTCGCTCTGGTGAAGGACGGCGTGGCGAACGGCACGGCGGACACGGTGGACATCCCGTGCACGCAGACGGGCGACGCGTACAACGGCGCGGGCAGCCAGGATTGGGGCCCCCGCTACATGGACGTCGACCTGTCCGAGCAGCATGCGCGCTTCTACGATGCGTCGGGCGCCATCATCTGGGAGTCCGACATCATCACCGGCAAGCCCGACGGCGAGCACGACACGCCCACGGGCGTCTATATGGTGAACGCCAAGGAGAGCCCGTCGAAGCTGATCGGCTACAACGGCAACGAGAAGATCTACGAGACCGAGGTGCAGTACTGGATGCCGTTCGTGGGCAATTACATCGGGTTCCACGATGCCGATTGGCAGTCTGCGTTCGGGGGCACGCTGTACGCCGACGGCGCGGGCAGCCATGGTTGCGTGAACCTGCCGCCGTCGAAGGCCGCCGAGCTCTACGGCATGCTGTCGTCGGGCGACACGGTGGTGTCGCACTGGTAGCATGACGCGATCGTCCCTATCCCGATTGTGCAACGGGCCCGCATCGAGCGGGCCCGTTTTTCGTCGCGAACGGGGAAGGTTCTCGTTCAGGCGTTTTCACACCACGGTGAGATCGGCCACGGCGAGGGGCACTGCGCGCGCCAGGTCGTCGGGCGCCATCTCGATCTGGCAGCCGATGCGCCCGCCCGAGAACGCGATGCGCTCGTGCAGCCGGCACGTCTCGTCGATGGCGGTGGGGAAGGGCTTCAGCATGGCCAGCGGCGAGCAGCCCCCGTGCACATAGCCGGTCAGCCCCAGCAGCTCGCGCGAGCGGATCATGGCCACCGCTTTCTCGCCCACGACGGCCGCCGCCTTCTTGAGATCCAGCTCGCAGGCTACGGGGATCATGAACACGTAATGCTCGCCCGATTTGCCGCGCGTGACCAGCGTCTTGAACACGGTGTCCGGATCGAGTTCCAGTATGCGCGCCACTTCCACGCCCGAGACGGCCTCGGGGCAGTCGAAGAAGCGCGCTTCGTACGGCGTTCCCGCCGCATCGAGCACGCGCATGGCGTTCGTCTTGCGGTCGTGTTCTTTGGACATGGCTTTCTCGCGTTCGCGCTAGCGGATGAAGCTCGTCGTGATCTTCTGCTCGACGTTCGGCGCAGGCACAGCGGACGTCGCCTGCAACATCCAGGCCATGTTCGTGCCCAGCACGCGCATGATCTGCAGACCCTCGGCATCCTGCCGTACGTCTTCGACGCTTCGGCCGTGCACCATGGGCCAGTAGTTGGACGATACCACCGGCATGCAGTTGATCTGAAAATACTTGTTGATCTGGTCGATGGCGGGCGTAGTGCCGGCGCGGCGCGCGGAGGCGACGGCGGCAGCGGGCTTGAAGCGCAGCCGTGCCGAGGCGGCGTAGAACAGGCGGTCGAGCACGGCCAGCAGGGCACCGTTCGCTCCCGCGTAGAACACCGGCGTGCCGACGACGAGGCCGTCGGCTTCCACTGCCTTCTCGATGAGCCCGTTCGCCACGTCGTCGTCGAAGATGCAGCGGTTGTCGCCGCGCTTGGAGCAACCGCCGCAGCCCAGGCAGCCGCGAACGGGGTCGCGCCCGATCCAGGCGATCTCGGTGTCGACGCCTTGTGCTTCCAGCGCGCCGGCTACTTCGGACAGCGCGGTGTAGGTGCAGCGCTTCTCGTTCGGACTCCCGTTGACCAGCAGAACTTTCATGAGCCTCGCCTCGTTTCTCGTCTTGCTTCTTTCGCTCGTGAACCAGGTTAGCAGAAACTATGACCGGCCGGTATCGATTGCAAACAACGAACGAACCCTGCGGTATACTGGGGCGATGGATACCAACGAGACAACGATAGAGCCGCTCGAAGGCGCGGATGCGCCGCGCTTCGACAACGCGCCCATCGGCGTGTTCGACTCGGGGTTCGGCGGCCTTACCGTGGCGCGCGAGATCGCCAAGGAGCTACCGCGCGAATCCATCGTCTACCTGGGAGATTCGGCACGCTGCCCCTACGGGCCGCGCAGCTTGGACGAGGTCGACGGCTTCGTGCAGCAGATCGGCGCGTGGCTGGTCGAGCGCGGGGTGAAGCTCGTCGTCATCGCGTGCAACACGGCCACGGCGGCCGGCCTGTCGCATGCGCAGCGGACGTTTCCCGTGCCGGTCATCGGCGTGGTGGAGCCGGGCGCCCGCGCTGCGGCCCATGCCACGAAGAACCGCCGCGTGGGCGTGATCGCCACGAAGGCCACGGTGGAGTCGGACGCCTATACCAAGGCCATCCGCCATCTCGATGCCGGCATCACCGTGTTCTCCACGGCCACGCCGCGTTTCGTGGAGATAGCCGAGCAGGGCCTGCGCATGGCCGAGGGCCCCATCGAGGATTTCACCTCCCTCGTGTCCACCGTGTACATCCGTCCGGCGTTCCAGGAGATCGCCCGCGAGTACCTCGAGCCGCTGCGCCGCTGCGACATCGACACGCTCGTGCTGGGGTGCACGCACTTCCCGCTGCTCAAGGCGCTCATCGGCGGCGTGGTGGGACGCGATGTCACGCTGATCTCGTCGGCGCAGGAGGCGGCTCACGACGTGGCGCACATCCTTTCGCGCCGCGGCGCGCTGGCCTCGGAAGATCACGAGCCGAGCTACGACTTCTACACGACGGGGGAGGACGTGGAGGAATTCCGCAGCTTCGGCGCGCGCGTGTTCCGTACCGACATCGACCGGGTGGGACGCGTCGCGTTCCCTTCGTAGCGCAACCGTTCAAGGAGAAGGAGCTTCACCGTATGAAGACCATCGTCATCGCCAGCAACAACGCGCACAAGGCCGAGGAGATCGCCACGGCGCTCGCGTTCCCCGGTTGGGAGTTCCGCACGCTGCGCGAGCTGGGGCTGGACTCTGATCCGGCCGAGGACGCCGATTCGTTCGAGGGCAACGCGCGCATCAAGGCGCAGGCCGCCCGTGCGGCCAGCGGCGGCTTGGCCGTGCTCGCGGACGACTCGGGGCTTGCCGTGGACGCGCTCGACGGAGCGCCCGGCGTGCACTCGGCGCGCTACGCGGGCGAGCCGTGCGACGACGCGGCGAACAACGCCAAGCTGCTTGCTGAATTGGCCGACGTACCCGACGAGAAGCGCACGGGTCGCTTCGTGTGCACGCTCGTGTTCATCGACGAGGACGGAACCGAAACGGTCGCGCGCGGCACGATAGAGGGACGCATCGGCCGCGAGGAGCGAGGGCGTCACGGCTTCGGATACGACCCGCTGTTCCTTCCTGACATGTTCGAAGACGGCCGCACCCTGGCCGAGGCCTTGCCCGAAGAGAAGAACGCCGTGTCCCATCGCGGCAACGCCCTCCGTCAGCTGCGCGCGAAGCTCGCGCAGGGCGAGCGGTGAGGCTGCGTCGGCAATGTTACGTTGATGCACGCTTTTGACAAGCGAAACCGCCTGAAAAGCGCGTGATTGCTTGTCAAAAGCGTGCATCAGCTGCATGATCAGCTTTCGCCACTACGAGAAGAGGCAACGTGCCCGGTATCATCACGCATTCGAATTCGAGCATGAGCAGGCAAGCTCTTCGACAGCAGGCGGAAAAGCATCGTCTCGTGCGCCTGTTCCGTGGCGCGTACATGGACGCGCAGGAGTACGCGGCGCTCGATATCTCTGGAAGATACCGGGCTCGTGCCCAGGCGTTTCTTGCGACGCATGCGAAGCTTCGAGCGTGGGGGATCACCGCAGCCGCTCTTGAGGGCGCGCCGGTCCTCGGCGGAGCGCCTTTGCATTTCGGCGGCGCGCGAAGCCACGCCAAGAGCAAGCAGGACGGCTGCGCTTTTCACGAGGCTTCGCTTGAGACGCCATCGAACCCGGTAGCGCAAACGCTTTTCGAGTGCGCCTCGACCTCTCCTTTGCCGGATGCGCTTTTGGCTGCGAATTATCTGTTGCGTCGTTCTTCCGCGAAAGCGCAGGGCGGTCTTGTGGCATGCAGGGATATTGACGAGAGTACGACCGAAGCGCTCGTATGGGAGCCTGCAACCTCTGGGAGCGGGGAAGCGAGCATCCGCTCTGCGTTCGATACCCGCATGCTCGACATGGAAGAACCTGAATTCCTTGCTAACTACAGCGCTGCGCGCGTGACCGGATTCGTTTCGCCGGAAGCCGAGCTTCTGTGGCTCGCCTTCGCGCAGCTCTGCTTCGCCAATGGAGGAAAACGCGGAATACGCAGCGCGTTGAAGGCGGGGCTGTACTTTACCGACCAGGTCGAATCGCCGGCCGAGTCGTTTCTGATCGCCCGTTGCGTCGAACTTGGCTTCGAAATTCCCTATCTGCAGGTCAACATTCTCGACCCTTCGAACGGGAGGCATCTTGGTCGCGTCGACGGGCTTTGGCCTTCTGAAGCCGTACAGAAGAGCCTCTATCGAAGCGATAGCAGGTTCGGGCGCTTTCTCCAATGCAGGCGGCTTGGAGACAACGGCTCCATCGTCATCGACTTCGACGGCAAGCTGAAGTACCGGCAGGATTATGCCGAAATTTTGGAAAGAGAGCGACAGCGGCAAAATGCCATAGGGAATCTCGGGTTTCGGTTCGTGCGCATCGGCTGGGACGATCTCATGCGGCCCGAGCGCTTGCGTTCGATCCTCGAAGCGGCTCGCGTCCCGCGTTGCAGGTGAAAGCGGGGCGAACGTTTGAAGAAGTTGCGTGAATTGCTGCTTGATGCACGCTTTTGTCAACCATCTGCAACCAATAGAAGCGATTTCGCTTGTCAAAAGCGTGCATGAGGGAAAATGGTCGGGATGACAGGATTCGAACCTGCGACATCCTGCTCCCAAAGCAGGCGCGCTACCAAACTGCGCCACATCCCGACGCGAAAACGGCAGGAGTTAGTATAGCAGAACTCAGCCGAAGAACATCTCCGAATCATGCGCGGGCAACCTGATCTCCGCCGTACTTCGGTGCCAGGATGCCGGCCGCGCCAGCTGCCTCGCATGGATACTCGACCGCCTTGAGGGACCTCAAGCCCATGTAGGCGGGATGGCCGTCCGGTAACGGCTTGCTGCGCATTGCACACGCTGTGCTTCCGGAAGTGGGCTGTCGCTCTACTATTGGCGGAAACACTCGCCCGCGATCGAAGGATCTGCCATGGAAACCGCGAACACTCTCACCGTCCAGCAACGCACCGCGTTGTTGGACACGCTGCAAGCGCGCTTCGAACGCAACGAGCGCCTTCATCCGGGTATCGCCTGGGAGAACGTGCGGGCGAAGCTGGAAGCGGACGACGGCAAGCTGCGCTCGCTCTTCGCGATGGAGAAGACGGGAGGACAGCCCGATGTGGTCGCCTACGATCACGCGGCAGATGCCTACGTGTTCTACGATTGCGCTCCCGAAAGCCCGGCAGGCCGCAGGAACCTGTGCTACGACCGTGCGGCTTGGGAGGCGCGCAAGCGCAACAAGCCCGAGGGCAACGCCGTCGACGCGGCTGCCGCGATGGGCATCGCGCTTTTGACCGAGGCGCAGTATCGCGCGCTGCAGGAACTGGGGGAGTTCGACGTCAAGACGTCGAGCTGGATCGAAACGCCCGTCGAGGTGCGCGCGCTGGGCGGCGCGCTGTTCTGCGATCGCCGCTTCAACCGCGTGTTCACCTTCCACAACGGCGCCGAGTCCTACTACGCTTCGCGCGGCTTCCGCGGCTCGCTGCGCGTGTAGCCCCTCGCTACTCGAGTGCCTGGTCGACGTCGAAGTAGCCGTCCCACGGGTCGTCGCCCTCGATGCGCGCGAGCGCGTCGTGCATCGTGAAGGCGTCGGGCGCCGCCTCGTCCAGCTCTTCCCAGCTGAGCGGCATCGATACGCGCGCGCCGCTGCGGGCGCGCAGGGAGTACGGGGCGATGCTCGTGGCGCCGCGCCCGTTGCGCATCCAGTCGATGAACACCTTGCCGGTGCGCTTCGCCAGGCGCACGTTGCTCGTGTAGCGGTCGGGCCACTTCTCGGCCATCACCTGGGCTGTGCGCCGCGCGAAGTCGTGGAACGCGTCCCAGGAAGCTGCCGGCTGAAACGGTAGCACCACATGGTAGCCCTTGCCGCCGCTCGTCTTGAGAAACGACTTCAGCCCCAGCTCGTCGAGGATGCCCTTCAGGTCTCGCACGCCGCGCCGCACCTGCTCGAGGCCGAGCCCCTTGTCGGGGTCGAGGTCGAATACCATCATGTCGGGCTGTTCGAGCGTGTCCACCCGGCTGCCCCAGAGATGGAACTCCAACGTGTCCATCTGCGCTTCCGACACGAGCCCGACGGCATCCTCCACGTAGAAGTACGGCTCCTCGTCGCCGCTGCTCGTGGGGATGTCCACGGTGCGCACGCCCGGGGTGGAAGGCCCGGGATGCTTCTTGAAGAAGCAGGCCGAATCCGCGCCGCGCGGGCATCGCACGATGCTGAGGATGCGGCCGGACGCGTAGGGCAGCATGCGGTCGGCCATGCTGGCGTAGTAGCGCACCACGTCCTCCTTCGTGATGGGTGGGTCTTCGAACAACAGCTTGCCGGGGTTCGTGATGCGAACGCCGTCGATGCGCAGCTCGCCGTTCTTCTCGTTGTCGGAATTCATGGGGCGCTCCAATCGGTCGGGGGTTTGCTCGTCAGGTTCCGATGCGGGTTCCCGTTGCACGTCGCGCGGGTCTTTGTCGGTGCGGATGCCCTGGTAGCTGGGGTGTCGCAGCAGGCCGTCCTCGGTCCATTCGGCGAATTTCACCTGCACGATCGTTTGGGGGTCCAGCCATACGACGCGCTCGCCCGGGCGCGGCTTCGGCGCGTCGGCGAAAGGCGCGTCCGGTCGCTCGAGGCCTTCGAACGCGGCCAGCAGCTCGCGCGAGGTCGCTTCGCTCAATCCCGAGCCCACGCGTCCGACGTACGCGAGCCGGCCGTCCTCGTACTGCCCCAGCAAGAGCGAGCTGATCCCGCGCACGCGCTTGGCGGACTGCGTGTATCCGCCGACGACGAATTCCCGCTCGTTTCCGCATTTCAGCTTGATCCAGTCTCCGTTGCGAACGCCGCGGTACGGCGAATCGGCCCGCTTGCCCACCACGCCTTCGAGATGCTGCTTGCAGGCGGCGCGGAAGCTGTCCGCACCGTTGCCGCGCACGTGCACGCTGTAGCGCAGGTTGTCGGGCGCGTCGCTCATCAGCGACTCCAGCAGCTCCTTGCGCTCGGCGAGCGGCCGGTCGCGCAGATCGTCTCCCTCGAACGCCAGCAGGTCGAACGCCACGTAGGCGGGGTGCTTGCCCGAAGGGTCGCGCAGGAAGTTCTGCAGCGCCTGGAAATCGGTCTTTCCGGCCTCGTCGGTTACCACGAGCTCGCCGTCGAGCACCATCGCTCGTCCCGCCGCCCAGTCTTCCAGGGAGCGCGCGATGGCGGGAAAGTGGCGGGTGTAGTCGTTGCCGTTGCGCGTGACGAGGCGCGCCCGGCCGCCTTCGACGTATGCGACGATGCGGTAGCCGTCGTACTTCACCTCGAACAGCCAGTTGTCGCCGGGCGGCGTCGAGCTCACCAGCTTGGCCAGCTCGACGTCCACGTGGTCGAAGGGGTTCGCGGCGAACGCCTCGTCTTCCCCGCGCGCGATCTCGTCCATGGTGCGCCCGGTTCGCACGGACGTTTCGAACCCATCGATGCCGGCATCCGCGCGCACGTAGTCGTCCTTCTCCTTGATGAGCAGCCAGTTCACGTCGCGCTCGCCCTTCTTCGGCTTCATATGCACGAGCACCCAGGCTCCTTTCAGGCGATGCCCGTGCAGCGCGAATTTCAGGTCGCCCTCGCGCAACCCCTGCTCCACGTCCACAAGCGGCTCCCACCAGCCTTCGTCCCACAGCATGACGGTGCCGCCGCCGTATTCGCCCTGCGGGATGGTGCCCTCGAAGGTGCGGTAGTCCAGCGGATGGTCCTCCACGCGCACGGCCAGCCTCTTATCGCGGGGGTTGTACGAAGGACCTTTGGGAACGGCCCAGCTCAGCAGCGTCCCGTTCCATTCGAGGCGCAGGTCGTAGTGGTCGCGCGAGGCCAGGTGGTGCTGCACCGCGAAGCGCAGGCGCCCGTCGCACCCGCCGGCGGCGCCGTCGTCGCGCGGCGCTGCGGTGCCGGGCGGCTCGGCCGTCCGGTCGAAGTTGCGCTTGCGGTTGTAGTCGTCCAAAGGGGAGGTCATGGGCACCTCGTGGTTCTTCTCGGATAATTTCGCTCGCATCGGGCGAACTTGCGGTACAATAGTCGCCGCGCAAAACGCGGGTGTGGTTCAATGGTAGAACCTGAGCCTTCCAAGCTCATGACGCGGGTTCGATTCCCGTCACCCGCTCCACGAATTTGCAGGCCGTGCACCCAGTGTGCACGGCCTTTTCTTTGCCGGCCGGCGTCGCGCCCGACTTGATTGCGCATCGTTACCGCCTGTTCGGCGTCTCGTCGACGCGTGTGCTCCCGGTGGATCGGGGGAGGGACGAGCTGCAAAAGGCTTCGGCATGAAAAAAAACCGCCCGCAGCGAGTGCGGACGGTCGATGGCGCAGGTGCTATGAAAGCGGCGCTAAGCGTTCGTCGAGCGCAGGTAGGCGATGATGTCGTCTGATTCGTAGAGGGGTTTGCCGTTGATGACGAGGCAGGGAACCTGCTTCTTTCCCCCGATGCGAACGAGGTCGTTCTGGTTGCCGGGTTGCAAGGTGTCTCGCGTGTCCATCGTGATCTTGTTGTCGTCCATGAAGCGTAGAACCTTTTGACAGAACGGGCACTGCTTCTTGTAGTACAACGTATGGTTCTCCATGTACGGCATGCGCAGCTCCTCTCGATGTGCGATCTAAGAATAGTCATGAGCTAGGAGGTTATAGAGCTTTCAATAGTACGCCATCGAATAAGAAGATCGAGTTAGCTTGCGAAGGATGTTGCCAATCGGTTGACAACGCCGCATCCTGCGTCCGAAAACAGAGCTGTCCGTCATCGCCTTGTGACTAACTTAGAACTTCCTATTGTATTTTAGAAAAAAGTTTGAGATAATAATTAAATTTTATTCAAATTGCCAAAAAAGGCAGGTACGAACGAAGCGCCGACGCAAGCAGAAGATGGCGCGCCCGGCAGGACTCGAACCTGCAACCGACGGATTAGAAGTCCGTTGCTCTATCCATTGAGCCACGGGCGCGTTTCAGCGAGCACCGGTATTATACCGTAAAACTCCCTCCTGCAACCGATGGATGCGTAGAGCGCACCGGCGGGGGAGCGATGGCTGAAAATTAGCCATATATCTGGCGTTTTGCGCTCGAAAGCTGCAAGAGTATCGGCTCGGGGCGCCTCGTGCTCTCAGCATCCGATCGGCATGTGGCGAAACGATTGCATCCTAAATGCATCTTTTTGAATGTTTATGCATTCGAGTTAATCAAATATGCACTCCCAACGTCCGTCGATGGGGCGTTCCAGCCCTGAAAACCAGCTTCAGCAACCACTTCAACACTTTATCGCAATAAAGCAAATATGAAGAAACTGTGAATAGTACTCGGCTAGGTGATGACCATTCGCCGAAAAACCACGAGGTATGACGAGGGGTACCGTTTTGTTTCGTTTTTGTGGTTGCAATTTGATCCGAACCATGAGATTTTGGCGAGGTGAACGGACGCCCGGTGCGCAACGGGCGCTTCCGCAAGCCTAAAATCTGGAAAATGCATAAAGGAAAAGGAGGGTTGCTATGGCTGGTTTGAACGTCAAGAGCGAGATCAAGCCCTTGAAAAAAGTTCTTCTCCACCGCCCTGGTCGAGAGCTTCTGAACCTGACGCCGAACACGCTCGAAGAGCTGCTGTTCGACGACATCCCGTTTCTGAAGGTCGCTCAGGAGGAGCACGACGCTTTCGCGCAGATTCTGCGCGACAACGGCGTGGAGGTCGTGTACCTCGAGAAGCTCATGGCCGAGGTCCTCGATCAGAAACCCGAACTGCGCGAGAAGTTCCTCAAGCAGTGGATCGAAGAGGCCGGTATCCGCACCGACCGCTACCAGAAGATCATCTTCGACTATATGCAGGAGAACTACCCCGATAACCTCGACCTGGTCATGAAGACGATGGAGGGCATCAACCTCACCGAGCTTCACACCGACAAGTCGAACTCCCTGGTCGATCTCGTCAGCGAGTCCTCCAAGATGGTCATCGCCCCCATGCCGAACCTGTACTTCACCCGCGATCCGTTCGCGTCCATCGGCAACGGCGTGTCCATCAACCGCATGTACTCCGTCACGCGCAACCGCGAGACGATCTACGCCGAGTACATCTTCGGAAACCATCCGGACTTCGCGGATGTTCCCGAGTACTACAGCCGCTACAACACGTTCCACATCGAGGGCGGCGACATCCTCAACATCAACGACAAGGTGCTGGCCATCGGCATTTCCCAGCGCACCGAGCCCGACGCCATCGACGCCATCGCGAAGAACATCTTCGAGGACGAGACCAGCCCGGTCGAGACCATCCTGGCGTTCAACATCCCGAACAACCGCGCGATGATGCACCTTGACACGGTGTTCACCCAGATCGACGTCGACAAGTTCACCATCCATCCCGGCATCATGGGCCCGCTGACCGTCTTCGAGATCACCGCCGAGGGCGACGGTATCAAGGTCAAGGAGATGAGCGGCAAGCTCGAGGACATCCTCGAGAAGTACGTCGGCAACCCCGTGGAGCTCATTCCCTGCGGCGGCGGCGACCGCATCGCGGCCGAGCGCGAGCAGTGGAACGACGGCTCGAACACGCTGTGCATCGCGCCGGGCACCATCGTGGTGTACGAGCGCAACGACGTGACGAACGCGCTGCTCAAGGAGAAGGGCCTCAAGGTTCTCGAGATGCCCTCCGCCGAGCTGTCTCGCGGCCGTGGCGGCCCGCGCTGCATGAGCATGCCGCTTGTGCGCGAGGACTAAGGTACCAAGCTCGTGCGCAGCTGCATGCGCACGAGTGCTATGAGAGCTACCCTTGCCTTTTCCGGATTGCCGGGGCCGTGCAACGCGGCCCTGGCGTTCGAAAAGGGGCGGACGGAAACTTGGCTCTATCCGCCGGTGCGTATTTTGTTTTGTTCTGTAAGCAACGTTGAAAGGAATGATCTATGCCTACTAGCCTGAGCGGTCGCGACTTCCTGCGCCTCCTCGACTTCACCACCGAGGAAATCGAGTACCTGCTGAAGTTGTCCCGCGAATTCAAGAACCTGAAATTGACCGGTACCCCCCATCGTTACCTCGAGGGCAAGAACATCGTCCTGCTGTTCCAGAAGACGTCCACCCGCACGCGCTGCGCGTTCGAGGTCGGCGCCATGGATCTCGGCATGGGCGTGACCTACCTCGATCCGGGCAGCTCCCAGATGGGCAAGAAGGAGTCCATCGAGGACACCGCCCGCGTGCTCGACCGTTTCTACGACGGCATCGAATTCCGCGGCTTCGCGCAGTCCGACGTGGAAGAGCTGGCTGCCGGCGCTTCCGTGCCGGTGTGGAACGGCCTGACCACCGAGTGGCATCCCACCCAGATGCTCGCTGACATCCTGACGGTTCAGGAGAACTTCAACTACGACATCAAGGGCAAGACGCTGGTGTTCATGGGCGATGCTGCCAACAACGTGGCTCGTTCGCTCATGGTCGTGTGCGCCAAGCTGGGCCTGAACTTCGTCGCCTGCGGCCCCAAGGAGAACATGCCGGCCGCCGACCTCGTGGAGACCTGCGAGGCCATCGCCGCCGAGAACGGCTGCACGATCAAGCTGACCGAAGACGTGAAGGATGCCTGCACGGGCGCCGACGTCATCTACACCGACGTGTGGGTGTCCATGGGCGAGCCCGACGAGGTGTGGGCCGAGCGCATCAAGCTCCTCGAGCCTTACCGCGTGACGGAGGAAGTCATGGCCATGGCCAGCAAGGACGCCATCTTCCTGCACTGCCTGCCGTCGTTCCACGACACCAACACCACCACCGGTGCCGACATCGCCGAGCGCTTCGGCGTCACGGAGATGGAAGTCACCGACGGCGTGTTCGAGTCCAAGCAGTCCAAGGTGTTCGACGAGGCCGAGAACCGCATGCACACCATCAAGGCCGTCATGTACGCGACGCTCTCCTAACTCAGAAAGACTAGGTGAACAAACATGCCTTATCAGAAGGGTGAAGGTAAGTCGGTTGTCATCGCGCTCGGCGGCAACGCTCTGGGCAACACGCCCCAGGAGCAGCTCGAGCTCGTGAAGGCGACGGCGAAGAACATCGTCGACATGGTCGAAGAGGGCATCAACGTCGTGGTCTCCCACGGCAACGGCCCCCAGGTCGGCATGATCAACAACGCGTTCGCGTACGCGTCCGCCAACGACGGCAAGACGCCCGAGATGCCGTTCCCCGAGGCCGGCGCCATGAGCCAGGGCTACATCGGCTACCAGCTGTCCCAGGCCATCCTGAACGACATGAAGCTGCGCGGCATCGACCGCTCGACGGCCTGCGTCGTGACGCAGACCGTGGTAGACCCGGCCGACCCGGCGTTCCAGAACCCCACCAAGCCCGTCGGCGCCTTCCTCTCCGAGGAGGAGGCCAAGGCCAAGGCCGCCGAGACCGGCTGGACCTTCAAGGAGGACGCGGGCCGCGGCTGGCGCCAGGTCGTCGCCTCCCCGAAGCCGGTGCGCATCGTGGAGTTCGACGCGGTGAAGGACCTCATGGACGCCGGCTACATCGTGGTGTCCACGGGCGGCGGCGGGGTGCCGGTGTTCGAGAAGGAGGGCCTGTACGAGGGCGTCCCGGCGGTCATCGACAAGGACCGCTCCTCGGCCAAGTTGGCCGCCGACTTCGGCGCCGACATGCTGGTCATCCTGACGGCTGTCGAGAAGGTTTGCGTGAACTTCGGCAAGCCCGACCAGGCCGAGATCGACACGATGACCATTGCCGAGGCTGAGGAGTTCATCGCCCAGGGCCAGTTCGCCCCCGGCTCCATGCTCCCGAAGGTGGAGGCGTGCATCGAGTACGTGCGCGCGTTCCCCGAGGGCAAGGCTCTCATCACGTCGCTCGAGTGCGCCGCTGCCGGTATCGAAGGCAAGACGGGCACCGTCATCACGGCGTAAAGCTTTTTTGCGTGTGAGCGGAAGGCTTCCCCCAGCTTCCGCACGATGGGCGGTGGCATGCGTTTCGGCGCATGCCACCGCAACAGGGGTACAGCGGTCTGCGGTTACGCTTCCACTGATCCGCTTGAAAATTTCTCGTTCGCCAAAATATCCGACTCGATCCTCATAATTAGGAGGGGTTGTTATGACCGAGAAGGCAAAAGAAAAGAGCAAGAAAAAGCGATCTATATCATCGTTTACCATCCTGCTGATCATCCTGATCGTGCTGGCGCTGGTCACGGTAGTGATGTCGCTGGCCGGTGTGGAAGGGGTCCAAGGCGCCACGGTCGCCAATGTGGCCACGGCTCCCGTCAAGGGCTTTACCGACGCCCTGCCTGTTTGTCTGTTCGTGTTGATCCTGGGCGGTTTCCTGGGTATCGTCACGGAAACGGGCGCGCTGGACGCCGGTATCGCAGCGCTGGTGAAGAAGCTCAAGGGCAATGAGCTCATCCTCATTCCCATTCTGATGTTCATCTTCTCCATCGGCGGTACGACGTACGGTATGTGCGAGGAAACGGTTCCGTTCTACCTGCTGCTCGCGGCCACCATGGTCGCCGCAGGCTTCGACAGCGTTGTCGGTGCCGCGGTCGTGCTGTTGGGTGCCGGTTGCGGCGTGCTCGGTTCGACGGTCAACCCGTTTGCCGTCGGTGCTGCCGTGGACTCTTTGAGCTCTTCCGGCATCGTGATCAACCAGGGCACCATCATCCTGCTGGGCGTGGTGCTGTGGCTCGTGACGCTGGCGATCTCCATCGTCTTCGTCATGCGCTACGCGAAGAAGGTCAAGGCCAACAAGGGTTCCACCATCCTGTCCTTGCAGGAACAGGAAACCATGAAGGCCGAGTTCGGCGAGGCTCAGCAGGAAGCTGAAACCGCTGAGGCGAACCCGAACGAGAAGCTTATGACGGGTCGTCAGAAGTGGACGCTCATCGTGTTCGCCCTGACGTTCGTAGTCATGATCGTCGGCTTCATCCCTTGGGGCGACTTCGGCGTCGAGGTGTTCGATGCCGGTGCGGCGACGGAAGAGGTCACCACGCAGGTTAGCGGCGACGACATCTCCGCGGCTTGGACCGACAAGAAGGTTGGTGGCGAGATTACGTTCGACGGCGATGTGACCGGCACGGTCACGGCCGAAGAAGAGATCTCCCAGGGTTGGTCCGCGTTCCTGACGGGTCTGCCGTTGGGTCAATGGTACTTCGATGAGGCTTCCACCTGGTTCCTCATCATGGCTATCATCATCGGTATCGTGGGTGGCGTGTCCGAGAGCCGTTTCGTCAAGGCATTCATCAACGGCACCGCCGATATGATGAGCGTCGTGCTGATCATCGCCATGGCTCGTTCTATCACCGTGCTTATGGGCGAGACCGGTCTCGACATGTGGATCCTGAACAACGCGGCGAACGCTCTGAACGGTTTGTCGGCGGTCATCTTCGCGCCGATGTCGTTCTTGCTGTACATCGTGCTGTCGTTCTTGATCCCGTCGTCGTCCGGCATGGCCACGGTGTCCATGCCCATCATGGGCCCGCTGGCGAACTCGCTGGGCTTCTCGACCGACGTCATGATCATGATCTTCAGCGCCGGCAACGGCCTGGTGAACCTGTTCACCCCGACGAGCGGTGCTATCATGGGCGGTTTGGCGCTGGCCAAGGTGGAATACTCCACATGGCTGAAGTTCGGCGGCAAGCTGTTCGTGGTGCTGGGCGTCGCCTGCGTGATCATCTTGACGGTTGCGATGATGGTTATCCCGGGCACCGCGTAAGCGTGCAACCCGCGGCATAGCCGCAATGAACCGACGCGTTTCGAGGATCCCCTGCTTCGGCGGGGGATCCTTTTTCGCGTGCGGGAATGAGACGGGGGGGGGGATGAGACAGGGGGACGGGGCTAATGCCTCATTCCCTGTCGATACGGATGCGGTATGCTTGCGGAATGAGGCACTAACCTCGTCCCCCTGTCTCATCCAGGAGTTTCTCCATCCAGATGTGCTCGACGTGCTCGTCCAGCTCGACGGGACCGTACTGCGCGTAGCCCATACGCCCGTAGAACGGCGTGACGCGGCATTGGGCGTGCAGGTGCATTTCGGTCGCGCCGGCCTCGCGCGCCAGGCGCTCGGACTCGGCCAGCAGCGCGGCCCCGAAGCCGCCGCGGCGCGCCTCGGGAAGCACGGCCAGGCGGCCGAACACCCAGCGACCCGGCTGATCGGGGCGGTCGGGATCGGGGAAGGTGCGTGCGCAGCCGACAAGGGCGTTTGCGTCGTAAAGCGTTACGTGGATGGTGCGCGGATCGTCGTCGATGTCGTCGAACTCGTCCTGGAAACCCTGTTCCTCCATGAACACGCGTGTGCGTACGATGCGCGCGTCATCGAAGTTCCCATGCTCGAATCGCAATTCCATGCCGGTCCTTTCTCTCGTCGGTTGCTGGGTCACTGTACCATATGTGCGCAACGAAACGGAGATTATCCGAGGTCGTGTGTATGTTTTCTGCATAACGGGCGTTCGAGTGAAACGCGTGGGGGCTGCGTGCCCCAAACGCTCGGGAACATGGTAGAATCGTGAGACGTGTAAACGAAAGACCCATCCGCTAAGGAAAGATGCGTACCATGCAAATTCGCGAACAACTTGAACAGCTGATCGACGCGGCCGTCGCGGCCGCGTGCGAGGACGGAACGCTCACGCTCGAGCAGGCTCCCGAGGCGGCTCTCGAGCGCCCGCGCGACGAGAGCAACGGCGACTGGGCGTCCACCGTCGCCATGCGTTCGGCAAAGCTTGCCAAGAAGAATCCTCGCGAGATCGCTCAGATCATCGTCGACCACCTGCCCGAGAACGACATGATCGCTTCCGTCGACATCGCCGGCCCCGGCTTCATCAACATTCGTCTGGCGAACGCCGTCCTGCAGGGCGTTGTGGCGGCGGCTCGCGCCGAGAAGGACGACTTCGGCAAGGGCGAGATTCCCGAGGGCGAGCGCAAGATCAACCTGGAGTACATCTCGGCGAACCCCACCGGCCCCTTGCACGTGGGCCATGGCCGCTGGGCCGCGCTGGGCGATGCCACGGCGCGCGTCATGCGCCATGCGGGCTACGACGTGTTCGAAGAGTTCTACATCAACGATGCCGGCACGCAGATGGACAACTTCGGCGAGTCGGTGGCCGTGCGCTACCAGCAGCTGCTGGGCCGCGACGTGGAGATGCCCGAGGCGTGCTATGCAGGCTCTTACGTGAAGGATATCGCGCAGACCATCATCGATGAGGACGGCGACAAGTGGCTCGATGCCGACCCGAAGGAGCGCATGGAGAACTTCCGCGAGCGCGCCTATGCCTACGAGTTGGCCGAGCAGCACCGCGTCACCGAGCGGTTCGGCACCACCTTCGGATGCTGGTTCTCCGAGCGCTCGCTGTACGTGCCCGATGAGGACGGCTTGAGCGCGGTGGACCGCAGCCTCAAGGCCATGGACGAGAAGGGCTACATCTACGTCGAGGACGGCGCCACCTGGTTCAGGTCCAGCGCGTTCGACGACGAGAAGGATCGCGTGCTCATCAAGGCCAACGGCGAGATGACGTACTTCATGAGCGACGTGGCGTACCACTACAACAAGATGGAGCGCGGCTTCGACCACCTCATCAACATCTGGGGCGCCGACCACCACGGCTACATCGCCCGCTGCGAGGCCATGCTGGCCGCGTGGGGCTGGCCCGGCGCGCTCGAGATCATGCTCGGCCAGCTGGTGAACCTGTTCCGCGACGGCGAGGCCGTGCGCATGTCGAAGCGCACGGGCGAGATGATCACGTTCGAGGAGCTCATCGACGAGGTGGGCGTGGACGCCACCCGCTACCTCATGCTGGCGAAGTCCTCCGACCAGCCCATCGACTTCGACATCGAGGTGGCGAAGAAGAAGGACGCGTCGAACCCGGTGTACTACGTGCAGTACGCGCACGCGCGCATCTGCTCGATCCTGCGCAAGGCGGCCGACCCGGCCGATGCCGAAGCGGCCGCGAACGGCGACATGTCGATGGACGAGCTGGCCTCGAAGGTGATCCCGGCGAACGTGGACCTCTCGCCGCTCACGCACGAGTCCGAGCTGGCGCTGATGCGCAAGATGGACGACTTCGGCCCGCTCGTGGCTCAGGCGGCTCGCGACCGCGCGGCGTTCCGTTTGACGCACTACGCTCAGGATCTGGCCTCGCTGTTCCATTCGTTCTACACGAACTGCCACGTCATCGGCGAGGAGGAGGCTGTGACGAACGCGCGTCTTGCCCTCGTGGACGCCACGCGCATCGTGCTGGCCAAGACGCTGGACCTGCTGGGCGTTTCCGCTCCGGCCAAGATGTAGGTTTCGTTCGAAGGAAGGCCGCCCGATGGGCGGCCTTTTTTATACGTTGTCCTCCAGGTCGACCTGCATCAGGGCGACATTCTCGCGCAGGCGCTTGTACGAGGATCGGCACAGGTCGCCGTCTTCGTAGCGCGCTTGGATCTGCTCGAGCTCGAGGCGCAAGCCGTAGCGTTCGATGTCTTGGGCCTTGCTTGCCGTGTTCGTGAGGGCGGTGATGGACGGGTTGGCATTGCGCAAGGCCGTGATGGAACGCTGGTATTCCAGCAAGAGCGTGCTGACGTCCTCGGCCGGTTCGTCCGATTCGGGGGAGGCCAGCTTCTGCTGCAGGCGCTCCACCACGTGCTCGGCGCATTGCATCTGCAGATCGCGGATGGCCTGCACGCGTTCCGTGACGTTGATGCCGGGCAGTCCGGCGACGATGCGGTGCCATCCCGAGCGCGCTATGGCTCGCAGGCGCAGCATGAAGTTCTGAGCCGACCAGCGGCCTCGATGATGCTTCAGCATGTTCTCGATGCGGGCGAGGCGGCTGAGGTACTGGTAGCCGATGATGGGGTAGATCTCCTCGTCGTCGATGAGCTTGAGCGCGAGCTCCTGCTCCCAGCGCACCGCTTGCAGGCGCAGGGCCGTGTTCGGCTCGTCCTCGATGTCGTTGCGGCTTTTGATGCGCGCGATGCGGTCGTTGTAGGAGCGGATCACCATCTGCGTGGCCGCACGGTTCTCGGCGGTCTGGCGCGCGGCCAAGTCCTCGATGACGGTGCGCAGTATCTCGATGCTCACCTCGGTCTCGTCGCAGCGCAGGTCCTCGTCGGTGGGCGGCTTCTTCGGTGCCAGCAGGGGCACGACGAACGTGGCCAGAAGCAGGGTTACTACGATCACGCCGCAGGCCATGAATATCATGAGGTCGCGCTGCGGCACCGCGTAGGATATGGTGAACGCCACGGCCAGCGTGATGGCTCCTTTCGGGCCGCCCAGGGTCATGACGGCAGCCGTGCGCACGTTCTCCAACCCGAACGGGCGATCTGCGCGTTCGGCGCGGCTGTGCACCCATTCCATGGCCATCACCCAAACGAATCGTGCGAAGATCACGATGAAGGCGAGACCCAGCACGTACGCGATGAGCTTGTCGTTCGAAACGGCCGTGCTTTCCCATGTTCCTTGAAAGGCGAGCGGCAGCTGCGTGCCCAGCAACACGAACACCACGCCGTTGAGCGCGAAGGACAGCACCCGCCAGACGCTTGTCGAGACGATGTTCATGCGCGAGATGGACGGCCCGATGATGCGCGGCGAGATGACGTTCACGAGACCTGCCGCCACCACGGCCAGGATGCCGCTCGTGTGCAGCGCGTTGGCCACAAGGTACACGATGAACGGCGTGAACACCTCGAACAACACGTGGAAGGTCGTGTTCTCCAGGCCCCACGAGCGAACCTTGCGCACTAGGAAGTTGCCCAGGTAGCCCAGGGCGATGCCCATGAGGATACCGCCGAAGAAGCTGAACAGGAAGTCGGCTGTGGCGTCGACGAGGGAGAACGTGCCGGTGACGGCGGCTGCGATGGCGAATTGGAACGCCACGATGCCCGAGGCGTCGTTGATGAGCGACTCGCCTTCGAGAATGCTCTTGGAACGTGAGGAGATGCTCGTTTCCTTGGAAAGCGACGCTACCGCCACGGCATCGGTCGGGCCGAGCGCCGCGCCCAGCGCGAAAGCGGCGAACAAGCTGATGGACGGCACGAGCCAGTGGACGGCGAACCCCACGACGAGCGCCGTGGCAAGCACCAGTCCGATGGCCAGCGACAGCACGGGCTTGCGGTTGCGCCACAGCGATGCCTTGTCGATGTTCTTGGCCTCGTCGTAGAGCAAAGGAGCGATGAACAGCACGAGGAACAGCTTGTCATCGAGTTCGATCTTGATTTGCGAGGAAGCGAGAAGCGCGATGCCGAGGCCAAGCAGGATCTGTATGAGGGGCGAGGAGATCTTGGGCACCAGCTGGTCGATGACCGACGAGACGAGGACGGCCGCCAGCAAGAGCAGGGCGAGCATGAGCGCTTCCAAGGGCTCCTCCATTCGTTGGGATGGGATCAACCCTTTTATTGTAACCGAGCCGGTCGCATCCGCTCGGCTTTGCGCACGAAATGAGCGGAAGGCGTTATTTGGGCCGCCCGCCCGCTACGGCGATGCTCGCTTTGATGTAGAGCGTGTAGGCGACAGCCGCCGTGGAAGCCAGCACCAGATCCCGCTCGAAATCCCCCTCATTTTCTCCGCTCATCAGGCCTTTCGGGCTGGTTGGAAGGGCTGCGAACAACGCTCGCAGCGCGGCTTCGAACGCATCGCAGTAGTAGTCGTAGGCCACGCGCGTGTCGAAGCTGGCGATTTGCATGCGGATGAGCCGGTCGATTTCCGCTATGGAGAACGTCTGCTTAAGGGTGCAGATGACGATGAGGTATGCGATGTGGGAGCGCGTGTACTTCTTGCCTGCGGCCGATGCCAGCACGCCCTGCTTCACGTAGTTGTTCACCATGGAACGCGTGATGATCTTCTCGCCGGGCTGGTACAGCGGAGCCAGCGTGTCTTCGAGAAAACCCACCAGTTGGTCCATGTACAGGTCGATGGAGGGTATCTCGTCGTAGCGAGGGAGGTGCAGGGAGACGAGATGCTCGGCATAGGTCGATGTGCTGACGGATGCGTCGTTCATGAAGGAGCCTTTCGCGCGCGTGCGGAGGAAACAAAACGAGCATAGCAAGGCGACCGTTTGGAGTCAATCTTTAGAACTGCTTGACATAGTACGTTTCAACCAATAATCTAGTTATTGATACTAGATAGTAACCCGGGCGATGCCCGGACGAACGAAAGCAGGTCGCATGGACACCTCTCGCATCGCTCTCGTCATCGACTCGTGCACCGACGTGCCGCCGGCGGACGTCGAGCGGTACGGCATGTACGTCGTGCCGTTGCAGGTGAACTACGAACGCGAGAGCTTTCTCGATAAAGTGACCATCACGCCGCAACAGGTATACGACCGCTTCTCCGAGGAGATCCCCACTACGTCCACGCCGACTCCTGCGATTGCGCGCGAGGTGCTGCAGCGCGTCGTGGACGACGGTTACGAGCAGGCCGTCATCGTCACTATCTCGAGCGGCCTGTCGGCCACATGCGAGCTCATGCGATCGATCACCGTCGGGATGCCCGAGCTGGACTGCTGCATCGTGGACACGAAGAACATCGGCATGGGCGCGGGCTTGGTCGCGCTTGCGGTGGCGCGCAGGCTGGCCGACGGCGCCACGCTCGACGACCTGCGACGCGACAGCGAGCGCATCGTGGAGAGCACGAAGGTGTTCTTCTGCGTGGACACGCTGGAATACCTGCATAAGGGCGGCCGCATAGGCAACGTGACGTACGCGGTGGGCAGTCTGCTGGACATGCGCCCGGTGATCACCTGCAACGAGAAGGGCGTGTACTGCACCGTGGCGAAGGCCAAGGGTCGCCGTCAATCGCTGAAGAAGGCCATGCGCTGCGCCGAGGAGGCAGCGGCGCGGTATCCGCGTTGCACGATGGCCGTGGTGAACGGCGATGCCGCTGCGGAGGCGGCCGAAGTAAAGCACGAGCTGGAGCAGCGCGTGCACAACGTGGACGCCTGGTACGAAGGGCAGATCAGCCCCGTGCTCGTGGTGCATACCGGCCCCGGCCTCATCGGCATCGGCGTCTGCGGAGCGTAAACCCTTCCGTCGCTACGCCAGCGGGAGGGCGAGGGTCACGGAGAAGCCTTCGCCCGGCGCGCCGTCGAGGGAGAGCGATCCCTCGTGCGCGCGGGCGATGCGGTCGACCAGAACGAGCCCCAGGCCGTGATCGCGGTTGAACGACCCAGCCGCGCTGCGCGCCGTGCGCGAGCGCGCGAGGCGCGCTTCGAGCGCGGCGAGGTCGGCAGCCGCGATTCCAGCACCGTCGTCGCTCACGCGGATCGTGCAGTACGCGTTGTCTCGCAGCGCCAGTTCGACGCTGATCGTGCATCCCTGCTCGTTGTGCAGCCGCGCGTTGGAGATGGCGTTCTCCACCGCGCGCGTGAGCAGCCTCTCGTCCCCCAGCACCACCGCGTTCAGCGCGTCCTCTGCGATGTCGAGCTCGATAGGATGCGCTTCGTCCAGCCCGCTGTTCGCATGCGCGGCCGCCACGGTGCGCAGCAGGCGCGCCGCATGCACGCGTTCCAGGCGCATCGGCTGCATGTCGTAGTCCAGCTGCGAGGCGGTGTTGAGATCGGTGACGAGGTCCTTGATCTTGAGCCCCTGCGCTCTGATGACCCGCGCGCTTGCGCGCGCCTCTTCGGCTGCGCCCTCGTCCTGCACGAGCGCGTCGGCGTAGCCGAGAATCATCGACAGCGGCGTGCGGATGTCGTGGGAGATGCCGCGAATCCAGCTTGCGCGCGCGGCGTCCTTCTGCTCGATGACGGCGCTCGTCTCGGTGATCTGGTCGCCGATGTCGCGCAGATCCCCTTTGAGGTGCAGCTCGGCCGCGCGCCCGTCAGACAGCGCGTCGAGCGCTTCGGCGATGGGAGCCACGGCGTTTTGCGTCCGGCGACGCGACACCGCGTAGATGGTGTACAAGATCCCGAGGTCGACTGCGAATATCAGCAGCACGTACAGCGGGAAGTTGCGCACGGTCGACGCGGGGTAGGTGAGCGTCATCGTCCAGAACTCGTTCTTCGGGAAACCCACGACCAGCAGGCCGTCGTCCCGATCCCAGAAAAACGCCGGATAGTCGGCGACGGCCGCATAATGCGCTGCCATCGCCACGTCGTTCACGCTGAACCGGTCGGGCACGTCCTCCGGCTTGTCCTGCGACCAGGCCACCGCGCCGTCCGTCCCGATGACGAGCGCCCAGGCGTCCTGCTGGCCGAGCGCCTCCAGGCCGTTCTCCCCAAGCGTCCATGAGCCGTCGGCATCCTGCTCGAGAGCTTGGTCGACTGCGCGCGTCGTGGACGCGGGCGTGCCGTCGTTGAAGTTCGAGTTCGATTCCCGGTAGGCGATGACGGCGTACAGGAAGAAGTCGATGACCACGATGAGCAGCGCCAGCGCCACGAACAGCAGCAGCTGCTTGGTGAAGAAGCGCGCGAAGCCCGCCGGTCGCCTTGTGCGACGGTCTCGAGCAGATGTGCGAGGGGCGCGGCCCATGAGCTAGCCGCGCTCGACCAGCTTGTAGCCCAGTCCGCGCGCCGTGACGAGCGAAACCGGCGCCGACGGGTCTGCCTCGATCTTCTCGCGCAGGCGACGGATGTGCGCCATGAGCGAGTTCTCGTAGCCGAACGACGTGCCCCAGCACGCCTCGCACAGGGAATCGATGGTGACGATGCGCCCGGCGTTGCGCGCGAGCACGCTCAGGATCTCGTGTTCTTTGGCGGTGAGCGGCACCGTCTGCCCGTCGGCGCGCTCCACCTCGGCGGTGGCGAAGTTCACGCGGCTCGCAGCCAGCTCCAACAGCGGGTTCTCGGCGGCATAGCAGCGGCGCAGCACGGCGGCGATGCGCAGCACCAGCTCTTGGGGCAGAAACGGCTTCGCGATGTAATCGTCGGCGCCCAACGTGAGTCCCGACACGCGATCGAAAGGCTCGTCTTTCGCCGTGAGGAACAGCGCGGGCGTCGAGGTGTGCGCGGGCAGCTGACGGATGCGTCCGAGCAGCTCGAAGCCGTCCATGCCGGGCATCATCACGTCGAGCACGAACAGCTGGTACGCGTGCTCGGGGGAGGCGCTGCGCGCCGCGATCGAGGAGAGCGCTTCGGCGCTGGAATTCGCGATGTCGACGGAGGCGAACCCCGCGCCGTGCAAGATGGTGGCCACCATGTCGGCCAGCTCGCGCTCGTCGTCCACCAGCAGGATGCGCTTGCCGCGCAAGTGCGTCTCCACCATGCCGAATGCGCCGGTCATCGTCGAACCCCTTTCTCTTTCGTGCTTGCCAGTATGACACATGCGGCCGAGCGCGGTAATCCGCTTCTTCGTATCGTAAGGCAGCCGCAAGGTGCGGTAAGGAAGCCGCAAGGCGCGCTGCAAGGCGCTGTAAGGAGCGGCTCGTAACCTGGGAGCAGGAGCAAAACGAGAAGAAGGAGCTGAATATGGATGCAAGGGACGTCGGCGCGTCGACGGTGGTGGAGGTGCGCGCTCTCAGCAAGCGCTACGGCGCCGAGGGGCGCAAGCACGACGGCAGCGTGACGCAGGCGCTCGACCGCGTGAGCTTCGCGGTGGCGTGCGGCGAGTTCACCGGCATCATGGGGCCCAGCGGGTCGGGCAAATCGACGCTACTGAACTGCCTGGCCACCATCGACAAGCCGTCGAGCGGCACCATCGTCGTCGGCGGGCGCGACGTGACCGCGCTCGCTGGCAAGGAGCTGGCGAAGTTCCGGCGCGAGGACCTGGGCTTCATCTTCCAGGACTCGAACCTGCTGGACACGCTCACGGCGTACGAGAACATCGCGCTGGCGCTGACCATCCAGAAGGCGCCCGTGCGCGAGATCGACCCGCGCGTGCGTGAGGCGGCGCGCACGCTGGGCATCGAGGATGTGCTGCAGAAGTACCCCTACCAGATGTCCGGCGGCCAGAAGCAGCGCGTGGCCGCGGCGCGCGCCACGGTGACCCGCCCGCATCTTGTGCTGGCCGACGAGCCCACCGGCGCGCTCGATTCGAAATCGGCGCGCCAGCTGCTCGAATCGCTTGCGCACCTCAACGAGCGGGGATCCACCATCCTCATGGTCACGCACGACTCGTTCTCGGCCAGCTACTGCAACCGCATCGTGTTCATCAAGGATGGCGGCCTGTACGGCGAGCTGCGCCGTAACGGCACGGAGCGTTCGGCGTTCTACCGCCGCATCGTGGACGTGGTCTCCAGCATGGGCGGCGCGGGCGAGGACGATGCCGCGGACGAGGTGACGCGCCATGCTTGCTAGGCTCGCGCTCGGCAACGTGCGCAAGTCGCTGGCGGACTTCGGCATCTACTTCCTCACGGTCATGCTGGGCGTGGCGGTGTTCTACGCGTTCAACTCCATGACGGCCCAGCAGGGCGTGCTCGCGTTCTCCGAGACGCAAAGCAAGATGTTCGATCTGCTGGGCATGGTCATCGGCGGCGTGTCGGTGTTCATTGCGTTCGTGCTCGTGTTCCTCGTGGTGTACGCGAACAGTTTCCTCATCAAGCGGCGCAAGCGCGAGTTCGGGGTGTACCTCGCCTTGGGCATGAGCACGGGCGACGTGGTGAAGATCGTGGCGCTGGAATCGCTGATCGCGGGCGCGGCCTCGCTTGCGGCGGGGCTCGTCGTGGGCATCGGGCTGTCGCAGCTTCTCTTGCAGCTGACGAGCGCGCTGTTCCAGGCCGACGTGGCCGAGGCGGGCGGCTTCGCGTTCGTGTTCTCGGCCGACGCGTTGGCGAAGACCGCCATCGTGTTCGCGGCCATCTTCCTGACGGCCGCGCTGTTGAACGCGCGCACGGTGGCGCGGGCGAAGCTTATCGACCTTCTGCACGCGCAGCGTAAGAACGAGGAGATGCGGCTGACCAGCTTGCCGCTGTCGCTCGCGCTGTTCGCGGCGTCGCTCGTGCTGATAGGCGTGTCGTACAAGCTGCTCATCGACAACGGGCTGATGGAGCCCTCGCCCGAATTCGCGGCGGCCACGTTGCTCGTGTGCGCAGGCACGGTGCTGTTCTTCTACGCGCTGTCGGGCTTCCTGTTGAAGCTGGTACAGCTGATCAAGCCGCTGTACCTGCGCGGGCTTAACATGTTCGCGCTGCGGCAGCTGAACGCGAAGGTGAACACCGCGTTCGCGTCGCTGTCGGTGGTGTGCCTCGTGCTGTTCCTGGCCATCACCAGCGTGTGCGGCGGCATCGGCATCCGCAACGCCATCGACGGCTCGCTGGACAAGAGCACCGGCTACAGCGCCAGCGTGTCCACGTCGTTCGGCTCGTACAACGCCGAGGCGGGCTATCAGCCTGCCGAACTGGGTGAATTCGGGGCCTTCGCCGAGCGGCAGGGCTACGATATGGCCGCGGGGCTGCGCGCGAGCGTGGCGGCCGTGGGCGCGGGCGACTTCGATGCGGCGGCGTCCCGCACGGCGCAGATCGACTTTTTGGTCGATCCGGCCGACGGCCTCGTGATGGACGACGTGGAGCGCGCGAGCGGCCTCAAGCTGTCCGACTACGCGGGCGCGTCCGTCAACAGCGGTTACGGCGCGTACCCCGTGTACCTGGCGAAGCTGTCGCAGGTGAACGCCGCGCTCGAGCTGGCGGGTCGACCGGCGCTCGAGCTGGGCGCGGGGGAGTGCGCGGTTTTCAGCGACTCCGACATCACGAGCGGGTTCTACCGCGACGCGGTGGATCGCGGCACCGTGCTGTCCGTGGGCGGGCGCGACCTGCGCGTGGCCGAATTCCGGGGCGAGAGCCTGCAGACCACGCCGTTTCCGATGAACACGGGCACGCTCGTGGTGCCCGACGAGGCGGTGCCGGCAGGATCGGCGATCCTCCAGTCCGTCCTCGACGTGCAGTGCGCAAGCGACGAGGACGAGGCCGCGTTCGGCGAGATGATGGACGCCGTGGCGGACACCGACAACCCCGACACCTGGCCGATCACGCTGTCCATGACGCGCGCCGAGGTGATCGACCAGAGCATCAGCCTGTCCACCATTGTGGCGTACCTGGCCATCTACCTGGGCTTCGTGCTGGTCATCGCCTGTGCGGCCATACTCGCCATCCAGCAGCTGTCCGACGCTTCCGATAACGCGCAGCGCTACGGGCTGCTGCGAAAGCTGGGGGCTCCCGAGGGCATGATCAGCAGCGCGCTGTTCGTTCAGGTGCTCGTGTACTTCCTGTTCCCGCTGCTGCTGGCCGTCGCGCACGCCGCGTGCGCGCTCGTGGTGGTCACCGACGTCGTGGCCGTGTTCGGGCACCTCGACATCACGTCGATGGCGTTGGCCTGCGCCGGCGCGTTCCTGGCGGTGTACGGCGCCTACTTCGCGGTGACGTACGTCGGCGCCCGGAAGCTCGTGCGCGAATAGGGGGGGGAGCGAAGGAGCCCCCGCAGGCCGAGTCTGCGGGGGCTCCGCGATGAAGCGGCGGGGCAGCTAGATCTGCCCGCCGAGGGAGAAGGCCTGGGAGAACGGGCTGCCGTCGTCGGTCGGCACGAGCACCAGGTTTCCGCTCTCCAGGACGTACGTGGGCAGGACGCGCACCACGGTCAGCTGCACTGTGCCGCCCGGCGCGATGACGACGTGCTGGGGGTCGTCGGAGGGCACGGTGTCGCCCGTTGCCTCGAAGTCCAGATCGTAACCCGTCCGCACCATGTCGAGCGTTCCGTCATCGTTGCGCAGGGCGAAATCGTAGAGCACGGGCGTCCAAACGGGGACGGCCGTATCTTCAAGGTTGCGCAGCGTCACCGTCGTGGACGCGTAACGGTAGTCGTCGCTCGTAAGCGTGCCGTCGTCGTTGTAGCCGTAGCCCCACACCTCGCGCGAGCATTTGTCCATGTAGCGCGCGTTGCCCAGCCATCCGTCCACGACAAAGAGGCAGTCGTCGAGCGCCTTTCCGCCCGGAAGAGTGTCGGAGAGCGAGATGGAAGGGGAGCTCATGGCCAAGCGCGCGGTCGGCTGTTGCGAGCTTTCGGAGTCTGGGTGAGAGGAGCCGGTGCTTTCGTATCCGAAGTCGAACGCGACTTCGCCGTCGGACGGTGTGAGCGCGTTTTCGGGCAGGGTCGCGTCGACGCGCGCGCCGTTCTCCTCGACGGTTGCCCGCCAGGTATCGTCCTGGCGCTCGATGGTCGACGCGGGCAGCACTTCGTCGGCGCGGTCGTTCGCGTCGTCGAGCGGGAAGGGGAACGGGCCGCTTCCCGCTTTCACCACGATGCCGTAGAGCGATTTCGCTGCCGAGGGGGCTTCGGCGTCGTCTGCGGCGAGACGGGTGGTCAGGCGGGGGGTGCCGTCGACCATTTCGGTCTCGAAGTTGGCCGCGTGCAGCTCGATGGCCTGGGTGGACGTGCGCCCGTCCTCGAACGTCACGGTGACGGTGAGCGTCTGTCCTTCGAACAGGTCGATGACGGGGGATTGCAGGTCGCCCATGATGTTTTCAGGAGGCTCGCCCTCGTTCGTCCAGAGGCCGAAACTCGTCGTGCCGTCCGCGATGCCGGGGTCGTCGCTTGCGGAGACGTCGATGGTGGAACCCATGAGCTTCGCGAGGCTCAGCTTACTCTCTCCGTTCCGCATGGAGCTTCCGACGAAATCGTAGCCGCCGTAGTACTCGCCGGTACCGCGCGCCGTGGGCTTCCAGCTTGCCAGCTCGCCCATGCGCGGGTCGTCGGGGTCGGTCGGTCCGTCTTCGAACGTCACGCGGTACAGGGCTCCGCCCGTCAGGTTCGCCTGCACGCGGGAGATGCCCTCGCCCTCAACGTGGAAGAGGCAGCCGGTGAAGAAGCCGCTCACTTTGTAGTCGTCGCCTCCTGAGAAGCGGTAGCCCAAGTCGCGGTCGAACGCAACGGTGCCCCCCTCGCCGGGCGCGAGCGGCGCGCTGCCGTCGGAGGCGTAGGCGCGCACGGCGAAGCCGCTTGCCTGTTGGGCGTCGCTCAGGGAGATGGCCGTATGGCCGTCCGCGTCCATCGCGCCCATGACCATGGGCACGCCGCCGGCGACGATGGCCGCGGCGACGAGGCAGGCTGCGGCGGGCAGACCCCAGCGACGCGCAACTGCGACGCCGCCGCTGCGCGATCCGGCGCGCCGATGTGGGCGCTTGGCTGACGCGGTCGCGACCGGCTGAGCGGAGGAGGCGAAGCGGTCGGCTGCCCGCTCGGCGGCGGCTAGCGTGCGTTCTTTGAGATCGGACGACGCGCGCACCTGGTGCTGCATGCGCTCGTACTCCTTGCGGAAATCGTTTTCGTTCATGAGTGCGCTCCTAGATTGATCTTGAGGGCCTTGCGCGCGCGGTGGAGGTGGGATCGGACGGTGCCTGAGCGCTCGCCGGTGATCTGCGCTATCTCGTCGGTTGCATATCCTTCGAAGTAGAACAGGTGCACGGCGGTGCGCTGCTGGGGCGTGAGGCGGGCGAGAGCCGCGGCCAAGTCGCCGGGCTCGAGGTTGCGGTTGCCGAAAGCGTCGTCGGGCGCTTCGCGTCCCGGCTCGTCCAGCTCGGAGGCGCGCAACGTGGACAGCGTGGCATCGTCAAGCTCGGCGCGGCGCTTGCTCCAGGGGCTGCG
Source organism: Eggerthella lenta DSM 2243 (assembly GCF_000024265.1). Taxonomy (NCBI): domain Bacteria; kingdom Bacillati; phylum Actinomycetota; class Coriobacteriia; order Eggerthellales; family Eggerthellaceae; genus Eggerthella; species Eggerthella lenta. The sequence goes on along the minus strand of NC_013204.1, from coordinate 2,268,518 downwards.
GTGCACGTCGTTGCAGCAGTTGATCGTCACGCGCAGAAGCCACGCCTTCAGATGCTCGTCGTCGGTGAACCGCTCTCTCGATTGCAGCAGGCGCATGAACACGGTTTGAAACACGTCCTCAGCGTCGGCGACGCTGCCCATGCGGCTGGTAGCCAAGCGAAGCACGGTGTCGCCCCAGCGCTCCATGGCGCTTTCGAGCGCCACGGCGTCGAGGACGTGCACGGTTCCGCTCGGCTGGCCAGCGTGCGGTTTTCGTCCGTTCGCTGCAGCAAGCGGACGGTCGCTCCGGGACGTTCCGGCTCCCAGAGCCTCGCAACCTACATCCATATCCCATCTCCTTTCCGCTACCAACACGCGCGAAGGAGCGTTTTGTCGCAGATGCTTCCGCCATCATACACAAGGTGCCCACAATTCAGAGGAGAAGGGGGAAAATGAAAAAGGCCAGACATGATGTCTGACCTTTAGAATTCAAATGGTGGACTGTCGGGGACTCGAACCCCGGACCTTGGGATTAAGAGTCCCCTGCTCTACCAACTAAGCTAACAGTCCAGAAATAACGCCTATGTCAAAGTTCCAAGTGCGCAAAGCGCTGGATTATTTTAAAGCATGTTTCCAGCAATTGCAAGTACTTTTTTCAAACTCGCGCTGGGGTGGATGATGGGACTCGAACCCACGACCTCCAGAGCCACAATCTGGCGTTCTAGCCGACTGAACTACACCCACCAAGGCGCAAGGTGGTAGTATACGGATTTTCTACCGGGAGTGCAAGAGGAATATGAGCAAAATGTATCAACCATTTTGCAAACGCCTGTCGATCGCTTGCTTTCAAGTAGTATAGAATCATCCAAGACGTCGAAAACGGCTGCCTAGCGCGGCGCCCGAAGAAGAGTCGACGCCCGAGGGGCAGGGCATCCGGCCCTCCCGCAATCGGAATGAGGAGCACTACGTGGATATCAAGCAATCGTCTGAAAAGCGGTTCGCACTTTTGATCGATGCCGACAACGTGTCGGCGAAATATATAAAGCCCATCACCGACGAGCTGTCGAAGTACGGCACCGTCACCTACAAGCGCATCTACGGCGACTGGACGCTCACGCTCCATGCCAAGTGGAAAGACGCGCTGCTGGAGAACTCCATCACGCCCATCCAGCAGTTCGGCTACACTCAAGGCAAGAATGCCACCGACTCGGCCATGATCATCGACGCCATGGACATCCTGTACACGCGCTCGGTGGAGGGCTTCTGCATCGTGTCGAGCGACAGCGATTTCACGCGTCTGGCCAGCCGTATCCGCGAAAGCGGCCTCACGGTCATCGGCATGGGCGAGAAGAAGACGCCCACGCCGTTCAGAAAGGCATGCGACATTTTCACCACGCTGGAGCTTCTGCTGGGCGACACGGGCGGCAAGTCGGGCGGACGCAACAGGAACCGTCACGACCAGGGCTCGTCGTCGAACGGCCAGGGCGCTGGAACCACCACCATGAGCAAGGACGAGATCGAGCAGGCCGTGGTGAACATCATCACGGACAACCAGAACAACGGCAAGTCGACGGGGCTCGGAGAGGTGGGCAGCCGTCTGCTGAAGCGCTACCCCGACTTCGACGTGCGCAGCTACGGCACGAACCTGCTGTCGAAGCTGCTCGACGAGTTCGCCAGCGTGCAGATCATCAAGGACGGCAGCTCGGTGGCCGTGGTGCTGGCTGAGGGTGCGAACGCTCCGAAGGACGCTTCCCCGGAGGCAGAGCAGGCACCCGAGACCAAGCAGGCCGACGACGTGAAAGACGCGCCGGTTGCAGAATCTGAAGGATCGACGGACGCACAGGGCGCCGCTGAGGCGAAGCCGGTCGAGAAGAAGCCCGCGTCGCGCCGTCAGCCGCGTCGTCGCAAGGATCAGGTCGCGGCGCAGCAGGGATCCGAGGCTACCGAGGAGAAGCCGGTTCAGGAACCGGAACTCTCAGCGGAGCCCGCAGGCGAGCAGCATGATCGTCTGGCCGAACCTGTCGTCGAAGCCGAGCCTGCCGAGCAGCCTCCCTCGGACAACCGTCCCGGACGTGCCGCCCGCATGCGCGCGGCTGCTTCTCGCTCGAGAGGCTCGGAAGGGCGCAAGCAGGCGGGGAAGAAGCAGACCGAGAAGGGTGAGCGCTCGGACGGCGAGGTGCCTGCCCAGGCCGCCGCGCCAACCGAGGAGCAGAAGCCCGCTGCGAAGCCGAAGCGCAAGCCCGCGAGGGCGAAGGCCCCCAAGGCCGAGCAGCCGGTCGCCGAGGCTACGGCGACGCAGGAGGAGCCCGTCGGGGAAGCGCCGAAGCGGGAGTCCGAAGCGCCCGCGAAGCGCGCACCGAAGCGTCCAGCCAAAGCGACTGCGAAGGCTGTCGCCGAAGGCGCCGCTGCCCCGTCCGACCCCGAGGCGTTCATCCGCCAGACCGTGGCCGCCGCCGAGCCGGAGGGGATCGCGCTGTCCGTGCTGGGCAAGCGCGTGCGCGGCAAGTTCCGCACGTTCAAGCTGCGCGATCTGGGCTACGCGCAGTTCAGGCCCTATCTCGACGACCTGGACGGCATCAAGGTGGAGCAGCGCGACGGCCAATCCTACGCCCGCCTCGACCGATAAGCGCGAATTGCCCGCGAGGGGTTTCTCGTGCGGTGCCGACAGGGAGGCTTCCCATCGGCGCCGCAGGGAGCCGCCCGATTACGGCTCGTGGTCTGCGCTCGGGGCGTCGAGCGGAATACCGCGCCCTCTTGGCAGAGGCGCGCATAAGTCGAGGACTTGGACTCCCTGCCCGATGCCGTGCGAACTCGCGGGCGCGGAAATGGACGAACGCGGCGGCGCATCCCGGCTCGTGACGGTCGGGCAACAACCGTTCGTTGAAGTCGTGAGGCGGCGTTTTCGGGTTCTTCTCCCATGATATCCTTGTAGCGTGAAAGCTGACGAGGTAGGAGAGGCATGAAGAAGATAGTCATGGTTATCGTCGCCGTCGCGCTGATCGCGGCCGGTGTGTTCGGAACGCTCGCCGTGCAGCGCACGTTCGAGCCCAGCATCTCGCTGTCGTCCACGTCCATCCAGGAGCAGCTGTCCGATTGCAGCGAGCTTGCCACGGCCAAGCTGGACTACCGCGGCCTCGTGCGCTACGAGAACGGCGACATCGACTTCATCACGAAGAAGGCCTTCACCATGGTCTACGATGCCGAGGTGCGCGCAGGCGTGGATCTGGCGCAGGCCCGCGTCGAGGTCAGCGGCAACGCCATCACGGTGAGCCTGCCGGCGCCGCAGCTTCTGGGCATCGAGATCGACCCGAACTCCCTCGAGTTCTACGATTCATCGTTCGCGCTGTTCAACTGGGAGAACAAGCAAGACACGGCCGAGGCGCTGAAGGTGGCGCAGCAAGATGCCGAGGGCAAGGTGAACCAGGCCAACATGCTGGAGCAAGCCAAGGCTCAGGCGCATACGCTGGTCGAGAACCTGTTGAAGCCCTTCACCGTCGGCGACAACGCCTATACGGTGACGGTGGTCGACCAATAGCAACGCGTGCAAGAAGAAGGGCGGCCCTGGAGCCGCCCTTCTTCTTGCAGAGGAACCGTTCCCCTTACGCCAGCTCGTTCTCGCTGAACGCATCCTCGCCGAACGTGATCTCCTTGCCGGCTTTGCGCCACTCGCGGTACTCCGACGTGGCGGTGAACAGCACGTCGGACGACGAGTTGAGCGCCGTCTCGCACGAATCCTGAACCACGCCGATGATGAAGCCGATGGCCACCACCTGCATGGCCACGTCGTTGCCGATGCCGAACAGCGAACATGCCAGCGGGATGAGCAGCAGCGACCCTCCTGCCACGCCCGACGCGCCGCAGGCGGACACCGCTGCCAGCGCGCTGAGGATGACGGCGGTGGGCAGATCGATGGACACGCCCATGGTGTGGGCGGCCGCCATGGCCATGACCGAGATGGTCACCGCAGCGCCCGCCATGTTTATGGTGGCTCCCAGCGGGATGGACACTGAGTAGTTGTCCTTGTCCAGCCCCAGCTTGCGGCACAGCTCCATGTTCACCGGGATGTTCGCCGCCGAGCTGCGCGTGAAGAACGCCGTGATGCCGCTGTCCTTCAGGCAGCGCAGCACGAGGGGGTAGGGGTTCTTGCGGATGCCCCAGAACACCAGCAGCGGGTTCGTGACGAACGCGATGAACAGCATGCAGCCCACCAGCACCAGCAGAAGCTGGCCGTACTCGGTGAATATCTCCAGGCCGTTCGCGCTCACCGTGGTGTACACGAGGCCCAAGATGCCGAAGGGCGCCAGCGAGATCACCCAGCGCACCACCTGCGACACGGCGTCGGACACGCTGGCGAACACGTCCTTCGTGCTCTGCGACGCGGCGCGCAGCGCGATGCCCAGCACCACGGCCCAAGCCAGGATGCCGATGTAGTTCGCGTTCATAAGCGCGTCCACCGGGTTCGACACCACGTTCATCACGAGCGCGCCCAGCACCTCCCCGATGCCCGACGGCGAGCTCTGGTCGGCCGCCGGAGCGCTCAGCGTGAGCTCGATGGGGAACAGGAAGCTGGCCACCACGGCCACGAGCGCCGCGACGAACGTGCTCACCACGTACAGGAGCACGACGGTTTTCATCGATCCGGCGGCACGAGCGTTCGCAAGCGCGCTGATAACCAGGAAGAACACCAGAATCGGCGCGACGCCTTTCAGCGCCGACACGAACAGCGTGCCCAGCAGCTCGACGACCTCGATGTTCGGCACCGCCACGCCCAGCACGCCGCCGATCACCAGTCCGATGACGATGCGCTTCACCAGGCTGACCGAGTTCCACGCCTGGACGACCTTCTTGATTCCCATGATGCGTTCCTTTCCCGTTGAGTCGCATCATAGTAGCAGAAAGAGGGCGCGCGCACGAAAAGCGTTCGGACGACGGTTTTCTTTCCCGCCGTTTTTGGTATCATGGTCGCTGCGCGCTTTCGGGCGCGATGCAACGCGTGCGGGCGTGGCGGAATTGGCAGACGCGCCAGATTTAGGTTCTGGTGGGGAAACTCGTGAAGGTTCAAGTCCTTTCGCCCGCACCATCAAGATACGTCGCGGCGCGCTTCGACCAATGCGGGAAGCGAAGGCTGCGCATCCGTTCCCCATGCACGCTTTTGTCAAGCTAAACGCATCGTTGGACCCGCATACGCTTGACAAAAGCGTGCATGAGCAGAAAAAGGCTCGCAGCTTCGGCGTTCGGGCGAGCTAGGCGAAGAACTTTCCCAACAGAAAGCCTATGACTACGCTGAGGGCGGCGAACAAAGCGGCGGTGCCCACGAGGCGCGTTTCGCGACGCTCGCGGCGCTTGCGCTCCTCTTCCTCCTGTTTGAGCATGGGAAAGTAGGAGTAGCCGTCCGACGTGATGGTGACCACGGTGCCGCGGCGGTCGTCGATTTTCTGCATGAGCGCGCCGTGCGCGATGAGCTCTACCTGCAGGTCGTCGTCGGGGCGATAGGGGAAGGCGCAGTGATACACGAGGTCGCCGTCGACGGTGCACGTTGCGCGCTCGTAGTCCAGCAAGCGCGCCAGCTCGCGTTCCTGCAATATGTTGAGATCGATGGTGGGCATGGAAGCCTCCGGCTGCTGCGTTTCGGGTGCGTTTCGCTTTCGGCTTCATGATACCGTGATCGGGCGATTAGCGGGAGGGCAAAATCGATTTGTAACCTTCGAGATTCGGGTAAGAGGCGTCTTCCTTGCCGTCCAATGGCGCTACGCTTCCGTTTCGACGGTGAGCTTGCCAGAATCGCCCGACTCGATCCGGAAGGGGTAGGCGATCAGTTCCAGGCCCAGCAACAGCACGTGGTGCTCGATGTTCGCGAACGGGCTGATGATAAGCAGCACGGCCAGCACCATCTCGAACACGGTGAATGCCAGCTTCAACGCGAAGGGCCTCCTTCCCTTGAGCGCGTGCACCACCTCGTCGATCTCGTCGGCGGCCTTGTACAGGCCCAGGAGGCCCCACATCACGCCGACGAAGCTGATGGAGGCATGTCCCTGCACGAGGATGACGCCGCCGAGCACGCACATGACCACGGCCCGTCCCAGCACGGCCGGCTCCTCGGCGAGGCGGCGCGCGTCGGCTCGCGCGCCGCTCGCGTGCGCAACCGCGTACACGAGGCCCGCCGCGCCCGATACCGCCATGAGGCCTCCCAGCAGATACGGCAGCGCGTCGGTGACGGTGTCGGGGATCAGCAGGCAGCACATCCCCAAAAGCGGCAGGAGCAGCAGCGAGACCACCGACACCTGCTCGCTGCGGCTGCGGGATTTGATGGCTTTGAGGGTGCGGTCCTGGGGCATAAGGGGCTCCTTGCGTCCTTGTCGAAAGTCGTCTCATGGTAGCATGACTTTCGATGCTGGCGGAATTTTCAACGGGCGGTTCTCCGGTTTCGTTTCCGTTGCACCCTGGTTGCGTCCCGGTTTCGTCGGTTCTTCGTGAACCTGCCTCATCTTTACTTCCCGGCTGGGCGCATATGTGCGATAATTCCGTCTCGGTGTGCTTGGCTTGCTTTGCAGGTCGTAACGCATCGCTGCAAGGGAAGGCCAAGGCAGTCGCACCGAACGATGCCGCAAGGCGACATATGAATGATGGAGGATAGTTACGTGGAAACAAAAGTTGAGGCATTGGAAGATAACCGCACGAAAGTGACCGTTACCGTCGATGCCGCGGACATCGATGCCCGCATCAAGAAGACCTACAAGGACTTCGCCAACAAGTACAACTTCCCCGGGTTCCGCAAGGGCAAGGCCCCGCGCCCGATCATCGACAACGCCCTGGGCGCCGAAGCCGTGCGCGCGACGGTCACCGACGACGTGGTCAACGGCACCTATCCTCTCGCCATCGACGATTGCGACCTGTACCCCATCGCCAAGCCTGAATTCGACGAGACGGACCTCGTCGAGGCCGGCAAGCCCTACACCTTCTCGTTCACCGTCACGGTGAAGCCCGAGATCGAGATCTCCAGCTACGAGCCCGTCGAGATCGAGCTGCCCGCCGAAGGCACGACCGACGCCGAGATCGACGAGCAGATCGACGCCCTGCGCGAGCACTACTACTCGTTCGAGGACGCTTCCGCCGCCACGAAGGTGAAGGAAGACAGCTATATCGACCTGGCCATGAAGGCCACCGACGACAAGGGCGAGGAGATTCCGTCGCTCACGACCGAGAACCGTCCCTACGGCTTGGGCGCGAACCTGTTCCCGGCCGAGTTCGACGAGCAGCTGGTGGGCCTGAAGAAGGGCCAGACCGCTACGTTCACGCTGGACATGCCCGCCGATCCGCCCATCATGCTGTCCGCGCTGGCCGGCAAGACCGAGAAGATTAACTTCGAGGTCGAGGTCAAGGTCGTCAAGAAGAAGATCGTTCCCGAGGTCAACGACGAGTGGGCCAAGGAGCAGATGGGCTTCGAAAGCGTCGAGGACCTGCGTGCGCGCATCGCCGAGTCCGTCACCAGCCAGAAGGCCGACATGATGCCGCGCCTGAAGGAGAACGCCTGCCTGTACGCGCTCGCCGAGCGCGTGGAGGGCGACGTCCCCGAGGCCATGCTGGAGGACGCGGAGGCCAGCTTGATCCAGGACTTCTTCCAGCAGCTGCAGAGCCAGGGCATGACCTTCGACGTGTACCTCGCCCAGCAAGGCATCACGCCCGACCAGTTCAAGGAGGACGTGAAGAAGCAGGCCGAGGACATGTCCAAGCAGGATCTCGCGCTTGACGCGTGGGCCCGCCACTTCGGCATGGAGGCTACGGCCGAGGAGGTCACCGAGGAGTTCGTGAAGAGCGGCGTCGAGGATCCCGCGGCTCTGGAGGCCGAGTGGCGCTCGAACGGCCAGCTGCACATGGTGCGCCAGGGCGTGATCCGCACGAAGGCCGTGAAGGACATCATGGACAAGGCCGTCGTGACCGAGCTCGACCTCTCGAAGAAGAAGGACGAGGAAAAGAAGCCGGCCAAGAAGGCTGCGGCCAAGAAGACGGCCAAGAAGGACGAGGCCGCAGGCGACGAGCCCGCGAAGAAGCCCGCCAAGAAGGCCGCTCCGAAGAAGGCTGCGAAGAAGGACGAGGACGTCGAGGCCAAGGCCGACGACGCAGAATAGCACCGTGAGCACATCGAGCCGTCCGGCCGCGCATCCGCGCGTCGTCGGGCGGCTCGAGGTAACGAAACGGTACCCCGGCCTTGCACAGCGCAGCGATAAACCTCACTATGGCATAAACGCAAGCAGGCCGCCGAGCGGCCGCAAGAGACAAGCGAGGCAACCTTATGAGCTTTGATCCCAAATCAGCACTGATTCCCTACGTTATCGAGCAGTCCCCGCGCGGCGAGCGCAGCTACGACATCTACTCCCGCCTGCTCAACGATCGCGTTATCTTCCTGGGCGAGCAGATCGACGACAACGTGGCCAACTCTGTGGTGGCGCAGCTGCTGCACCTCGAGAGCGCCGATCCGGACAAGGACATCTCCCTGTACATCAACTCGCCGGGCGGCTCGGTGACCGCGGGTCTTGCCATCCTTGACACGATGGACTTCATCAAGTGCGATGTGTCCACCATCTGCCTGGGCGAGTGCGCCTCTATGGCCGCCGTGCTGCTGTCCAACGGCGCCAAGGGCAAGCGCCTGTGCCTGCCGAACTCCATGGTGCTCATCCACCAGCCGTCCGGCGGCGCGCAGGGCCAGCAGACCGAGATCGCCATCGTGGCCGACTTTATGCTGAAGACCCGCAACCGCCTGAACAAGATCCTCGCGGACAACACGGGCCAGACGCTGGAGACCATCCAGAACGACACCGAGCGCGACAACTACATGACCGCCGAAGAGGCCGTCGCCTACGGCCTGGTCGACCGCATCACCACCTCGCGCGCGGTTGCGCCGAGCACCGACGAGTAGAGAAGCGAACAGGATACATGAACGACAGACGCGACGACGAATTCGAAGGCCGAGACGCCGATATCGCCTGCGCCTTCTGCGGCAAGCAGCCGCATCAGGTGGCGGCCATGATATCGGGGCCGAACGGCATCTACATCTGCGACGAGTGCATCTCCGTGTGCGCCGATGCCATGATGCGCGACCTGGGGCTGAGCGTTCCGGGCCACGACGAGGCAGCAATGGCGGAGGGCTTCTCCCACGCCGAGGAGGGCCGTCACGCGCGGGTGGGCGACGGGGTCGTGACGGCTTCGGTCGCCGATCCGGCGCCGGAGGACGTGCTGGCCGACCTGCCCACGCCCCACGAGCTGTACGCCGAGCTCTCCGAGCACGTGGTGGGTCAGGAGCAGGCGAAGCGCGCGCTGTCGGTGGCGGTGTACAACCACTACAAGCGCATCAGCCTGGGCGCGGACGCCGTAGACGGCGACGTGGAGCTGGCGAAGAGCAACATCATGCTTCTGGGTCCCACGGGCTCGGGCAAGACGCTGCTTGCGCAGACGCTGGCCCGCACGTTGCGCGTGCCGTTCGCCATCGCCGACGCCACCACCCTCACCGAGGCGGGCTACGTGGGCGAGGATGTGGAGAACATCCTGCTCAAGCTCATGACCGCGGCCGACTTCGATATCCCGCGCGCCGAGATCGGCATCATCTACATCGACGAGATCGACAAGGTGGCCCGCAAGGCCGAGAACCTGTCCATCACGCGCGACGTGTCGGGCGAGGGCGTGCAGCAGGCGCTGCTGAAGATCGTGGAGGGCACGGAGGCCAGCGTGCCGCCGCAGGGCGGCCGCAAGCACCCGCAGCAGGAGCTCATCCATATCGACACCACGAACATCCTGTTCATCCTGGGCGGCGCGTTTGTCGGGCTTGCCGACATCATCGCCGACCGCGTGGGCAAGAAGGGCCTGGGCTTCAACGCCGAGCTGCCCGAGAGCAAGAAGCACGCCGAGGCCGAGCTTTTGGCGCGCGTGCTGCCGGAGGATCTGAACAAGTACGGCATGATCCCCGAGTTCGTGGGGCGCATCCCCGTGGTGACGTCGCTCAACGAGCTTTCCGAGGAAGATCTCGTGCGCATCCTCACCGAGCCGAAGAACGCTCTGGTGAAGCAGTACACCAAGATGTTCGAGTTCGAGGATTCCGTGCTGACGTTCGAGCCGGAAGCCTTGAAAGCCATCGCTCACGAAGCGGTGGAGCACGGCACGGGCGCCCGCGGTCTGCGCTCCATCTGCGAGCGCGTGCTGCAGGACGTGATGTACGACCTGCCCGAGCAGAAAGGCCCGTCGACGGTGACCATCCGTGCGACGGACATCACGGGGGAGACAAAGCCCGACATCGAGCCGACGGACGGGGCGGAAGCTCTTCCGGCGGGCGATGCGGCAAGCCTGCAAAGCGCGTAGCGCGGGCGCAGGATACGGTAAACGAGCGGGCGGATCGCGGACGAGCGGCGCGCCCGCTTTTCGGTTTGAGAGACTTTGAGGACGAAAGAGCAGATCATGGCCGATAACACGAACGACAAGAGCGGCAAGAAGATCGACTACGACTTCGCCGCCCACGAGCGCCCGCTTTTCGACGCGTGGATGGACGCGGGCTACTTCCAGCGCACGCCCGAGCTGGGCGCGGGCACGGGGCAGCCCTACACCATCGTCATCCCGCCGCCGAACATCACGGGCGTGCTGCACATGGGCCACGCCCTCAACGACACCATCCAGGACACGTGCATCCGCCGCGCCCGCATGCAGGGCCGTCCCACGCGCTGGATCCTCGGCACCGACCACGCCGGCATCTCCACGCAGACCAAGGTGGACAAGAAGCTGGCCGACCAGGGCATCAGCCGTTTGGAAATCGGCCGCGAGGCGTTCATCGAGGCGTGCTACGACTGGTACAAGGAGTACGGCACCACCATCGTGAACCAGATCAAGGGCATGGGCTGCTCGTGCGACTACGCCGACGAGCACTTCACGCTGGAGCCGGCCTACGTGAAGGCCGTGCGCAAGCTGTTCGTGGACTGGTACCACGACGACCTCATCTACAAGGGCAAGCGCATCGTGAACTGGTGCCCCCACTGCACGACGTCCATCTCCGACGACGAGGCCGAGTACGTGGACGAGGCGGGGCACCTGTGGTACCTGCGCTACCCGCTGACCGAGCCCGAGGACGGCCTGGAGTACCTCGTGGTGGCCACGACGCGCCCCGAGACGATGCTCGGCGACACGGGCGTGGCGGTGAACCCGAAGGACGAGCGCTTCAAGCACCTCGTGGGCAAGACGGTGAAACTGCCGCTCGTCGACCGCGAGATCCCCATCTTCGCCGACTGGCACGTGGACAGGGAGTTCGGTACCGGCTGCGTGAAGACCACGCCCGCGCACGACCCGAACGACTGGGCGATGGGCGAGCGCAACGGCCTCGAGCGCATCAATATCTTCGACGAGACCGCGCACGTGGTGGACGGCTTCGGCGCGTTCAGCGGCATGGACCGCGACGAGGCCCGCGAAGCCGTCGTGGCCGCGTTCGACGAGCTGGGCTTGCTGGAGAAGGTGGAGGACCACGACCACTCCGTCATGACGTGCTACCGCTGCCACACGAAGCTCGAGCCCTGGGAGTCCGAGCAGTGGTTCGTGGCCGTGGACGGCCTCAAGCAGGACGCGGCGCGCGTGGTGGAGGACGGCTCCATCCAGTTCCACCCCGAGCGCTGGAAGCAGGTGTACCTCGACTGGCTGGACAACCTCAAGGACTGGTGCATCTCGCGCCAGCTGTGGTGGGGCCACCGCATCCCCATGTTCTACTGCGACGAGTGCGGCTGGGAGGACGCGTCGGTGGAGGACGTCGAGACGTGCCCCGTGTGCGGGAAGCCCGTGCGCCAGGACGAGGACGTGCTGGACACGTGGTTCTCGTCGCAGCTGTGGCCGTTCGCCACGATGGGCTGGACCGAGGAGGGCATGGACGCGCCGCAGATGAAGCAGGCGTATCCCACCCAGGTGCTGTCCACGGCTCGCGACATCATGGGCTTGTGGGTGGCGCGCATGGTGATGGCATCCATGTACTGCACCGATCGCATCCCGTTCGAGCACGTCATCATCCATCCCACGGTGATGGCCGCCGACGGCAAGCCCATGTCGAAGAGCCGCGGCAACGGCGTGGACCCGCTGCGCCTCATGGAGGACTACGGAGCCGACGGCATGCGCTTCGGCCTGCTCATGCAGGTGACGGGTGCGCAGGACCTCAAGTTCAACGAGGCGAAGCTGGAAAGCTCGCGCAATTTCGCGAACAAGATCCGCAACGCGGCGCGCTTCGTGACGATGAACCTCGACGACTACGTGCCGGGCGCGCCCGAGCCCGTGACGCCGGCCGACCGTTGGATATTCTCGCGCCTGGCGGGGCTCGTGGCCCGCGTCGACGAGGCGTACGGGAACTTCGAGTTCGGCGAGATCACGCGCGAGCTGTTCTCGTTCTTCTGGAACGAGTTCTGCGACTGGTACATCGAGTTTTCGAAGGCGCGCCTGAACGGCTCGCCTGAGGATCGCGCGGCGTGCCAGCGTAACCTCGTGTTCGTGCTCGACCAGGCGCTGCGCCTGCTGCACCCCATCATGCCGTTCGTGACGGAAGAGATCTATCAGCAGCTGCCTATCGACCGCACGGAGGCGCCGTACCTCATCGTGGCCGCATGGCCCGATGCCGATGCGCTGGCGCAGTACGTGGACGCGGATGCCGAGCGTGCCATCGACATGGTGTGCGAGACGGTATCGGCCATCCGCAGCACGCGCGCCCGCTACGGCATCTCGCCGAAGACGCAGCTGGCCGTGGCCGTGAAAGCGGGGGAGGACGACATCGCGCGCTTGGAGGCGCAGCGCGGGCTGATCGAGGGCATGGGCAATGTGGCCTCGCTTCAGATGGCCGCCGACGTGGAGAAGCCGGCCGAGTCCAGCGTGACGCTGGCGCCGGGCCTCGAGGTGTACATCGTGCTGTCGGGCCTGGTGGACTTTGAAGCCGAGCGCGCCCGCCTGGAGAAGGAGCGCGTGAAGCTGGCCGCCGACGCCGCGAAGCTGGGCAAGAAGCTGTCGAACCCGGGCTTTTTGGCGAAGGCCGCGCCCGAGATCGTGGAGAAGGATCGCGCCAAGCATGCCGAGATGACCGACAAGCTGGCTCGCGTGGAAGCGCAGCTGGCGGAGCTGGGGTAGCCTGTGTTCCCGTACGCGAGCATCCATCCTGAGGTTGCGAGCGCCGCGACCGACCTGCTGAGATTCGATTATTACCGGTTGGTCGATCCGCGCGACCACCGGGTGTTCGCGTACGACCGCGATGGGGATCGTCTGATCGAGGTCGACGGTCCCTGCTACCAGCTGTGGAACCAGGACGATCCGTGTCTCAACTGCTCGTCGCGCGCTTGCCTGACGATGCAGGACGCCGTGTTCAAGATCGAGTACCTCGACGGTCGCGTGCTTCACGTAACCAGCGTGCCGATGGACATAGAGGGCGCCGAGCTTGTGCTCGAGCTGATCAAGGATGTGACGGACAGCCTGCTGGTGGCCGACATCGAGGTGCGCGACAACATCGAGATCACCCAAATGATCACGAAGTTCAACGAACTCGCCGTGCGCGACGGGTTCACGAAGCTGTACAACAAGACCTTCATCAACAACGAGCTGGAATCTCTCGTTCAGGCTGCACGTGGCGGATCGCCGGCGGGAGAGGCCGCCGTGGTTCTGCTCGACATCGATGGATTCAAGCAGATCAACGATACGTACGGGCATATTGCCGGCGACGACGCCTTGCAGTACTTCGCGAGCAAGATGCGCAGTTTCTCACGCTCTTTCGACGGGTGGGTCGGACGTTTCGGCGGCGATGAGTTCGTGCTGTGCGCGCCGAAAGGACTTTCGGAAGGCGATCTGGAGCGTCTGTTCGCTGAGATCGACGCGATCGAGCGCCATGCGTTCCAGGCTGAGGCGGGGTCGTTCTCGCTTGCGGCAAGTTGCGGCGTGTGCTTCGTGCGGCCGGATGACACCGTTCGCTCGCTGCTGGATCGCGCTGACGTTGCCATGTACCGGGCGAAGGAAAGCGGCCGAAGGTGGGTTGAGCGCTAGGGCGTGCGGAGCGCCGTCGAGGTGCGCGGTTGATTTTGCGATCCGGCGTTCGGCCATCGAGCCACTTGTCGAAGGAACCCGTGCGATTCGTCGTTCTGGACGAAGCCGCCAGGGCTCCGCACGTTGCCATCCTGAGCGAAACGACCGCAGGACGGTGCCATCATGGAGGCGATCAACGAGCGCTTCAAAGGTGGAAGCATCGCGGACTCATGTAGTCAGCTTTACTTGCGCCCCCTGTGCATCCCGAAGATGCACAGGGGGCGTTTTCGTGTTGCAGGGGCGACGGCTCTTTTGAATCGTATAGAAACCGCGTTGGATTTGTCGGTGAACCGCGTGTAATCCGCGTTGGATTCGTAGGTGCCGCGCGTGGAAACCGCGTTGGGGCGGCGTGGGAAAGGCGCTGGATTCAGGGGGAACCCGCGCTAGATCCCTGCCATCTGCGCGTGAGATCGCGTCGCTATCATTGAACGAGGAGGAATGCTGGACATAAAATAACGTGTGAGGTATATTATGGGGAACTGGGAAGTTGACCTGAGCCTGATAGCTCCATGGCTTAAGGAGCAGGATAAGGAGACGATCATCGGTGTGACGGTGGCGCTGAACGAGCTTCGCGATGTGGGCCCAGGACTGGGAAGGCCGCTTGTGGACACGGTGAAAGGTTCGTCGTTCAAGAACATGAAAGAGCTTAGACCTCCTTCTTCCGGCAGAAGCGAGATCAGGATATTGTTCGCGTTCGACCCGAAGCGGCGTGCGGTGACGCTGCTGGCGGGCGACAAATCGGCTGGCGGAACCCGCGAGCGATGGAATCGTTGGTATGCGCGGGCTATTCCGAGAGCCGATAGGCTTTACCGACAGCATTTGAGCGAGTTGGAGGATGAGAAATGAAGAAGAGCCTTTCCATCGAAGAATTTCTTGAAACGCGTCCTGACATCACTCCTGAAATGTTGGAGGAAGGCCGTCTTCTCGTCGAGGCGAAGATCAAGGGCTATGAGCTGCAGCAGGCGCGCAAGGCGTGCGGCATGACGCAGAAGGAGGTCGCCGCCAAGATGGGCGTCAGCCAGAAGCGCATCTCCGACCTGGAGAACGGCAGCATCGACGTCATGCAGGTGGAGACGCTGCGGCGCTACATCACCAGCCTGGGCGGCACCCTCGAGATCACGGCCAAACTTCCCGGTGTCTCGTTAGAGCTTCAGGGTCTGGGTACCGATCATCCGCTCTTCAAGCAAGAGGCGTGCGCCTTGGCGGCGGACTGACGGAGGGGATCGTCTCGACCAGCGACGGAGCCTCGCGATTCCGTTGCGCTGCGGGACGGCGTTGGTATGGCAATGCCGCTCGTTGCGGATTTAGCGTCATTCGTTACCTTTTTGTTGTGTTTATACAACATGTAGGTATAATAAAGACCGCGACGAACGAACCGCTGATCGAAATGGTCAGGTATTTGGGTCGACGCGGGGAATACCCTCGAAGAACTCGGAAAGCGTCATGTCGAACCCGTTCGCGATTTTCGCGAGGTTCTGCAGGGTGACGTTGCGCTGCCCGACCTCGATGGAGGCCAGATAGGTGCGGTCCATGCCGATTTTGTTGGCGAACCGCTCTTGGCTGACATCGTGGACGGCTCGCAGATCCTTGATGCGCAGACCGACTTTTATTTGAAGTATGTTTCGCATCGTCGCAGCGTATCGTGGATGTTGTGTATATAACAACGGACTATATACAACATTGCATGATCGTTAAGGGAGGGAAGGGCGCTCGTCGCCTTTTTCTTTCGCCGTGATTGTTGTATTTGAGCAACAAATACGGGAGTCGCAAGGCTCGTTACATATCTTGAGAAGGCGAAATCGTCGCAAAGCGCGTTCCGTCGATCGACAAGAGGATGAATAGATGCGCAGCCGGCTCTGCATGAGCGGCCGTTGCCTGAGGGCGGCGGCGGGGCGCAGCTATTCATCCTCTTTTCTTTTGACGGAGCGGTTCGACATGTGCGAGGGAAAGGAGCAGGCATGTGGTACGTGGC